>JBFNEZ010000136.1:0-10767 GCA_040797825.1 Thermotaleaceae bacterium | reverse complement strand
GCGATTGATTTTACCACCCTTCTATCTTCATATTCTCTAGGAAATGTATATAGAAAATCTTCTATAGTATAGATTAAAATTCTATTGAATAATTTTTGCCTTTTGGGTCCAATTCCTTTGAGAAACTGGATTGACTGTTTTAATGGCTCCATATTATCACCTCTTAAAGCCTAGTATGATTGAAAAAAGGAAACGACTTTTGTCATTTCCTATTCTATGGCAAAAATATAATAATACAATGGCTGACCTCCATAATGCACTTCAATATCAATATCTCCATATCTTTGACGCACTTTATCTGCGAGAGCTTGAGCCTGTGCCTCTTCTAGTTCTTCTCCATAAAATATGGTTAGGATCTCATCTTCTTCAGATACCATTTCTTCAAGCAGTTTAAAAGCTATGTCTTCAATATCCAGGCCTACTGCTTTTATATTCCCTTCATACATACCTAGAATATCATTCTTTTTAATTTCGATATCGTTAAATTGTGTATCTCGAACTGAATAGGTAACTTGACCAGTTTTCACCCTTGTCAAAGCCTTCGTCATAGAATCCGCGTTTACCTCAGGAGCCATTTCTCCATTAAAGGCTAATATTGCAGCGATTCCTTGAGGTACAGATTTTGTAGGAATTACAAAAACATTTTTTTTACTAAGCTCCTTGGCTTGATTGGCAGCTAGTATAATATTACTATTATTTGGGAAAACAAAAATATTTTTAGCCATCACTTTATCAATGGACTTTAAAATCTCTTCTGTACTAGGATTCATCGTTTGACCACCCACAATAATTTCATCGACGTTAAGATCTTTAAAAATATCGGTTAAGCCCTCTCCCATAGTAACTGCTATCATTCCATATTCTTTTAATTCCTCGTCTTTTTGACTTGTTTCAAAAATCTTATGTTGATGCTGCTGTCTCATATTATCTATTTTTATATTAATAAGTTCACCCAAGGCTAAGCCGTGCTCCATAACACTTCCTGGATGATTGGTATGTATGTGAACCTTTGCCAGCTCTCCATCCCCAACTACCAACATACAGTCTCCGTAAGCTTCAATAGCCTGTTTAAATTGTTCAATATCAATACCTTCTCCTTTGATAATAAACTCTGTACAATATCCAAATGTAATATCTTCAAAATCAATATTTTCATGAATTTCAGTATTTGGGTGAAGGATTGCAGGGGAGTCTATGGTTACTGTTTTTCCTGTTATACTCTCATAAAAACCTTTATAAATAAAAATAAGACCTTTTCCACCTGCATCTACAACGCCGGCCTGTTTCAATACCTTTAACATATCTGGTGTTTTATCTAAAACGATTTCAGCATAGTCTATTAGCTGGTGGAAAAATTTTTCAAAAGTTTCTTCCTTTTTAGAAACTTCAATGGCTTTTTCTCCTACTTCCCGAGCAATTGTTAATATGGTTCCCTCTATGGGCTTCATAACTGCTTTATATGCAGTGTCAGAAGCACTTTTTAGTGCATTGGCAAAATCAAAAGTACTCAATTCTACCTTGCCTTTGCACCCCTTTGAAAAGCCTCTAAAAATCTGAGAAAGAATAACTCCAGAATTTCCCCTAGCTCCCATTAATGAACCAGTAGCTGCAGCTTCTGCAATCCCATCTATACTTTCACCTTGCACTGCCATTATCTCCCGTGCAGCTGAATTCATAGTTAGTGACATATTTGTTCCAGTATCTCCATCGGGTACAGGAAATACATTTAACGCATCTACAGAACTTTTATTGTTTTCTAGGGAGTTGGCTGCCTGGAGCATCATTTTCTTCAATAATGGACCATCTATATATTTAATTATCAAAATAGGTACCTCCTTAGATTACTTTTCAACCCGAACGCCTTGAACGTTAATATTTACTTTCTTTACATTCATACCCGTTAAACTTTCTATATTATATTTTACTTTGTCAATTATATTATTGGCAACCACAGATATTCTCGTTCCAAATTCTACAACGATAAAGAGATCTATAACAATTTCATTATTCTCTGTGTAAACTTTCACTCCTTTGCTCATGTTCTCCCTTTTTAATAGCTCAAATAATCCTCCAGCTGTTGATTTAGTTGCCATTCCAACAAGTCCATAACATTCCATAGCAGAAATGCCCGCAATTGAAGCCAACACTTCATTATCTATAAAAATATTACCCAATTCATTTTCAAGTTTCGCTGCCATTTTGTAACCTCCCTTTAATAAAATCTTTGTCCTTTATTAAATGAGTTATTAAAATTTATATCTATATGTAAGTAGCTTTTATGGTTTTTAAATGGAATATTTTATACTAAATGTTGCACAAAATACAAATAGTGTGGTAAAATAATAATGCTTTTAATATGGTATGTTGTCTCGAAGGAGGTGTTTTATATGTCAAGATCCTGTGACGTATGTGGAAAAGGTAGGTTGTCCGGAAATAATGTAAGTCACTCTAACCGCCACACAAGGAGAGTTTGGAGTGCAAACATAAAGAAGGTTAAAGCCGTTGTAAATGGTTCTCCAAAGAAAATCAATGTTTGTACAAGATGTCTGAGAGCAAACAAGGTTGAAAGAGCAATCTAGCCTTAAAAAGCCTACTTTAATTGGTAGGCTTTTTTAATTATTTCTGTTGTATACCTTAAATAAAAAGTTTATATCCTAAATAAAGCATGCAGCATCCTAACAAGAAGAGCCAGATAGTATAGGGCAGTATCATAATTGAGACAATTACCAAACCTGTGGCTAAAAGAAAAAGTCCAATAAGCCTACTCCCAATTCTCCTTCTTCTCCACATAGTCCCCCCTCCCTTAGAATATCCTAAATAGAAATGAAACGAACAACAATACGAATATACCTAGAAAACTATACCACAGCCAAAGCGGAATCAGCTCTATAATAATGATAGCTCCGAATAGAGCTAATAGAATTCCTAATAATTTTCTCAATATAACTGGCTTTCTCAAAGCATCACCCCATTAAAGCAATCGTATAATTAGATTAATTTAAAAGTATATTTATATATATTATTCTGAATGAATGATTATTGCTACAAAATCTAACTAGCAGCTTGCAATATAATAATAAATCCTATGTTCATCCTTAAAATTCTCACTTTAAAGATAAACATAGGATTATAAAAATCGTATAAATGCCTTACTTTTCAACTAGCCGAATCTATTCAGAAGCATCCTTTGAGATGATCACCAATAAAATCCCTTCTTGTACAATAATCTTTCCATAATCTGATAATACTCTATTGCTGATACCAATGGATTCACCCATTTTCATATCATATTCTTCTAGTGGATATTGGAATCCTTCTAGGGTAATCCCTTTTACCTGACTCACCAATGGAAGTATAGTAATGTTATTTCCTATTTTTTTTTCTACTTCTATATTGTTATGTGTAATGCTTATTTCATTGTATTCATCAATCAGTTTCCCCTGAATTCCTCTTTTTAATAAGGGTACTAATAAAAAAATGTTAGAAAGAGTATGATCCATCCGTGTGCCAATGGCACCAAATATAGCTATATCTGTAGCATTGAGATCCAATGCATATCGTATTGCTAATTCTGTATCCGTATAATCCTTATCGGGCGAAAACTTTTGAATAGGGATATTGTAGGCTTTTATATATTGCAGATGTTCCTCATTAACAGAATCCAAATCCCCAACCACTATATCAGGCAATAACCCCATATGATAAAAATGGCGTACGCCTCCATCAGCGCAAATAAGAAAGTCATATTCTAGAAGGCTTTTTTTAATAAACAAATAATCTCTTATGTCTCCATTAGCTATAATTGCACACTTCACGGAAGCCCTCCCCTGCTAAATCTCTATAGCACTTTCGTTTTAAAATCAGCTACAGTTTTTTCAATATCATTGCTGTTAAAAATTGCAGAGCCAGCTACCAGAATATTGGCACCAGCCTTAACAACATCTTGTACATTATCTAGATTAATACCTCCGTCAACCTGTATATCCGTTGGATAACCCCTCTCATCTATCATTTGCTTTAGATGAGCAATTTTATCTAAAACTGTTGGGATAAATGTCTGTCCTCCAAACCCAGGATTGACAGACATTAATAAAACCATATCCAGGTCTCCTAAAATATAATTAAGCGTATCTAAAGGCGTAGCTGGATTTAGTGAAACCCCTGCCCTAATTCCGTGAGCTTTAATATTTTGAATGGTCCGATGAATATGTCGTGATGCCTCCACATGAACTGTAAGAATATCTGCTCCAGCCTTTGCAAATTCAGGTATATATTGGTCAGGATTTTCTATCATTAGATGCACATCAAAAGGTAATTTTGTTTTTTTTCGAATGCTTTGTAAAACTAAAGGCCCAATTGTTATATTAGGGACGAAATGGCCATCCATTACATCAATATGGAGCATATCTACTCCTGCCTCTTCAACTTTTTTGATGTCCCCAATTAAATTTGAAAAATCCGCCGAGAGTATGGAAGGTGCTATTTGAACCACGTTTAATATCTCCTCGCTTTCTCTATTTCTTCCAACAATTTCCTATAGCTGTCATATCGGGATGAATAGATTATATTTTCTTCTAACGCTTTCTTAACTCCGCAGTCAGGTTCCTTAATATGACTACAAGGATGAAATTTACATTCCTCAATAAAGGAACCAAATTCTTTAAATAAATATTGAAGCTGGTCCTTCTCAATAAAATCTACTTGCAGAGAGCTAAAACCAGGGGTATCTAAAACCCACCCCCCAAAATCTAGGGAGAGCAGTTCTACATGTCGGGTAGTATGCTTGCCCCTTTCAATTTTTTCACTAATTTCACCAGTTTGAAGCGCTAAATTAGGCTGTATTTTATTTAGCAAAGAGGATTTGCCTACACCAGAAGGCCCTGCAAATACTGTTGTTTTATCTTTCAAGCAGCTTTTTAATGGCTCTATGCCCGTTCCTATTTTCGTACTCGTTGCAATTACCTCATAGCCCATATTTCCATAAATATTATATAGTTTGTTGAATATGTCCTCTGTAGCCAGATCAACCTTATTAAAACAAATAACTATATTTAATCCTTCATTTTCAGCAAGTACAAGGAATCGATCTAATAAGGAAAGATTAGGTTCTGGACGTTGAATAGCAAAAACAATTACTGCCTGATTTACATTTGCTACAGGTGGGCGAATAAGCTCTGTAGTTCGGTGGAGAATAGATTCTATTACCCCCTGCATGGATCCTTCATGGACAGAAATCTTTACATGATCTCCCACCAAAGGAATTACCTTTTCTTTTCTAAATTTTCCCCTAGCCTTACATTCATAGATTTTATCCTCTGCTTTTACATAGTAAAAGCCTCCAATACCTTTAATAATCGTTCCCTTAATCATTTTTAACTAACTTTCCTGTTTCGAAATCTACTTGAGTAGGTGTTGATACCAATATATCATCGAAATAAACATACAATGCAGCTTTTCCCCTTCCTTGAATCGTTATTCGTTTCTTTCCAACACTTTTATTTTCTATTTTATTGTAGACTTCTGTAAAAGCCCCATCTTGTTCTAGGACAATTTTTAATGCAAATTCCTCTCTTTGCGCTTTATTGAAGTTAATATCTAAATTAATTGGCTTGGTCTCATCACTAGTTTCAGGCGGCTCCACAGTCTCCGCCCCTTTGCTTACAACCAGATTAATCACACGTTTTTCTTCTACCTCTGTCTCTGCAGGAACGCTTTGAGAGATAACTAAGTCTTTAGCTACTATGTTATCTTCCTTGTAATCAATCGTCCCCCATACCAAGCCAGAAGATTCAATGATTTTTTTCGCTTCAGCAACATCTTTTCCAACAAGTTTTGGCATTAAAATAGTTTTAGTTTCAGGTCCTTGGCTTACAACTACTCCAACTTCAGTGCCTTCTGAAACCAGGGTCTTTGCATCAGGACTTTGGCGAATAATCACCCCTATCGGTAGAGGATTATTCTCATACTTTACAATACCTTCCTTCAAGTTAGCATTGAATAGTATTGCCTCAATTTCATTAATATTTTTGTTAATTAGATTAGGAACTTCTGTAGCTCTTGCTCCTTTACTCACTACCAATTTTATCGGATACCCTGCTTTGACAATATCTCCTTTATTTGGTGATTGAGATATAACATACCCTGCTTCTACTTCACTGCTGAACTGTTCAGTATATTCATTGGCCAGTCCGATATTTTCAAGATTTTCTTTTGCTTTCTCATAGGGTATTCCCACTACATCTGGTACTTCCTTCTCTTGTGCATTAAATACGCCATTGAAATAGAACATGCTTCCAATAAATATAAGTGCTAGAATGAAGGCTGTTGTCACTGCTCCGCCAATAATCCATTTGTTTTTATTTTTTTCCTTTGGACTTACTTTTCTTCCAATATCTCGATTCCCTTTTAATCCATCATCTGTTACGACAGGTATAACTTGTGTAGGGCTGTCGTCGTCTTCCTCTATTTTCACAAAACTTCCCATAGGCTGCTTTAACGCCTGATTCAGGTCTTCTAATATTTCCTTTGCATTATTATATCTTTTCATTTGATCCTTTTGGATCAACTTCATAATGATATCTTCCATTGCTTTTGGAATGTCCTTATTGATTAAAGAAGGTCTAACCACATCTTCATGAATATGTTTTAAAGCAATAGAAATTGGGCTTTCTCCTTCAAAGGGAACACGCCCTGTGATCATTTCATACATAACAATACCTAGAGAATAGAGATCAGATTTTTCGTCTGTATATCCCCCCCTAGCTTGCTCTGGTGAAAAATAATGTACTGATCCAATAACATTTCCGGTATTGGTAACCGTGGAAGAAGTAGCAGCTCTAGCAATACCAAAGTCTGTTACCTTAACTCTGCTATCATCGGTAATTAGAATATTATGGGGCTTTATATCTCTGTGAACAATATGATTGCTATGAGCATGTTGCAGAGCAAGGGCAATTTGTTTAGCGATATGAATGCAATCCTCGGTTTCTAGAGTACCCTTTTCTTTAATATACTGCTTTAAGGTTTTTCCTTTTACATATTCCATAACGATATAATAGATATCATGGTCATCATTTCCAACATCATAAATATTTACGATATTAGGATGTGACAGGCTCGCTGCCGCCTGAGATTCCCGTTTGAATTTACTAATAAAATCTTCATCACTAGTAAACTCTGGCCTTAATATCTTTACTGCCACATATCTATTTAACAGTTGACATTTTGCTTTATAAACTAATGCCATCCCTCCGCCGCCAATTTTTTCAAGAATTTCATACCTATTCCCTAGTATTCTGCCTATCATTTTTTCACCTCGATTCTATTCCTCTATATTTTTTATGGCTAATACGGTTATATTGTCGTTTCCGCCTCTTTCATTGGCCAGTTCTACCAAGTGTTCACATCCTTGCTGAATATTTCTACTATGTATCATACATTCCAATATCTCTATAGGCTCCACTAAATTTGTTAGTCCGTCGGTGCAGAGGAGCACAATATCTCCCTGAGTAAAAGGTGTGCTATAAATATCAATCATTGTATTCACATCTGTTCCCAAGGCTCTGGTTATAATATTCCTTTGAGGGTGACTTTTAGCCTCTTTTTCAGTAATACTACCATTTCTAACCAACTCAGCTACCAAAGAATGATCTTGCGTTATCTGAGTTATCTTTTCTTTGCTGATGATATAAGCTCTACTATCTCCAACATGTCCTATATAAATCTTTGAAAGAACAAAAGCTAAAGTCAAAGTTGTACCCATTCCTTGACATTTTGTGTCGTGTATTGAACGCTCTAATATTTTATGATTCGCATTTAAGATTGCAGCTTTAAGCATCTCATAGATCTTGCCGTCTCCTGCAGAATCTAAATCATCCCAATTATTGCGAATATATTCAACAATAGACTCAATTGCAGTACTACTGGCAATTTCTCCTGCATTATGTCCACCCATACCATCGGCAACAATGAAGAGTCTTTGATGATCTTGCTCAATATAAAATGCATCTTCATTTACTTCTCTTATCTTTCCAATATGAGAACATGCTCCGATTTCCATTAAATCACCCCACCAACTATCCTTCACGCTTTCCATACAATGATAGTATTATTATTTTTATATACAAACCATATTATACCATACTTAAATGCCCTTTGCAGTTAGCCGATTTATCAAATTCTAACAAATTTACAGATAAAAAATCCATCAATATGGTGAATGTGTGGATATAGCTGAAGATAGGGAGCTTCTGAACGAATCTTTTCCGGTAAAAACTCATTTATATCTGCTAGTTTAAAATCAGAATTTTGCTCTAGGAATTTTTCCATTACACCTACATTTTCATCTCTCTCAATACTACATGTACTATAAACCAAGGATCCTTCCTTTTTAACATATTTACTTCCATTGGAAAGGATTTTTAACTGCAGCGCTGTTATTTCATTTAGTACTTCTAGGCTTTTATTGTATTTTATTTCTGGTTTTTTTCGAATAATTCCTAACCCAGAACAGGGTACATCTACTAAAACCCTATCGGCCTTTCCAAAGAAGGACGCTTTTAATTCTAAAGCATTCACACACATTGTTTCAATAATTTCTATACCTAAACGAGATGCAGCATCTCTTACGAGCTTTAATTTATGCTCATAAATGTCCCAAGCCAATATTCTTCCTCTATTTTGCATTAGCTGAGCAATATGGGTCGTTTTTCCTCCAGGCGCAGCACATAAATCCATTACAAACTCTCCTGGCTTTGGATCCAATACATGGGATACAAGCATAGAGCTTTCATCTTGTACTTGAAAAAGCCCTTTCTGAAAAGATGTTTGTCTTTCCAGGTTTACCGACTGTTCGAGTTGAATAGCTTCTGATACATAAAGTCCCACCCTGGCTCCTATCCCTTCCTTTTGAAAGTTTTCTAGCAATGTTTCTGGCGTTGTTAGGAGGGTATTGGCTCTCACGGTCAAAGGAGGCGTATTATTATTGGCTTGAAGTAACTCTTCAGTGAAATCTTTTCCAAAATCTTTAAGCCATCTTTCCACCATCCATTTAGGATGGGAATACTTAATTGATAAATACTCTGCTTGATCCATTTTTTCTTTATCTAAATCAATTCTTACTGGATTTCTCAAATAGTTTCTCAGAATTGCATTTACATATCCAGCTGCACCAAAATCCACTTTTTTCACTAATTTTACACTCTCATTTACAGCAGCTGAAGTAGGTACTTTGTCCAAAAAAATAATTTGATATAGCCCCATACGCAATATGGATAATGTTTCTACCTTAATCTTGCTTCTCTTGATTTTTGAAAGTCTATCAACAATATAATCCAAATATATTTTATTTTCCGTAACACCATAAACCAATTCTGTAATAAACCTTCGATCTCGATCTTCTATTGATTTATTCCTTAAGTATCTTTGTATAGCAATATTAGAAAAGGCATTGTTTTTTTCTATGTCTATCAGAACTTCCAGAGCTGCTTTTCTGGCATTGACTTTTTCCATTTTTTCTCTCTCCTTATCATAAATGGATGCACCCTTAACAGGGTGCATCCATTAATCTCTTCTATTCCTCAAAACCAAAAGTCTGAACAATTGGGCAATAGAAACAGCCATTGCTGCTACATAGGTTAATGCAGCTGCATTTAAGACTTTTCTAGATGGCCTAATTTCTTCTGATGTAATGAATCCATTGAATTCTAATTGTTCAATAGCTCTACTGCTTGCATTGAATTCTACGGGCAGCGTAATAACTTGAAAAGCTACTGCTGCCATATAAAGCAAAATCCCTAGATCAACTAATCCTGCCCAGCCCATGATAAAGCCTCCAAAAACAAGAATCCAGACTGCTTGTGATCCAAAATTAGCAATAGGCGCAAGGGTATTTCTAAAGGTTAATGGAATATAGCCCACTCCATGTTGAATAGCATGGCCTGCTTCATGGGCTGCCACGCTGATAGAAGCAATAGATGTTCCGTTATATACCTGAGGGGATAGTCTCAAAACTTTCACCCTTGGATCATAATGATCTGAGAGATATCCTCCTATATATTCTACATGTACGTCTCGGAGTCCATTTCTATCTAAAATAGAACGTGCAACTTGTGCACCAGTATATCCTTTGCGACTATTAACATTTAGATATTTCTGAAAAGTGCTCTTGACCTTTGCCTGAGCGTACATGGCAAAGACAATAGCAGGTAATAAAAAAATCATTCCTGGTCCAAACCCACCATATGGTGTGATAAAATACATACTCATTCCCCCTCAGTGATTAGATATTGAATAGAACGCTCTACTTGATCAAGGTTTACCCGTGTATTCACACAAGGGCCCTCAGGCCTTTCATTGATAATCCCCATAACTGGAATTCCCTTTACATCTTGTATTCCACTACTCAAATCTCTTTCACAAGCTACCGCAATGATTGCTTCTGGATGGATTTCCTGAACAATCTTTCGTGCAAGTGTTCCCCCAGTGGCCATGTGTAGCCTTACGCCATATTTGTTTTGAAGTTCGATTAGTTTGTCCACATCACAGGCTCCGCACCTTTTACAATTTTGAATGTTGGATGTAATTTTATGAATACACTCCTTTTTTTGTAAGCAATGTGGAATCAAAATCAATATCCGTTCTGGAGATATAGAATATTTTTTTGATAGAATAAGCCTATTGTTAATGTCGGAAAAAACTTTTCTGACTTTATCTTTTTCTAGTCCTAAAACACTACATACATTTAATATGTTAGGATATATTAAAAGC
>JBFNEZ010000135.1:0-10767 GCA_040797825.1 Thermotaleaceae bacterium | reverse complement strand
CCTGTACCACCGACTCCTCCTGTACCTGGTGTGGTTCCTTGATCGGTGATGGGCCTTCTTGCAGGAGCACAACCTACTGCTATTAATCCTATAATGAGCGTAAATACAATAAACATGGTAATCGATTTATAGAATCTCATACTTGTACTTCTCCTTTCAATGTGAAAATATTTGCTTTCTGTTCATATTTTTGTCCTATTCTAGAAGAACTACACGATGTAATTTTTATAGTTAATTCCAATCCGTGGAAAATCTTAAAAATAAAATCTGTTCTAATGACTGCAAACTTATACAAGCAAAACCATTTTATTACATTATTTACAGTTTCATTACAATCTGATGACATCTATTTTTCAGAATATTTTTTATGCTATAATGAATTGAAACTTATAGACCGGCGGTGATTAAAATGGAAGGATTGTTAATTTTATTTTGTATTCTCCTATATTTTGCAATAGATTCAAAGGATGAAAAGAAAACCGATCCTTCTCAGGACTGTGTAGAGGCAAATCCTTCATGACATTTCCAACCCATTCAAAAATCAGCAGATTGCATATTGCATCTGCTGATTTTTATTGTTGAAATATTCTTCTTTAAAAAACTTTTACCCATAAACAATAGGATCGTCTTTAGCCTTTATCACAATCGGTTGATAAATTAACCGACTTATTATAAAATGAAGACAAGAGACTAAGTAGGAGTGAAACCCATGATAGATAAGGAGCATATTATAGAGATTTTAAAAGAAAAGGAATATAAAGTAACCCATCAACGAAGTGCCATGATAGATGTTTTCTTGGAACATAAAGATCGCTTCTTGTCTGCAGAGGAAATTTATCAACGGTCTAAAGAAAAATACCCTCAGACAAACTTTTCTACTATCTATCGTAATCTTGAAATATTTGAAAAACTAGGTATCCTTCATAAAACCAGCATCAATGAAGGAGCCTTTCATTATGAACTCATTTGTGAAGAGAACCACCATCATCATATTATCTGTAAAGGCTGTGGCAAGACAGAAGTAATCGACTTTTGTCCCTTTCAACAGGCCAATGAACAAATGAAAAGCAAAAACTTCACCTTAACAGACCATAAATTTGAACTGTTTGGTTATTGTGAGAAATGCAAGCACCCTCACCCCAAAATTTAATTGGCATTGATTTTAAGATAAGGCAAGTAAAATTTGACTGGGGCTATTGCTCCCAAGCATCTCCCTTACTTGCTTTCTTGCATGGACAAAGCTGATATAGATTTCATCGGATAATCGAGTATCTCCATAGATTCGCCATCCATTGATTTTTGTAAGCCGTAAGGAAGGATGCCCCATAAAACCAATTACATCCTTTAGGGGATATCCTAAAAATATGCCGATTTCATCTGGAATTTCTCCCCCAGCAATCTTTTCTTCTAGAATCCTTAAGTACATTTCCCTGCTGTAAAGTCTGTGGTAGCCAATGGATTGCAAAAATCTTTGGTTTCTAGACTCCTTCAAAACCCTATCTAAAGCTTCTGGGTGATAAAAGATGAACTTGGTACATATATCTCTATAGGAAATTTTTTGATAGCGTATCTTGGTATGATTTGAAAAGATTCTATGTATAATTTCTACTTTTCTTTGATTTCCTTCTCCTTTTGAAGAAAAGCTAAGAATTTCTGCGGGTTTTACCCCCATCAAAACTGGTCCTAATATCTCTACAAGCCATGTTTCAAATTCTACGCTTCCTTCTTGCAAACAAAAACAATTGTCTATAGTTTTTTTCACGCTATCCCCCCCCTTTTAGATTTAATTTTCACATGGTATTGATATTCATTATCGTTTATAATATATTATATTATTATCTTTTTGGATTTTTGTCAAAGTTTTTTCTAAATTCTCAGCATGATTCTTTATGGAAAGATATTTGCTTTTCTGTATACAGAATTATATAATATTGCTGTATTCTTTGTTCGTTCCAAAAAATACGCCGATTATTTTCTATAGATTTGGGTATACAAAAAGAAACTACTTTCTTTAAAGTAGTTTCATCATGGACCCATCATCCAAATTAATATAATAAGTAAGGAGATTTTTATGTTATCACACCAAGTTTGTACAGAAGATTCCAATTGTCTATCTAATGAAATTCGTATTGAGGATAAAGCTTTATTTAACCGTTATATTCAGAGCTATCCTTACCAAATTTCTGACATCAACTTTACCAATTTGTTTATGTGGCGCCACCTCTATCATCTACGCTATGAGATCATCCATGATTTCCTATGTATTTCAGGCTATTATTATGGGGAACCCTTTTTATTTCCACCCTTAACCCTACAGGTCTATGATCCTGTAAAGCTTTCCAGGGCCCTAGAAGTTCTAAAGCAGCGCCTGAGAACAGGCAAGGCTCCCTTGAAGATGAAATTTGTACCAGAACCTTTACTTGAAGTATTCCAAAGCCTTCGAGATCATGATATAGAAGCAGCACCGGATCGGGATAATTTTGATTATATTTATTCTGCTGAAGATTTATCCAAACTGCAGGGTCGTAGATTTCACTCCAAAAAAAATCATTTTAACCATTTTAAAAAAAATACAGCTTATGAATACGTCCCATTGACTCCTGCTCTTATAGATGGATGTATGAGCTTAACCCGCAGATTGATGGATGATGAAGCTTCTCCCCTTGAAAAAAGCCTTCTTGAGAATGAAGAAAAAGCCATCTATCAAGCCCTTAGCCACATGGATCGTCTAGGCTATACAGGAGCAGCCATTGTCATTCATAATCAGGTAGAAGCCTTTACTTTAGGAGAAAAAACTGACAATGATACCCTGTTGGTACACATTGAAAAGGCCAATGCTGAAATTCGAGGACTCTATCAAGCCATCAATACACTTTTTTGCAGAAATGAATGTGAGCATATCACTTATGTAAACCGAGAAGAGGATATGGGCTTTGAAAATCTTCGGAAGGCAAAGGAATCCTATCATCCTATCAAATTGTTAGAAAAGTATGATGTTACCATACTATAGAGGTGTTTTTATGGAGATTAAGCTTCTAAAAAGAAAAGATATCCCCACTGCGAAAAAACTGTGGGGATATGCTTTTGAAAAAAATGAACCTTTTTATAGCTGGTACTTTGAAGAAGTATTTCAGCCCGAAAATACCCTGGGGGTTTTTGTTGATGAGCACCTCATCTCTTCCTTGCAGCTAAACCCTTATCAATTATTTTTACATGAAAATCCATTTTCCTGTTCCTATGTGGTTGGGGTGGTTACTGCTCCAGAGTATAGAAATCGGGGCTTCATGAAACCCTTGTTAAAGAAGGCCCTTGAGGAAATGGCTGCTAGAAATCATCACCTATCCATTCTAATGCCCTTTGATACCCACTACTACGTCCCCTATGGCTGGGAGCTCTGTTATTCCCTGCTTCGTTACGAAACGCCTATACAAAATCTAAAAAAACTTTCGAAGCCATCAGGTTTTTTCTCTAGAATTGATCCAAGGAAGGATCTAGCCTCCCTAGATTCTATCTATCAGCAATATCTGAGGGGATATCATGGTCATGTCTTAAGAAGTGAAAGAGATTGGCAACATCTTTTACAAGATTTGCTTCACGATGGTGGACATGGCTTTTTGCTGCGAGATGAAAACCAAGAACCCATAGGTTATATGCTCTATTATATGGAGGACTATGGGCTTCATGGGAAGGAGTTGGCCTATACTTCTCCAGCGGCACAAAAATCTATCTTTGACTTTCTCTACCGACATAAATCTCAAATCGAAAGGATCTCTTGGGATGCTCCCTTTGGAGATGTAACCCATCTTTATCTCCAGGATACCATCACTCCAAAGCCTTTAAATTCAGTGAAAGTTCTCCCTTTCATGGCTGGTAGAATCGTCAATGTGAAGGGTGCCTTTGAGCACAGTCACTTTTCCCCTCTACTTTCCGGGAAAATATGCCTAGAGGTGGAGGACAGCTCTGCGCCTTGGAATCATAACCGCTTTCTATTTGATATCCAAAAGGGTAAGATTGAGGTTCGAGAAGAACCTGCTGGGCCGGTAGATGTACACTGTAAAATCAACACCCTATCCCAGCTTTTCTGGGGTGTTATTGACATTGAACAGGCAGAAGCCCTAGAGCTGGTTAGGATTGCTCCCTTTGCCGATAGAGAGCTTCTGTCAGGTCTCTTCCAGCGAAAGAAAACCTATATCCATGAATATTTTTGATGCGGGAAAGCGTGTTGCACAGTGTGCAACCCCTACAGAAAATCTTAAAAGGGTGGATATACCCGTGTTTCTAAATCTTAGGAGCATCAGATCCTGCTGCCCCCGCTATTCCATTCTTATACACGATAAAGGGATTGCCCACGGGGCAATCCCTTCAATGATTTATGGATAGATATATTGGGCAGCTGGCTTTTCAATAGGCTCTACAGATTCTACATGAATCACAGGCACCTCATGGTCCTGCCCCAGGTATTTATCATAAAAATTAGTAACATCTATGGTTCCCATCACCCTCACCCATTGATCCTTTTCCAGGGTATTTGCACCCTCCCAGCTGCTCAACAACCCCACCACCTGGGCATCGGCGGCGCAACAGCTTAACAGCATTCTAGCTACCACAAACTGATCGGGGGGAAAGTCATCTTCTTTAAAAACAAAGCCTGATATCATCACTTTGTTTCCCTTATAGTGCTCTATATTTTCCATCATATCATAGAGGGCATAATAAAAGTTTGCATCATCAAAAACCACCATCCCCTCCTGAATAAAGTCAGGTATATCGGTCTGACCCCCTTGGATGGAGATGGCTCCTGTACTCTGATTCATGGTCACACCTTTCTTGGCCGCCACATTGGAGCTTATTCCCTGGGGATTGACACCAAATCCCAATACCAAGGGAATTAAAAAAACAATATATCCAATTTTAAGAGGAGCTCCCTTGCTTTTTCTAAAAAGTCGTTTGAACTGAAAAAAAGACAGGAGTATGAATACACCCAGAGAAAAATACACATACTGGATCATCTTGGGATGAATAAATATGATGATTTTATCCGTAACAATCAAATCATAAATATAGTAAGAAAATCCCAGCAAAATTACAAACCAAATCCACTCGTTTATATTTCGTCCTCTCATTCCCCTACCTCCCTATAGACCCGCAAAGTTAATGACCATGGCCAGAGCAAAGCATACACTGAACATGAGTATGGTCAGTCTAATCACAAATCCCTTTTTAAAGGTTCCCAACAGCATCATGGTGTTTTTAATATCACTCATAGGCCCAAAAATCAAAAATCCTAGTATTGATCCGGTAGTAAACTGTCCTAAAAAGGTTCGAGCAATAAAGGCATCGGCTTCGGAGCATAGGGACAATATAAAGGCTAACACCAGCATTACTGCAATAGAGCTAAATTGACCCTGTCCGATAGACACCAGATAATTCCGTTCCACAAAGGTCTGCATAAGAGAAGATATGAAGGCACCCATGATTAAATATTTTCCTACATCATAGAGTTCCAAGCTTGTATGCTCCATCATCTCTACTATTTTTCCCAATAGGCCCTTTTTCTTTCCATGGCTATGGACATGGTGGTGGACCACTGCATCATCCATTAAATCTATAATTCCTTCTTCTCCATGATGTCCACAGCAGCTATGATCATGATGATGTTCTTCATGACCGCAGCCACAACCACTGTATACCATGGATGGCTGCTCCTTCATGGGATTGTTCTTCCCCTCCCAAAGCCCTATCACATGGCCGATAAAGATGGCACTCATAAAGCCCAGCCATCCCCGCAGCAGTACCATATGGAGCTGTCCTGAGAAAGCATAATAGGTAGATGTCAATACCACTGGATTTACAATAGGCACGGCTACCATAAAAGCGATAGCAATATGCAGGGGAACTCCCTTCTTTATCAGCCTTCGCATAATAGGCACAATGGCGCATTCACATACTGGAAAAATGAACCCCATTAAAGCTGCGGCGATAAGCCCTAAAAATCTATTTTTAGGAATAATCCTGGTTATGGTTTCTTCTGACACAAAGATTTGTATCAGCGAGGATACAAAGGCCCCGATCATCACAAAGGGAATGGCCTCTAGGATGATACTTAAAAATATGGTCGAAAAACCTTCCAAGATACTGTTCTGTAACATCTCCCTACACCTTCTCTCTTCTGGAAATCACTACATGCTTTTTTAATAGTATTATAACAGCTTTTTATCTATCTTTGATTATTATTTAGCGAAGCTCTTTTTCATTCTTATTTTTCTACTCATGTTTTTTAGCACAAGAACGACCATAAGAATCAATACAGAGATAAGGACGATAGTACCTCCAGAAGCCAATTCAAAATGATAAGAGAGAAGGATACCTGAAATTACGGCAATTTCTGCAAAGATCAGTGACAGAAAAGTAGCTTCTCTAAAACTCCGTGCTATCTGCAAACTTGCAGCCACTGGAATAACCATGAGAGAAGATACCAAAAGGATGCCTACAATTCTCATGGCTAGGGTGATGGTCGTAGCAATCATCACAATAAAAAAGACATTAATTTTTTGTACTGGAATCCCAGCCAGATTGGCTGCCTCTTCATCAAAGGCGATAAAAAACAGCTCCTTATACAATAGCTTAACAGACAAAATAATTACAATTCCAAGAACTGCTATTATTTTAATGTCTTCTGGCAATACGGTGGTAATGCTTCCGAAAAGATACCCAAACAAATCCACATTGATAGATTTTGCCAAGCTAATCAATACCACTGCAATCCCAATTCCTGCCGATAAAATAATGGCAATGGCCAGCTCTGCATATTGCTCGTAGGCCTTACGGAGCTTTTCAATGGCCAAAGCAGCCACCACAGAGGTGGCTAAAGCCATACCCAAGGGATAAATCCCTGTCAATATCCCTGCAGCTATTCCCGCCAAGGCCACATGGGAAAGACTATCTCCTATTAGAGACATTCTTCTTAATACGATAAAAATCCCAATTAAGGGACAAAGAATACCAACAATGCTGCCTGCCAGCAGCGCTCTTTGCATAAAGCCGTATTGTAATATTTCCAGCATAGTATAGCTCCTTTAGATCAGTGATTGTGTTTATGCACCATTAACTGCATCTTATCCCCATAAAATTGAGTTAGCACTTCACTAAAGGGAATATTGCAGCAGCTGTGATGGGTGATCAACCGTTTATCACCCATACATGCCACTCGATTTACCTTTTCTGTGATAACCCCTACATCATGGGATACCATTATAATCGTTATATTCATCTCTTTATTTAACTTCTCCAGCAATTGATAAAACTCTCCCTGAGATTTCAGATCAATGCCCACAGTAGGTTCATCTAGCAAAACGACCTTGGGAGAACTGACAAGCGTTCTAGCAATAAAGACTTTCTGCTGCTGTCCTCCTGAAAGATTGCCAATAAGCCTTTTTCCATATTGCTCCATTCCAACTACCTTTAAGGCTTGGTAAATTTTCTCTTTATGCTCTTTCTTGATAGTTCTGAAAAGCCCTAGCAGAGGATATAGATTGGCACCCACTACTTCCTCTACCGTAGCAGGAAAGCTGCTGTTAAAGGACGTAGCCTTCTGAGGTACATAGCCAATTTTCCCCCA
This sequence comes from Thermotaleaceae bacterium, assembly GCA_040797825.1. Lineage (GTDB taxonomy): Bacteria > Bacillota > Clostridia > Peptostreptococcales > Thermotaleaceae > Geosporobacter. Next base: position 3,149 of record JBFNEZ010000135.1, on the reverse strand, counting down.
GTCCTTAAAGCGGTTCTGCTCCTGTCCCAGGAGCCGTATAGTCCCTCTCTGGGGCTTTAAAATATTTAGCATCAGCTTTAAAAGGGTGCTTTTTGCAGAGCCATTGGGTCCCACAATCCCTATATAATCTCCTTCAAAAACATCCAGATTCACGTTCTCTAATACTGGATTTTCATCATACCCAAAGGTTATATCCATTAATTGAATTACTTTCTCCATGTCTATTCTCCCAATGCTTTTTTTAGGGCTGTTAAATTATCCTCCATGATGGTGATATAGTTTTTACCCGCACTTAATTCTTCCTGACTTAAACCTTCAATAGGATTGAGCACTGCCGTTTGGGCGCCAACCTCCCGAGCCAGAACCTCTGCCAGCTTAGGGCTCGTTAAGGTTTCAAAGAAGATATACTTCACATCATGTTCCCTTGCAAATTTAGTAATTTCTGCCATCCTTGCGGCACTGGGTTCCTCTTGAGGAGAAAGGCCCCGAATGGCCACTTGCTCTAATCCATAGCGATCTGCCAAATAGCCAAAGGCTGCATGGGCTGTTACTATTTCATTTCGCTTTAGATTCCCCAATTCCTCCATAAATTTTTCATCTAGTGCCCTCAACTTTTCAGCAAAGTCTTGATAGTTTTCCTCATAATAGTCTTGATTGGCACTATCCGCTTGAACAAATGCATTTTTAATATTTTCAGCCTGCTTCATGGCATGGATAGGACTGAGCCATACATGGGGATCATTTTCTCCATGATGATGGTCTTCATCTTCATCCTCATGTTCATGATCTTCATCATCCTCGTGATCATGATCCTCTTCATGTTCTTCTGCCTTCAAGGGGGCGATTCCAGAGGAAGCTTCTACGACTACCAGCTTATCATTGCTAATGGCTGCGAGAAGTTTTTCTACCCAAGGCTCCATTTCTAATCCATTATAAATAAATATATCGGCCTTTTCCATTTCTGCCATCAATTTTGCTGTAGGTTCCCAATCATGGGCTTCCACTCCTGGAGGCACCATCAATTGTATTTCTGCCTGTTCTCCTCCGATATTGGCTGCAAAATCATACATAGGATAAAAACTGGCATATACCTTTAACTTTTCCTCCTCTGGTTCTCCTTGAGAAGAAGGTGTATTTTCCTTTGTGCAGCCTACAGCAAAAATCATGGTCAATATAATCCCTGAGACCATCCATTTCCTCATTTTGCTTTTCATATCCATACCCCTTTCTATGTACTTTTAATCTCCTTCAAAAGATTTGGCAGCAAAATTTCTGCTGCCTAAAAATGGGAAGAATCTAAGTGCCTAGATTCTTTAGCTAAAATATACCATAACCCATTTTTAAATGCAAGTAGTTCCTATTTGCATTATTCGACCCTATCTTTTCTTAGTCCATCTGGATTATTGTCTATTTTCATTGGTATTAGCCATACTATCAGGATTCTTCACATATTTTAAAAGCTTTCAAGCAAAATAATAGGTAGAATGTTTCAACTTAAAAGGAGGTTTCTATTTTGTCTGAAAAATCAAAGCAAAGAGCATTTTCTCCTTTTTTTCATCCTATTCGTGCACTTTCACGCTGGATGTTTAAAAGGATGGTTACTACTTATACAGAGGTTTTGATGACGGATAATTATGATGAAAACGCCTGGGAGATTTTTACGGCCAGTCTTAAAACCGGTCTTAATGAAACCTTAGAAAATGAGCTGCGGGCAGCCGGTGGCGCAGCCATCGATCGTCCCCTGGGTTCTCCAAGAAAATTCCCCAGCTTAGATGATCTTATGCTAAGCATTGGACAGCTCTATGTCATGCCCATCGAATTTGAAGAGCCTGTAGATACCCAAGTCACCATCGGGAAAAAATCTAAAAAGCCCTTTACCATCGACATTCCCATTATCATTGCACCCATGGCCTATGGAACGGCCTTGGCACGGGATGTAAAAATCGCCTTTGCTAAGGCAGCTGCCCAAGTTGGGACGGCTGCCACCTCGGGAGAAGGCCCCATACTCCCGGAAGAAAGGGAGGCTGCGAAATATTATATCCATCAATACAATCGGGGAGATTGGGCCAAGGACGAGGAAACCCTCTGTAAAAGTGATGCCATAGAAATTCAATTTGGTCAAGGAGCCATCGGCGGTATCGGCAGCAGAACCAAAGGGGAAAATATCGACCCGGAGATGCGGAAATATTTTCGTTATCCTCCTGGTCATGATTTGGTGGCCCATTCTAGACAGCCGGAGATCAACCATCCTAGGGATGTAGCCAAACTGGTCAAGAATCTAAAGCATATCACTGATGGTCTGCCCATTGGAGCAAAAATCGGTGCCAGCAAATATCTGGAAGCAGATCTGGACATTCTCTGCAGCAGTGGTGTGGATTTTATCTGTGTGGATAGCTGCGAAGCAGGTACCAAGGGCTCTGTTCCCATCCTTCAGGATGATTTTGGAATTCCTGCTCCCTTTGCCATCTCTCGAACAGCAGAATGGCTTTATAAACACAACTTCAAAGATCAAATCACTTTTTTGGCCTCTGGAAAAATTCGAGTTCCCGGGGATATGCTCAAGGCCTGTGCCCTTGGTGCCGATGCCTGCTATGTGGGCAATGCCGCTCTTTTTACCGTATCCCATACCCAAGCTCTCAAGGTGATCCCCTTTGAGCCCGTAACCCAATTGGTTTGGCATGGGGGCTCCCACGAAGATGAATTTGATCTGGAAGCTGGGGCAACCTCCTTGGCCAACTATCTTAAAGCCTGTCAACAGGAGCTTGAAAAAGGAATACGGGCCCTAGGCAAAAAAAGTCTTAGGGAAGTGAACAAGAAGGATCTCGTTGCTTTAAGTGAACTAATTGGAAAGGGCTGCGGTGTCCCTATGGCCTATGAACCCTTTATCTATGAGGATAAAGTAGAAAAATCCTTACAGCCAAATCCCCACCGTAGAAAGATTAAAAAATTGGAAAGAAAGAATGATGAAAAAAGCGTCTCCGACGCTTTCGCTAGGAAACCCTAGGTTTCCTTCGACGACAGCAAAGCTGTCTGAGCACCTTCCTGAAGGCGGCAGGGGATTTCATCCCCTACAACCCCTTTTTTAAATTTGATAGAAAAGTAGAACTTTCCTATCAAGATTAAGGTGTCAAAAGTCACTTTTGAATTAT
>JBFNEZ010000134.1:0-10939 GCA_040797825.1 Thermotaleaceae bacterium | reverse complement strand
AAAAGGTACATCTAAAAATAATGAGCTTAGCAAAGAGTTTTTAGAAGAATTTGGACTAATGCCCAGTGGAAAAGAAAAATTAGCAGATAAAGAAGGAAAATTAGGTCAATATACAAATACACAACAAAATCAACGGGTCTAAAAGGGTAATAGGAGAATATTTGAATCAACAGCGATGGACAACAAGTGAAAATAAACCTTTTAATAGCAAGAAAGATAATAGAATTTTACAAGCTACCAATATCAAAAACAGGTGATTTGTAAACAAACTCACACTACATTTGAATGTAGTGTTTTTTTATTTATAGTAATATTTTCTATATACAGTCCTTCATAAAACAAGCTTATACAATAATATACTTTCATAGGAGCTTGTAAAAAGGAGTGTGACCCGTGTTCAAGAAGAAAGTTTTATTAGGAATAAGCGCAGTATTTATAATGATTCTTATGAGCATATTATTTTTTGGCATAGAAACTGAAATTTGTAAAAATACCCATATTGTTGATTCTGCTAAAGAACCTGAATTATTAGAGGAAATAAAGGAGTACAGCAACCTTGAGGGTGGTGTGAGGCTGCTGGGGATTGAGCAGGATAAAAAATATAAGGCAAAAGTGGCTTTTTTAATCGATGATCTTGGAAATGGTGGAGAAGGGACCGAGGAAATGATGACCATTGATAGGCCAATGACTTTTGCAGTGATGCCTTTTATGAAATACTCAAAGCGAGATGCGGAGAATGCTCATCAAAAAGGATATGAGGTTATTGTACATTTGCCAATGGAAACTAGAAAAAATAGCACTATCGGACTAGGGGGAGGTGCTATCAGAACGAGTCAAACAGACAAGGAAATTGAGAGCTTTGTGTTAAATGCTTTTAAAGATGTGCCTCATGCAGTAGGCGCCAATAATCATATGGGGGTTCTCGCCAGTAGTGATAGAAGGGTAATGAATGCAGTAATTAGCGTATTGAAAAAAAAGAATAAATATATAGTAGATAGTAAAACTACACCCAAATCTGTTATATCAGAGATTGCCCGAAAACATGAAGTGCCAGTTATAGAGATGTCGGTTTTTTTGGATAATGAGAAGGAAATGGACACCATTAGACGACAAATAAATCTTTTAGCCTATAGCGCATTAAAAAGAGGCTATGCCATCGGGATTGGACATGTAGGACCTTTAGGAGGAAGTAATACAGCAGGAGTTATAAAAGAACTGATTCCCGAACTAGAAAAGAAAGGAATTAAAATTGTATTTGTGTCAGAGTTGATGAAAGATAAATATGAAAAGAAATAGAAGAGATTTAGTATAAACTAGAATCTCTTCTATAATCCAATTATTCAATAGTGTCTTCTTGCTCTTGAATAATTGTTTCCACGACCTCTTCTCCAGCAGTTTCACTGCATCGTCTATGGTGAGTTCTATCAATTTGATCGGGGAACAATTGTGGGAAAGTAGTACAAATAGGTGATACATCAGCTTGAAGTACAGGGAACCCAGTTGAAAGTACGCAAAGTTGTACAGGTACAACAATTTTCTTTTCACAAGTTACGCATAAAGCAATAATCAAATTTGCTCTAACAACTCCAGTATTTGGATCTATAACAATATCTCTTGTAATGCTGTTGGTTGCCAATCTTGTTTCGCAATTGATATTGCAAAATTCTGTAAATCTTGGTAAGAAAGCAGTATCAAATACAGATGGCATACACATTTCGAAGAAGTTTGTCAATATAAGAGGTGCTCCTTCTCTGGCAACAGGTACATTGGCAGATAGGGTGATGGTTCTCTCACATTTTTTATGATCTGCAATCACTGCATCAATTTCTACAACGACATTTCCAGTAATTTCAATAGTTTGTGTGCCAAAAATAGGTGTGCCTTTTCCTATTTCATCACATTCTTCTGTATTGATATACAGCAAGTTTTCTGATGCTGTTCCATCGGGACCAATTACGGTAATCGGCTTTCCACAACCATCTTGAACGAATTCAGCACCAGATACAGTTGTAGTAGGTGTAGCGGTTAGATTTCTAGGATCATTGATATTAGCAGGGTTAAAGAATTTTCTGCATCGGATATCTAAGATTCGAATAATTCTTCCTCCTGGACCCAAAGCAGGGGCAAATGGTTGACCAGAGACGGTTGTTAATCCCTGCAAATTGAAAAGTGCTGCATCATATACTTTTTGAACATATATGGGTTCAGAAACTACATTCCTTAATGAACCATCAAAATAGCAGCCTGTTTCAGCAGTACAACATCTATCTGGAAGTGCAAGACTGGCATGAGACGATTTATTAGCCATAAATTTTCCTCCTTTTCATGATATGAAAGCTAATCTTTCTAATTTCATTATATTCTAGACAACTTTTTCTGCTACTCTTCTTGTACAAATAAAGCATATCTTTTTAAGATAAATCATAGGATTAGGATGAAGCAAAATATTTGTCTACTGAAATACCATGATATGCCTTAAGGAAGAAAAAGGTTCTGTAAATTGGAATGAATATAAAGAGCTAGATAGGATGGTGATAAAATTGCCCTTTGCAAATCAAAAAAATGCACTGGTGACGGACCGAGCTGGTAACATACATAGTTTTCGTTGGGATAATGAAAATATAATTCATGTTTGTTTTTACAAACAGACAAGAACTATGGAGAAAAGTGTTTTAGTAGAAAATTGTGTTCCCGAGTTTGATGTTTTTATCGATCAGCAGGACAATATTTTTCTTGTATCACAGCATAAAGAAGGGAAATTACTTTTAAACAAATATTCCCAAGGCTCATGGGAAAGTGAAATTCTAATTGATGAGATAGGAGTAAATGTCTATAATTTAAATCTTGCTTCCTTGGAAGACAGGTTATTCGTTTTTTATTGCATTCCTTCTATTGAGAGCAATAAGGTTTTTCGAATGTATTGTTTGCAAGATATAAATGATGGCTGGCAGAATATGGAGTTAGGGGATATACGCATAAAAACCGTTCTAAATCCTTTCCAAGTTATTCAACGATTAGAAGGACTTGTTTTAGGATACTATAACCTGGTAAATGGTACGGAACAAATTTTTATCAAGACATACGATCTCCTGTCAAATTTATGGAAGGATACACTACAGCTTACTTATGATATGAATGATAAGCTTTATTTGGATATGCTTCTTTTATACCCTGAAGAGCTGCATATATGCTATAGCCATTATATTGAAGGAAATCTAATTGTAAAACATGAAAAACATCGTATCAATGGCAATAAAATCGTAAAAATCTCAGAAAACGAATTGTCTAATCCAGAAAACTGTACTTATCCTACACTGGTTTACTTTGACGATAAGCTATGGACAATATGGACCGAACACGACCGAGTAGTCAGCTGTTATTCTGAAGATATGGGTATTACATGGACATCACCCTATCTTTGGAACGAATCGAAGGAAGAAGTATTTGTAAGATATAAATATTCCATTTATGATAAAAGAAAGGAACATTTATACCGATTTAATTATTCCTTTGGTAAAGATTTCCCCGATTTCACTTTCTTAGGATTTGGCAATTTAGAAAATACCACTGAATTACCATTAAAATTAAAAAAAAAAGAAAAAGGGGAGGATGAGATAGAAATGGAACAAGAGGTAATCCAAGCAACTAAAGAAGAAGCTAATGATGAGAACCTACAAAAGAAAGCGGAGTTGATTGAATTACAAGAAAGAATCCAAGCTTTAGAAGGGCGGGTTGATGAAATAGAAAGTTTTCTTACACGGAGACGAAGAGGATTTTTATTTGCCCCTAGAGAATAACGATAATAAGAGATAGTTTCGGAAAAGTTATCCGATGCTATCTTTTTTATTAAATGGTCATAAAAGAGGAATAAAGATGATGGATAGGGTGCAACTTTTCATAGAACTATTGCAGTTTATAAGAAATTTCATATACAATAAGAATATAGAAAATGAAAATTATCAGAGAACACTATAGTCTGAAGGTGGTGGACCTATGCCCAATCAAGAAATGCTTCATATGAATCACGGATTTTATTCTGCTTGGAGAACTTTTACAGAAAAAAGCATTCTAGAGCGAGAGTTAATCCGACCTGTTATTGCTGATTCATGGCTGCGGAGCCAGGCTTATGGAATAGATCCCTATACTAAAATAATAGAAGTAAAGCTTACGGAGAAAAGTCTTTTCAATAGAATTGATTCCTATAAGGATTTACTGGAAACGGTTGAACCCTACATCAATAGCTTATATAAATTAGTAAATGGTTCGGGACTAATTGTAAGGCTTGCAGATGAGGAAGGCTACATTTTAGCTTCTATTGGAGATGAAGAATTGATAAAAGAATGCGGTAATCTCAATATATTTCTGGGATGTTGTGTTAGAGAGGATGTTATAGGAACCAATGCTATAGGGACAGCTTTAGCCATTGGTGAAGCGATTCAGGTATTTGCTGCAGAGCATTTTTGTAGACAATATCATGGATGGACTTCATCTGCTGCACCGATTAAGGGCACTGCTGGGAGAATTATAGGTGTTCTTAGTGTTACAGGCTCTCACGAAAAGGTTCATCCCCACACATTAGGAATGGTTGTTGCTGCATGTGAGGCCATTGAGAATCAATTAAAATTTAATCGCATGAATAGGCGATTGATGCTTGCCAATCAGCATTTTCGTGCAATTATGGAATCTATTTCCGATGGACTGATTTCTGTGAACAATGAAGGTAAAATTATGGATATCAATCTGATGGCGAGAAAGCTATTAAATGTTAGCGAAAAGCAAGTCCTTTTGAAATCGATTGCTTTAATATTGACAAAGGAAAGCGAAAATAAAATCAATAAGGTACTAGAAAATGGCAGAGGATTAATTGAAGAAGAGTTTTGTTTTAAGATGAAGAATGGGAAGATGCTCTTTTGTATCACCACGGTAACACCTATAAAAGATCAAGTGAGCAATAAAGTGGAATGGATTGTGATGACATTTAGAGAACTAAAAAAAGTACATAACTTAATTAATAAGATTGTAGGATCAGAAGCAAGATTTGTATTTGAAGATATATTAGGGGATAGTCATCAAATCCTTGAAACAAAAAGAATAGCCATTATAGCAGCCCGTAATAATTCTACAGTTTTACTTCAAGGAGAAAGTGGAACTGGAAAGGAACTCTTTGCTCAAGCCATACACAATTCCAGTTCTAGAAAAAATGGCCCCTTTATTTTTATTAATTGTGGAGCAATTCCTAGAGAGTTGGTGGCCAGTGAATTGTTTGGATATGTAGAAGGTGCTTTTACAGGAGCGAAACGAGGTGGCCATCCAGGGAAGTTTGAATTGGCCGATGGAGGTACTATTTTTTTAGACGAAATAGGAGACATGCCTTTAGATGCCCAGGTTAGTTTGCTGAGAGTTTTAGAAACAAAAGAAATTGTTCGGGTAGGGGGACATAATGTTATTCCAGTGAATGTGAGAGTGATTGCAGCAACCCATAAGGATTTAAGAGAGGAAGTGGAAAAAGGAAATTTTAGACAAGATCTTTACTATCGCTTAAATGTTACTCCTATACAAATACCACCCCTAAGACAGCGGAAAGAAGATTTAAAGCTGTTGATAGATTATTTTATTGAAAAATTCAGTAAAACCTTTTATAAAGATATTACTGGTATCAGCAACAGTTTTTATAGCATATTAAAAAATTATGATTGGCCAGGAAATGTCAGAGAGCTTCAGAATGTGCTTCAGCAAATTATGAATTATGTTGATGATGGTGAGGTATTAGGTCCTCAACACATTCCAACCTCCTTCAGCACAACAAAGGCTTCTTCCAAAGTAAGTGCCATAAAGGCACTAATGTCCCTGGATGAAGTTGAGAAAAAGGCTATCATAGAAACACTGGAGAAGCTAGAGGGCAACATTGCACAAACTGCAAAGATACTGGGGATTAGCAGAAGTTCATTGTATCGAAAACTAGAGAAATACAAAATACAAATGTCCTAAAATGATACAAATGAACTATTTTAGGACATTGTTGGACAAGGATTTTGATGAGTTTTGTATTAAAATAGTACACCAAAAGAGACGGTTATTTAAAACCTTCTTTTTTTTTATAAGACAACAACTAGAAAACCCTGGAAAAAACTAGTTTGTTCAATATAAAAAATGCCAATATATATTGGCACAAAAATTGCAAAATTGTAACTCTGTAAAAATAGTGTACGGAGTAGGGATAGCTCCAAGAATATATTGATAAGCTATAGGAGGGGATAATATGCATATCAATCGGTTTAAGGGTAAAATTTTAAAGCTCACTTATTATTTAGAGGTTGCCCTGGCAGCATTTATTACCCTGGCAATTATTATTGGAATGATTGATCTATTTAAATATTTAGGGTTAGTCTACCAAACAAATACCTTCGAAACCTATGATGTATTTCAAAAATTTCTAGGTCATGTATTGCTGTTGGTAGTAGGGGTTGAATTGGTTATCATGCTGGTTTTGCATACTACTGGAAGTGTTTTGGAGGTTGTTCTATATGCTATAGCCAGAAAAATGCTAATATATAGCAGCAGTATGGTAGATTTTTTATTAGGGGTAGCTGCCATTGCATCAGTTTTTGCAATTCGAAAATATCTGTTTATTCGAGAAACCTTTGATGAAAGAAGCGGACAAGTCTTTTCAGCGGCAACACCTATTGCGGAAGCAAATAGTATCATCGGATTGAACATTCCACTAGAACTGGGGAATACAGTAGGAGGCCTCGTAAGCCACTTATCTCAGGAAACGAGCAGACCTGTTTATGAAGGTGTAGAGTATACAGTAGCAAGTGCTAAGATCAAGGTCATAAAGATGAACGATGGTCTTATCGAAAAAGTATTGGTTTCCCATGAATAAAAGAATCGATGGTGGATACAGTAGTCTAGATCTTTATTCTTGTTTTGCATTTCGATGGATAAAGGTTGTTTTAAGAGAAAGTACGGATTCTTCTATGCCAATTTGTCGGAAGCCAAATTGCTGTGACAGCACTTTGTTTGGGTAGAGATTCGTTTTAAAACGAAGGATGTCAAAATCTAATTCTTGTATATAGCGTAAAAGCATCCTTAAAAGTTTATGATCTATTCCTTGGTGCCTACAAATATCTGTAAAAAAGAACTCATCGATGAGAATATAAGAATGCTCCTGATATTTTCCACTATGGAAAACTAATGTAATAGATATTTTGCCTTGAGCAGTGTATTTAAATATCCATGTGTTATCAGAAGATTTTGTGTAAACTTGACAATGAAACTTAAATTTGGTAATATCTTGGAAGGGTTTAATTAAATCCATTAGTTTAGGTGTGTTTAATTTTTCGCGAATGGGGAAGGTTTTTCTTCCCTTGTTTTTTATGTTCAAGGGTAGCATGTTTAGCCTCCTAGCGATTGTGATTTGAAAATGAAATAGGACTAATAAAATATATGAGCAAGAACAGTGTTTTATTACAGCTTGTACATAGAAATAGGGATAAAATGAGCCTCTAGGAAAATAATAATGCATAAAGGTATAATTTTTTCAACAAAAATAGTTTGTGTCATCAAATCCATAAACTACGATGCACAGCAATAATAAAAATTAGGAGAGTTGATAAAAAAATGGAGAATGTGATGTTTAAAGACTTGGGACTAGTACCGGAAATTCTGCGCGCCATAGACGATCTAGGCTATGAAGAACCAACGCCAATTCAAAAAGCTGCTATGCCAACAGTTTTAGAGGGCAAGGATATAATTGGTCAGGCCCAAACAGGAACAGGAAAGACAGCTGCTTTTAGCATGCCTATTATTCAAAAAGTGGTAGGAGATATCAAAGGGCCTCAGGCCTTAATTCTTACGCCAACGCGAGAATTGGCAGTTCAGGTGGCAGATGAAATAAGAAAATTTTCGAAATATTCAACAGGGGTAAAGACTTTGGCTATATATGGTGGACAGCCTATTGAGCGTCAAATCAAAGCACTGAAGGCAGGGGTACAGATTGTTGTTGGAACACCTGGAAGAATTATCGATCACATCAATCGCAGAACAGTTAAGCTAAATCAAATTCATACAGTAGTACTTGATGAAGCGGATCAAATGTTAGATATGGGTTTTCAAGAGGATATTGAACGGATTTTACAAGAGACTCCAGAGGATAGACAAACCCTATTGTTTTCTGCAACAATACCTAAAGAGATTGAACAGTTAGCCCAAACCTATCAAAAGAAGCCTAAAAAAATTAAAGTCGTTCATGAAGTACTTACAGTACCACAGATCGAACAGTATTATTATGAAGTTAGACCTCATGAAAAACTGGATGTATTGTCTAGGTTGCTAGATATGGAAAAAGAGGGTTTAACAATTATTTTCTGTAGAACGAAAAAAGGTGTAGATGAGTTGGTGGAAAGTCTACAAAGTAGAGGGTATTTTGCAGAAGGACTTCATGGAGATCTTAAGCAAACACAAAGAGATCGGGTTATGAAAAAGTTCAGAGAAGGAACTGTAGAACTGCTTGTGGCTACTGATGTGGCTGCTAGAGGTATTGATGTCAATAATGTAAATATTGTTATTAATTATGATATTCCAGAGGATTTAGAATACTATGTCCATCGTATTGGGAGAACTGGTCGGGCTGGTAAGACTGGTGTAACCTATACTTTTGTCACTGGAAGGCAAATTAGTCTTCTTAAGAGCATTGAACGTTTTACCAAAACTAAAATTCGAAGAAAGCCAATTCCATCTATTAATGATCTGGCTGAAAGACAAAGAGAATTATTTAGAAATAGAATTATTCATACAATTGAGTCAGGTGCTTTGACACCTTATATAGGTCTTGTAGAAGGAATAGCAGAGGAATATAGCTCCATTGAAATAGCAGCAGCTTTGGCTAAAATGATTATGGAAAAAGAAAGAATGGGACTAGCTGTAGAAAAGGAAGATGTTTTTGAGGATACAGGGGCGGTTGATTCTGGTAAGGCAAGGATTTTTATTAATATTGGTAAGCGGGATAGAGTACGTATTGCGGATATTTTAGGAGCGATTGCTAATGAAGGTGGAATACCTGGAAAAGAAGTAGGAACGATTGATATGTTTGATAAGTATACCTTTGTTGAGATTCCTAAAGAAAGAGCAGAAAAGTTAATCAAAAAGATTAATAAGATTCGAATTAAAGGTAAAAAAATAAATGCAGAACCAGCGAATCAAAGATAATCTATTTTTTAGATAGATAGGTCACGGATAATTAATCTTATAAAGATAAAAGGATATATCACTTGTGTGAATATGTCCTTTTTAAATTTGAACTATTTTGATGAGAATAAATTAAATTATAGGGTATATATTTATCAAGACTTTATCTGAATTGATAAAAACAGTTGAAACCACATATACTATCCATTAAAATAAAAGTAGTCTGTAGAAAGGGGACGATAGAGATACAAAAGGGATCTCGAAAGAAAAAAAACACATTTTTATGGACTGCAAGATTTCTAAAAAGAATTTGGGTTATACCGAAATTCATTAGGGATCCAAAGGTCTCTATATGGAGAAAAATAATGGTCTTTGCTGGATTGGCCTATGTAATAAATCCTTTTGACTTGATACCAGCTCCTGTTTTCTTAGCTTTTGGATTAATTGATGATGTAGTTATTATGGGGTATATTCTATCGAAAATATCAGATCAGTTAGATTTTTACATACAAAATCCCTATAGTAAGGAATTCAGTAAAGACAAGATTATTGATGATGTAGAGTATAGGGTTGATGAAGATTAAAAAACTTATATTAAGGAGGACAAAGAATTATGAAGATATATACCAAAACAGGAGATAAGGGGCAAACTAGTCTTTTTGATAACAACAGGGTAGATAAAGATAGTCTTCGAGTAGAAAGCTACGGTACCATTGATGAATTAAATTCAACCATAGGATTGGCGCGAAATTTTGTTGAAGATAAAGAAATTATAGAAATTCTTTATAAAATTCAGCGAGAATTATTTGATGTTGCAGGAGAATTGGCAACGAAGGATCGAGAAAAATTCCCAGAGTTAATTGGCGAACAACATATTCAAGCCTTAGAGAATATTATTGATATCTATATAGCTAAAATTGATAAAATGGATAAATTTATTATTCCGGGAAGCAACAAAGCATGTGCTGCTTTACATGTGGCTAGAACCGTATGTAGAAGAGCAGAAAGAAGAATCCTAACCTTAGGCAAAGAAGAGGAAATTAGCAGCAGCTTGCTGAAATATGTCAACAGACTCTCGGATGTACTATATGCTTTGGCAAGATACCTAGAGTCAGATTTAAAATATGTAGAGTTTGAAAAGCCATCTATTTAGGGTGGCTTTTATTTAGAGAGTGATTTTAACCGAAAATGAGGAACAAGTCAATCAAGAAGAGGTGAAGAATTTGAGTAGTGAAATTCATAAAATTTTATTTACAGAAGCACAAATTGAAGAAAAAATAGAAGAATTAGCTGCTAAGATTACAGAGGACTATAGGGAAAGAGACCTGGTATTGATAGGGGTATTAAAGGGTGCTAATGTTTTTATGAGTGATCTTATGAGAAAAATTAAACTCCCTGTTTCTATTGATTTTATTGCAGTTTCAAGCTATGGTCTGGCTACAGAGAGTTCAGGAGTAGTTAGGATCTTAAAAGACTTAGATCACAGCATAGAAGGGAAAGATATCCTCATCATAGAAGATATCATAGACAGTGGGTTAACCCTCCACTATTTACATCATAATCTTTTGTCAAGAAAACCTAATAGCTTCAAAATCTGTGCTTTATTAGATAAGCCAGAACGGCGGAAGGTTGAAATAAATGTAGATTATAAAGGTTTTGACATACCAGATGAATTCATTGTAGGTTATGGCATAGATTATGCTGAAAAATATAGAAATTTACCCTTTATAGCAATTTTAGATAAATCGGTGTA
>JBFNEZ010000133.1:0-11165 GCA_040797825.1 Thermotaleaceae bacterium | reverse complement strand
AAGTCATTAAATAAATGATTTTGATAGGATATCGAGAATACTGTTCATTATTTTACAGATCACTGTTAAAAACTCAACAGATTTTGATATAACCAGTTAATTAATCCTTAAGAATAATACGTTTAAGGGTAATGAAACTTGGCACGAAAATTGCATTTTAATTAAGTGTAACAAAATCATTAAAGGAGGTGATGAGATGAAGGATAATACAGCATTTAAACTTATCAGTTATGGCTTTTTTGGTTTAATTGCTCTCTTGATTACAAAAGCAGTGTTGTTCCCAACAGGGTATGGATATTCTGTTGGATATAATACAACAGGGCATTTTGGAAATGGATATGAACATGGTTATACTTTCAATTACGGGTTTACTAGTTTAGTAGGCTCAATGATCCAAATCTTTCTAGCGATATTTATTATAGCTCTGATAGTTGGAATTGTTTTGCTAATAAAGAATTACTTATTTTCAGCAGATGAGATTGTTAAAATGAAACAATCATTTAGTGGAAACCAAAAACACAGAACGGATAACCATTGTAGTTCATGTGGAAGAGAATTAAACTCTGATTGGAAAATTTGTCCGCACTGTGGGAAAGAGCTTATAAATCAACCCGATGGAAACTCATAAGTAAGCTAAATAACATAATAAAAAGTAATTGGAGGAGGTATACTTATGGCAAGTTTAGGATTTGGTGCAACAGTTGGTTTTCTATTAACATTTTTGGTTAAATTCTTTTTTGTAGTATTTATTATTGCTTTAGTTTTTGGTTTAATCGTTGCGGCAAAAAATTACATTTTTACCCCAGAGGATATTGAAGCTTTCAAGGCTCCTTTCAAAAGGAAGAAGGAAATACAAGTAACTGATAAAGAAGTAGTCCAATAAGAAGTTTTTGACCAATCTTATATGAATTGAAACTTAGGAATTGTGAAACTTAATGATAATGGAGGAGTAAAAAATGAAATCCAATGTATGGTTTAAATTGGCCGGTGTTTCTTTTGCAGGTTTAGTGTTTAGTTTTCTTTTATTATGGGGAATTCAGCAATTTAGTCAGTATCAATATAATAATATGAACAGTACCCAAATGAATGGAATGAATATGCAGGGAAGTTTTAACACACAAGGTAATATGGGCAACATGCAAGGTATGAATATGAGTGGCAACATGAATATGCAGGGCGGTATGAAGATGGATAACATGAACATGCAAGGTGGAAACACCAATAACATGAACATGCAAAGTGGCAATATGAATAACATGAACATGCAAGGCGGCAATATGAATAATATGCAGGGCGGTATGATGATGGACAACATGAACATGCAAGGCGGCATGATGGACATGATGATGGGTGGCATGTAAGTGCGATCGAAGAAGGACCCGAATCTCACCGGGTTCTTCCTATTTAATTCATTAGTGACTAATCCTATACAACGTTGATCATTAACAACTCTATTTTAAAAAAATAGTATGTTAACTAATTAAACATTGGAGGCATTTATAATGGGTAATGGATGGTTGAAGTTGGGTGCATTTTCACTGGTGGGTTTGATAGCCAGCTTCCTTATTTTGGGGTTTATCTCAAACAGCAAAACAAATAGTATGAATATGCAGGGAACGATGTTGGTACCGAACACTGGAATGAATAGCATGAACGGTATGACCAATATGTATGATATGCAAGGTACCATTTCCTTGCCAAACAACGGTACGAACATGAACACCATAAACGGACAATTCATTAGCCCATTATATGGTACAAATATACAAAATCAACTTAGTCAGATGCAGTTGCAATTAAATCAAATACAATTGCAACTGCAACAGCTTAATATTCAAAAATAATAGGCTAATAAAAAGCGCTTCGATAGGATTAATCCAAGCGCTTTTTAAAATAATTTTAGTATTATAATACTTCAATTCCAATTACATCATACCCAGCATCATCAAGAGCGTATTTTATCTCTTCATCTTTTACATCATTGTTTGCTTTTAGAATAGCGTGATTTTCCTTTAAATTTACATCAACGCCAGTTACTCCATTAAGATCGATTAATGCGTTCGTTACATGTTTAATGCAGTGGTCGCAGCTCATGCCTTCGATTAATATTTTTTTATCCATTTAGTTTTCCTCCTAACATGTTTCATACACACATTTTAATCAAATAGTATGAAGAAGATATGAAGAATAGCATTGTTCGAAACTTAGTCACAAATTCATCCTTTTTTCCTCTTAAAGTGACAGGAGGATACAAGATTCGTCAATAAAAGAAATTGCTCGTTTATATGATAGTCTATATTATTTAAATAGAAAACAACTCTCTTAAGGAGGAGTTACTAATGAATATTGCAGCGGTGGACATGGGAAATTCTTTATTTAAAGCTATTATTAATGGTCGAGAATATGTGTTGCCAAATGCCATGGCAAAATGCACCTTAGAGAATGTAGACTATTATGATTCAACACAACAGGACTTTATGGGAAATTTAATTGTTGAGGTTAGCAGTAATGCACTTAATCAAAGCCAACAACAGTATTTTGTAGGATTTTCTGCAACTGAAAAGGAAAATATCTCAAGTGTGGAAAAAAATAATCAAAAAGCAGCTGCAGATCGTTCTATTATTCTTCTATTAACTTTGCTAGCTTATGATTCAGTTCAAGTAAATAGAGAGAATACAAATATAAGAGTTGAATTTGATGTTGTCGCTACTGCACTTCCCACTAGGCAGGTTCGTCGCGATCGAGAAGAATTAAGAAAAAAACTGTTAGGTAAGCATTCAGTTACGTTTCGATATATTCCCGGAGCTAATGATATAACTGTAGATATAATAATTACTGAAGTGATTGTCGGTATAGAAGGTGCTGCTGCTTATGTAGGGCTTACACATGATTCAGAGTCATTAAAAGTTAATGATGAAGAACTAGCAAAGGAAACCCTTCTAATAGCTGATATGGGCGGAGATAGTACTGATTTTGTAGGTATCAGAGGCCGAAAGATTGTGGATGGTTTAGAAGGAGAAATATTTGGCATTAATACGTATCTTGATCGTATTATTCAAGATGTTGAAACTTTTACTAGCTATAGATTCCCATCAAGGTATAGCCTGGAAAAGAGGTTAGTGAACGGTTCCGTTAATTGGAGAGTTATTATAAATCAAGAGGTAGTAGATATTACAAAATATATTGAACCTCACCTCATTGAAATGAGTGAAAAATTTCTAGACCTGTTGGACCAGAAGCGGAGACACGTTGCTATTCAGGAAGCCAAGCATTATATCTGTATAGGAGGACCTATTAAAATAGTCAAGGAATATATTGAATTGGAGAATCAAAAACGAAAAAAACCAATGAAATTGAGCTTCCCTGAATCGCTTGAAAGTTTAAACGTTATAGGTCTGTGGATTCTGGCACAGGCAAAAGCTATGAGTATCCTTCAAAAAGAAGTAGCCAGTACGAAACAGGTATAATTGTATGTCAAAGCACACTGATGAAAATCTCACATTGACGATTTTCACAATACCAGATTCCTTTGTTCATATAGAATCCGGGGAACAGGTAAAGGTTTCCCCTGAAATGTACCGATTTGTTCAAGAGCATATCGAACA
Source organism: Thermotaleaceae bacterium (assembly GCA_040797825.1). Lineage (GTDB taxonomy): Bacteria > Bacillota > Clostridia > Peptostreptococcales > Thermotaleaceae > Geosporobacter. The sequence goes on along the minus strand of JBFNEZ010000133.1, from coordinate 7,560 downwards.
GAATAATATAATGAATGTGTTTATGACAGCATTATTTCGTTATGTCCACGATAACAGACAACTGGTAGAATTAGGGCGGTTAGAGCTAAAAGTCGAGGAAATATGGAGATTTTTACAAAGCCAAAAAATCCATATGCCGTTTCCAGACCAATTTACGACAACAATTAAAAGCGCAATAGAGGAAGAAGATATATCTAATCATCTAGATGAATTATTAGATGAGTTCGGAGGATGAAGTTTTATGGGGGGATTTGGAAACTTTACTGTTTTGGGTTTTTTTAATATCATCCTAGATACCCTAATTTTTGTTTTTATTGCCTTTCTAATCGTAGGGATAATTGGTTATTTGTTTAAAAACCTGAGTCTGCTAACCCTTCACCAGCAAATTCCTAATATACAAGACCAAGATACTACTCATTTTTATTTAAATACAGAAGGAAAACAACATGTAAACAACCAAGTTTTTGAGTGCGTGGTTACTTCTTATAATATGACCTTCGAACCGAAAATTATTATAGTGAATAAAGGATCAAAGGTAAAGCTAACATTTAGAAATGATGAAGACGTTATTAATAATTTTGTTATTGAAGGAATGAATGTTAGTACAGATATACTTGAGCCAAAAACGGAACAGACAATTGAATTCGTTGCAGAACTAAGAGGAGAATACAACACCAGAAGTACTAAATCCTTTGTAAAGTCAAGATCCGGAAAATTTATCGTTCAGTAATTTAAAAAAATAACCGTTTACCCATGGGGAAACGGTTATTTTTCGATTCTAATTGATCGTGAACTTAAATGCTAATTGAAATTTTATCCAGGACACTAGCGTTTGTACCGTATTTACACATCGCATCACAATCACAACGTAGGTCTGAAAATAGAATATAAGAAATGCTGCACATCTCAGTGTGTTGAAATGCTGGTCTAAGTAATTGGGCTTTGATTTCTTTTTCCCTTTTATCTGGTGCCACTAAATAAAACTTACAATCTTGTTCATTCAGAGATAAGCTTAAATCGTAAAGCCTTAATATCCCTGAATAAATTGAAGTGCTTTTTTCAACTTCAAATGCACAAATAATCTTACCACTATGATTCAGCCACAGAACATCAATTAATGTTATCGTGTCCTTTACTAGTGGCGATATACCTTGAAGGTCTAAACGGTTTAACGATAATTCACTAAGTTTTTGATTGTTCCACTCTCGTTTGTGGTCATTTCGGGCAACCCAGACATGGTAGCCAAGCGAATGCCCCAATTTAGCTAAATGATACTGCATTTCTGAATGATCGTTAATTTCAATGACATCCTGAAGGACCTCTTTATGCCTTTTTCGATTAGTTTTTTCCCGTTTTTCTAAGTATTTTAAAACCAGTTCATGATTCTCCTTCATTACAAGTCTACCTATTCCGATTTCAAACAATAACCCGCCAACAGCTCCTAGATCTTTTGAAAGCAAGGAGCCAAATTGTTCATTAAACTTTAATATCTCTTCTCTCATTCTAAGATATTCCATCCATGAACCCAGTTTTACAGTATCTTTAAAAAGAAGGTTGTAGCCATTTACTATGGCCATATTAAAAGGAGGGAATATGGTAGGGTGAAGAAAGTATAAAATATTTGCCACCGCAGGGCCTAGGCCTTTGATTTTTTTTTCGTTAAGTTTCACTACTTCTTCAACTAACTGTTTTACATTTGTATTATGCAGGCAATTATTTAAAAATCTGCCAAACATCTTTTTATTATCTTCATTCTCATAGATATCAGGGATCCGGAGTTTTGGTTTCCAATAAAAGGCGTGTGCTGCCCCTTCAAAAACTTGTTTTTGTTCAGAGATAGCAGTTACTATCACTTCAAGGGAAGAACCTTTAAAGTCGGAACCAAATTCATTATTTTCAATTTCAGTAATCACTCTTTTTATTCCATTTCGAATGGTGCGAAAGGCCTTTAGTCGGTCGGCATTATTAATAAACCAAGTTTGATAGACTGACTCTGAATCTTTACGGTATTCTCTAATTATCTCTTCAAAATAGCTATTCATTTCTCTCGCTCCCGGTTAAAAAGATTGAATTTGACCAATTTACTTGATGATATCATAGAGTCTGGTACTTTAGATGTGACTATTATCTTTACTTGTAAGCTCTATTCTATAAACCAGGATACCAAATGTATAAAATAAAAAGGACTTGGCAGTAACCAAGCCCTTTAAAAAGGGATTATAAATTTAAAGACTCACCCTCGACCGTAATATCCTCTTTGGTTGATTTATTCATCATTCCTTCATTGCTGTGGCAATCGTTATACATTTCCTCCATGTCTTCACTTGAGAAATCTGGGTGCATTTTCTCCATATAAGGTAACATTTCTTCATAGCTTTGATTTTTTTCATTGCTGCTATTACCTGCAGCAAATACTACTGTACCCACACCTAAGATTAATGCACCACAAAAAATTCCAACTGCTAATTTCCTCATGTCTACATTTCTCCTTCCTTTTATAATTCAATCATAGTTTAAATATATGTAGAAAGAATGAAGTCCCATTGTTCTATTGAGGATTTTGTTAACTAAATAGGAAGTATGACGTAAATTTGTCGAAAACTCTTCATATTCTCTTCATAAAAATTAAGTACTATTGATTTAAAAATTAAGGAAGTTTCTGGGGGATAGACACTGCCCCAGATGAAATTATGTTCAGTTTATTATTGGAGGATTATCTATGAATAATCATGACACACTACATATTTCTACCCAAATTCTTGAAGATGTTTTAGAACAAAAAACCCATCATTCAGCAAAAACGAAAAAAAATCTTGTAATCAGACTAAACCGTATTGAAGGCCAAATAAGAGGTATTAAGGGGTTAATCGAAAGGGATACATATTGTGATGATGTAATAACACAAATTTCTGCTACTCAAGCAGCATTAAACAGCCTTGCCAAAGTCCTTTTGGAGGGCCACATGAAAAGTTGTATGGTGGAGCGAATTAAAGAGGGTGACGCTACGGTTGTTGATGAGTTGTTAACTACGATTCACAAATTAATAAAAAAATAGCCAAGGAAGGAAGGGAGGAGTCTATAACAAATCATAGCAGAAATGCAAAAAGGCTGACAAAGATTGTCCGCCTTTTTGCACTATTGAATTTTAATAACCTAACCTTCTAGAAAGTTAAAAATAAATTTATATAAATTAGGTGATTATATGAATAATATTTTATTAATTGAAGACGAAGAAAGTGTGTCTAGGGTTATAAAAGCTTACTTAGAAAAAGAAGGTTTTAATGTACTTTGTGCTTTAACAGGTTCCAATGGTATAGAACTATTTAATACAATGAGGTTTGAACTTGTTATTCTGGATTTAATGCTCCCAGATATTAGTGGGGAAGAAATTTGTAGAATTATCCGCCAAAGGTCCGATGTGCATATTTTTATGCTTACAGCGAAGAGTTCATTAAATGACAAAATTGAAGGCTTAATTATAGGAGCAGATGAGTATCTGGTTAAACCCCTAAGTCCTAGAGAATTGTCAGCAAGAGTTAATGCACTCTTTAGGCGCATAAACTCTAAATTTCCATCATCAAATATTATTTACGATGACGGCTGCTTATTCATAGATTTAGAAAAGAGATTAATTAAATTGTTAGGTAAAGAAATTGCATTGACCCCGAATGAATTTAATATTTTAATTAATCTCATTAAATATAAGGGGAAGGTGTTATCAAGAGATCAATTAATATATCAAGTATTTGGTACTGATTTTAAAGGTTATGATCGAGTCATCGATGTTCATATAAAAAATCTCCGTAAAAAAATTGAATTCGATTCAACTAATCCCAAATATGTTGTTACAGTTATGAAAGCTGGCTATAAATTTGGTGGAGAGCTATAAATGCAAACCTTAGGAAGACGATTAATCATTAACTTTCGTTTCCTGTACAGTCTAGGACTCTCTACCCTTTTCTCGCAGCTTATGCCAGCCGTAACGGGTTATACCACGAGGTTTTAATACTGATAGTGTTGTGATGATGAGCAGCACCACTAGCCCCCCAATGGAGTGTACCACGAGTGAGAGTCTTGCATTCCGGAATTTTACACTGGATAATGTAGTCTCTGATGCCACGCTTGCGATGTAGCTAATTGGCTCCAATTGCATTAGTAGAACAATGATAGCAATGATCGTTAAAAGGAATTTTATCAGTACCCAATAGTGACGGAATAAGCCCCACTTGGTTCCAAACGACTGAATAATTCCGCTCAGTAAAGAGGCTAGACTTAAAGGGACAATGGCGAAATAGGCGGTCAACTCCATTGAAAGATAGGCAGCTCGGACCATTTGCTCATCCTGGCTGGTAAGACCAGAGATGGCAAGTGCGAGGAAACTAACAACTGCACCCAACCAGCCTATTGATGATGTGATATGTACGATAAGTGCAAATTTACGAAGCCGCGGTGCCATTGTCATAGGTCTTGTGTCCTTTGTTGTAAAGGCTGAATATACTGGCCCAATTCACTAGTGGAAAAGTGGCGACCGGGACCATGGTTTCCACCGATGCCAGTAAGTTTAAGGATTACAAAAAGTAAGATTAGAACTATAGCAATAATTCCAAAGACTTTCACCCAGCGTGGGGTGCTGGGAGGTGTTTCACGGTCAGGCATAACGTATTCTCCTTTGTGTTGTGAGTGAGGTAATTATCAATTTTCTAATAAATTATCTCATATTGATATATTTTCTCATATAGATTTTCATCATTCCGTAGTTTTTATTTGGTTGTTAAAAACATCACCTCAAAGTATTTTAGGCACCCCTTGATAAAGGGATGCCTAAGATGCTTTATTTTTATTGATACTTTTGTTTATTTTTATTTAGCTGAAAGTTCACTTTCAGTAACCCATTGATGATTTGTTACTTTTTCTCCTCCAGTTGTAGGTATAAAATCAACCATATATACAGTGGTTTGTTCAGCTGAATCGATTGTAGCTGTTACACCCTTCATCCCTTCCATATGGTCTGCCTCTACGACCACTTCATCACCCGGTTGATATGGTTGGTCATTAGCATCTTTAATTTCTTCATGGATAATCCATTTATGATTCGTTACTTTTTCTCCACCAGTGGTAGGTGTATAAGAAATAGTATAGACAGTAGTATTATAAGCACCTACAATCGTTGCAACAGCTCCCTTCATCCCTTCCATGTGGTCGTCATTTATAATAGCTTGACTGCCTACTCGAAAGGTTGGATTTTCGGCTTCTTTTAACCCTTCTGGGATTTCACCTGAACCGGAATGGTCCATCCCTTCATGGGCTCCAGTGCCTTCGCTGCTGGTATCCTGTTCTTGCTCTGTTTCCTCACCTTGATTCATATTTGCATGTTCGCTGTCCTGATTATCATTGGAGCATGCAGCTAGAAATATAGCAGTAATAACTGCAAGAAGAAGTAGGAGAGTGCGCTTCGTTTTCAATATAATTACCTCCTTTATGTTAATTACTATCATATTATCATGAAAATTTGCAGAAATTATGAAGAAAACTTATTGTCTAAAGCTCATATGTCTAGTTTCTAACATTATTAGTTATCTTATTTGTCTATAATATAAACCAATCAGTGTAATGCATGAAAAATACAACAAAGGGTGTCAGCGACCGACACCCTTTGTCATAGTTATTGTCTACGGATTATGAATCAATTTTCTTCCTTTCTTTTATTAAAGAGATATATGAATAGGATAAAAAGGGATAGTATAGCTAATATAGCCTTTATATTATTTGTTGACTCCAATACTTGTTTAACTGAGTACGCCTCAATAAAAAGAGCAGGAAGTTTCCCAAGGATACTAGCAAAAATAAATGTAAGAAGACTGGTTTTGCTGATAGCTGCTGCCAGATTAATCATACCAGAAGGAATAAGGGGAAGAATTCTCATTACTATAATAATTACAAAAGAATCCATCCCTTGGGCTTTCTGAAGTTTTTGTAACCATTTATACTTGTTCAATATATGGGGATTAAAAGATTTAAAACCTTGACGGTATATCCAGAAGCTGAATGCTGCTCCAACACACTCACCAATGTAAGAAATGATTAAACCTGTACTGAAGCCAAAAATGGTGATATTAGCAGCGGTAATAAACACACTTGGAATTAATCCCACTACACTTATTATAATGTTGATAATGATACTGACAAAGATGGCAAAGGGTCCACTTAAGGATAATAAATTTTCAAGAACAGCAGTCATTATGACTCTCTGCACTCCATTTGAATCCGACTCCCCAAACGGTTTTAAGATGCTCATCAACCGGAAAGTCTACATGGCGAAGTTTTTCTCTAATATTTCGGATATGTGAGTCAATCGTTCTGTCGGCAATATCCAATTTAAAACTCCATATTATTGTTATTAAATGTTTCCGCGTAAAGACCTTATTAGGGTTTGCTACAAAAAGCTTTAGTATAGAGAATTCCGTTGGTGTCATAAAAATACTTTGATTTTGGCATGCTATTTTAAAAGCACCTTCGTCCAATGTTAATCCTTTATATTCTAAAGGTTCCTCTATAACAGGATATGTTCTACGTAAGATCGCTTCCATTCTTGCTAATAATTCCTCCGGTTCGAAGGGCTTGGTAATATAATCGTCCGCACCAATTTTTAATCCTTTAATCACATCTTCTATAGCATCAAGTGCCGTAAGAATGATAATTGGGATATTTGAAATTGCACGTATTTTTTCGCAAGTATTCCATCCATCCATTTCGGTCATCATAATATCCAAGATAACTAGATCTACAGTTTTATTTTCTAAGTAGCTAATGGCCTCTATACCTGATTGTTTTTTTATACACTTATAACCGTGGGGACTGATATATAAATCTAATAGGTCCAGCATTCTTTTTTCTTCATCAACTAATAGTACAGTTTTCATCCTATTTGCTCCTTAAAAACCAATTTTAAAACATGTGCCTTCTCCAACTTTGCTCTGAATGAAAATTTTTCCTCCAGTCCTCCACAATCCCTTTAAGAAAATAGGCAACGGAAGAAAATTCTGTGAATAAAGATAAACACAAAACCAGATTGCTAATTTAGAGAAATTTCATGTTGTTACTAGTTATTTTTAATAAGGTCATTTTACACAAAAAATGTGAAGATAATTTGGAGATTTTTATTTTTTACACTTAACAATAAATTAAGCATAGTTTATATAAAATAATTGACAATGGTTATTTTTTTTATGTTACTATGCAATTCATAGCAGCCGTTTGTAAAAAATTATCCAATCATTTTTAGAGTGTTTATACAAGAATTATAGAAATTAGATAGGAATTTTTTATTTTACAAAAATCCATAGTTTCTTCAAATTTTTTTGATAGTTTATTAATGTTCTTTAATATCAGGGAGGAATTGAAATTGAAGGTGACATTAAAGAAATCTGGGCAGATTTACATTCCGAAATTTCTTAGAGAGGGAATTGATCTTAAAACAGGTGACTATATTAATGTATTTTGGGATGGTAATCAAATTGTTTTAACAAATAAAGAAGGATACGATAAAGAAAATAAGTGTAC
>JBFNEZ010000132.1:0-11190 GCA_040797825.1 Thermotaleaceae bacterium | reverse complement strand
CCCAGCCTTCCAAGCTGGTTGCGAGGGTTCGATCCCCTTCACCCGCTCCATTTGTTTATAAGTATATGTACCCTTAGCTCAGCTGGATAGAGTGTCTGACTACGAATCAGAAGGTCGGGGGTTCGAATCCCTCAGGGTACACCAGAATGATATAGGTACGAAGTATTGAACATTTTTTTAGATTGTCCAATACTTCGTATTTTTTTATGCTCAAAAGGCTGTATTTGTTAGTGCTTGATGTATATGTTACAATGAGGGTATTGGAATTAATTATAAAATTCAGATTTGGAGGATAAGATGAAAAAGCAAGTGAAAAATGTGCTGATTGAAATGCCATACATTCTGATTGTCATACTAATTGTGTTACAAGGATATTCGCTTATAAGAATCTATTCGCTGGAAAATCAGATTCAAAACAAAAGCAATATGCTTCAGTCTTCTATAAACAACTTGGATAATAGAATAGGATCAATCCCTATGAACATTGAGGAGAGCATGAAGCAAAAGGCGAGTATGATTTTAGATACATCCTTTGAAATAGGGGCATTTAATAAAGAGACCTTTGAGATGCCAATTGTCTTTAATGTAACTCCAAATACGCAGACAGAGGGGATGATAGTGTCCTTGGATTTTGTTGATGAGGTTGTTGTTCTGGAGAAGTCGGGCACGTCTTATTCAGGTACAAAGAGCTTTGCCATCTCAGCAAGGATTGATCCAAAGATTATTATAGAACAATATGGTGTCAAAAATATTGAGCAGCATCATGGCTTGCGTGTGTGGAATCTAAAAGAGAAGATTTTTCCAAATCTTTATGCAAACAATATGGTTGGAATTTCAAATACTAGAGGAAGTAATAGATATCGAATAGAAGGCGTAGTTGAAATACAGAATCAAGACGGAATGATGGGTTCTGGGCGACTGTCAGGCACCAAAAATTCTTTTGAGAAAATCACTGTTGTGGTCGATATTGATGGCGAGGTTGTAAAGGAAATACCAGTGAATATGCAGGAATATAACAATGGTATATCGATGAAAGTGGATGTTAAGGAAGATTATGATCTGGAGGATGGACAGGTGCTTACAATTAAGACAGTTGCTGTGGATGAATGGGGTCTTACTTATGACTATAGGGGAGAGAGTCTCACCGCAGGACCAGAAATGAACATGGACTATTATTCTCCAGATGAAATGCATATTATAGCACCAAATGGTAAGGTTGTTTATGAATCTAATGAGTAGCTTTAGAAATAAGCGAGCAATATGCATGACAGATTGTCACCGCAAGAGCAGGAGATCATCGAAAAAACAGGATATGTGCCTTTAATAACAAAATAGTAAGTAATCTATACAATTTCTATGACTAAATGACTGGATAGCAGTTAACATGGAAAGGAAGATTTCTAGTTTGGCGTCATGGAGAGAAAGATCCATATCTACAAAAATCTTTTTTCCACTGTAAACACAAAAAAAGACATAGCCTTTCAACCAAAGGGACGCCATATCTTTCTTTATGCAGAAAAACATGGTACTATGGGTATGAATAACTACAGAATATCTATATGTGTCAACAAGTCAAACAAGGAGAGTAAAACAAGATGAACTTGGAAATAACTGATAGAATCAAAGAAGATGATGAAAAAATTATTCGCCAAGGCTTATTGGAATATAATTTGTCTAGAATTGAAGATAAAAATCCAAAGGATTTAGGAATTTATCTACAAGATGAAACAAGTAAAAAACTTGCAGGACTGATTGGAAATACACACGGAAATTGGTTGTTCGTGAAATTTTTGTGGGTAAGCGAAGAACTACGAGGGCAGAATATTGGCAGTAAAATTTTAAAGAAAGCAGAAGAAACAGCAAAAGAACGAGGGTGCAAGTATGTATTTTTGGATACCTTTAGTTTTCAAGCACCCATGTTTTATAAAAAGTATGGATACAAAGAAGTGTTTGCATTAGAAGAATATCCCATAACAGGGAAACGCTATTATTTTACCAAATCACTTTAAGTGCAACGACAAATACAATTTATCAATGAGGTTATGAGAAAAATAAGAAGCATATTGGAGGCGTCTATACTTACTTAACTTCTCAAAACGTTGAAATATAAAGTCAATATTGACAAAACTAATTCATTAGTATATATTACAATTAATAATTATAAATAGCAATGATGGAAAATAGTAAATAATTTATTGGTTTAGAGAGTCAGTGGTTGGTGGAAACTGATACAATGATTATTGAATCCGTTCCGGAGTTTCTGGGGAATTAACCTGGACGCAAGACAGGCGATAACTTATTAAGTGATTATACATGTGTATAATAATTAGGGTGGCACCGCGATTAACTCTCGTCTCTAAAATTAGAGACGAGAGTTTTTGTATTTAGAATACCACTATGGTGGTGAATATTATAAATTAATTATGGAGGATAAATATGCTAGATTTAAAATTTGTCAGGGAAAATCCTGAAGTAGTAAAACAAAATATAAAAAACAAATTTCAAGACAATAAGCTGCCTTTGGTAGATGAGGTTATAGCCTTAGATATCGAGAGTAGAGATGCAAAACAAAAAGCAGATGACCTTAGAGCAGAAAGAAACAAAATCTCCAAGGAAATCGGTGGATTAATGGCTAAGGGTAAGAAAGAAGAAGCGGAAGAGCTTAAAAAAAGAGTGGTTGCAAATCAAGAAGAACTGGCAGAGCTGGAAGAGAAGGATTCTGAACTGAAAGAAAAGATTTTAAAAATAATGATGACTATACCTAACATCATTGATTCAAGTGTTCCTATAGGAAGAGATGACAGCGAAAATGTGGAGGTAAAACGCTATGGTGAACCTTTAATCCCGGATTTTGAGATACCTTATCATGCAGAAATAATGGAAAAATTCAACGGTATAGATTTAGAAAGTGCAAGAAAGGTTGCAGGCAACGGATTCTATTATCTAATGGGTGATATAGCCAGACTACATTCTGCAGTTATTTCCTACGCAAGAGATTTTATGATTGATAGGGGATTCACATACTGCATACCTCCTTTTATGATACGAAGTGAAGTTGTTACTGGAGTTATGAGTTTTGCAGAGATGGATGCCATGATGTACAAAATAGAAGGAGAGGATTTATACTTAATAGGAACAAGTGAACATTCTATGATAGGCAAATTCATAGATACAATATTGCCTGAATCATCCCTTCCTCAAACATTGACTAGCTATTCACCTTGTTTTAGGAAGGAAAAGGGTGCTCATGGAATAGAGGAAAGGGGAGTATATAGGATACACCAGTTTGAAAAACAGGAAATGATAGTTGTTTGTAAACCTGAAGAAAGTCCAAAATGGTTCGATAATTTATGGCAAAATACCGTGGATTTATTCCGCTCATTAGATATTCCTGTAAGAACACTTGAATGCTGTTCAGGAGATTTAGCTGATTTGAAGGTCAAATCAGTGGATGTTGAAGCATGGTCTCCTAGGCAGAAAAAATATTTTGAAGTGGGTAGCTGTTCCAACTTAGGGGATGCACAAGCAAGAAGGTTGAAAATACGTGTTGCAGATGAAAACAACAATAAATATTTTGCTCATACATTGAACAATACTGTTGTAGCACCTCCAAGAATGCTGATTGCTTTCTTAGAGAATAATTTAAATGCAGATGGTTCTGTCAATATACCTGCTGCATTGCAACCTTACATGGGTGGTAGGAGTGTTATAAAATAAAGTGTGAGATAGAAATGAAGGTTACATCTATTTTGATCTAATAGCACTGAAGAACTAAGTGAAAACAAGAATTTGTTGGATTGCCATCAGATTCTTGTTTTTTATTATCAGGAGAATATATCTATATGCAACAAAGATTTACAGATGAAGTGACCACATATGAAATAGATGATAAAAGATTGGACAATCCTTAAATCACTATTTCTAAATCAAGTGATATAGATAGGCCATTAATAAATTTATTATTTTGAATAAATACGATATAATTATATTAATAAACAAAAATGTTTACCAAATGCACAGCCGATAAACAAGAATTTATTTAACACTAAGGAGAAGAATCAAAATGGAAAACTGGTTTACACTTAATTCAATCGATGAAGAAACTCATATTATCAGCGAATACCGTCATTGGGAAGAAACACACTGCTACCTACTTGAAGCGAAAGAACGGTGCTTGATCATCGATACCGGGCTTGGTATCTGTGATATCTCTGAGGAAGTTAAAAAGCTGACGGACAAGCCGGTGACTGCCGTAGCTACACATATTCATTGGGATCATATAGGCGGACACAAATACTATCCTGATTTCTACGCACATGAGGAGGAATTGAACTGGTTGAACGGTGAATTTCCACTGACGATAGATACTATCCGGGGTATGGTCATAGATCGCTGCGATTTACCGGAAGGGTATGACGTCAACACTTATAAGTTCTTTCAGGGAATGCCTACACGGGTGCTGCAAGATGGTGACTCAATTGATCTGGGTGGACGCATAATCACGGTAATACATACGCCGGGACATTCTCCCGGCCATCTCTGTTTTTGGGAAGCACAACGTGGGTACTTATTTACCGGCGATCTTGTCTATAAGGACACGCTATTTGCGTATTATCCATCCACTGATCCGCAGGCATATCTCTCGTCGCTTGAAAAAATTGCGGCACTGCCCGTCAAAAAAGTATTTCCTGCTCATCACAGTTTGGACATCCAGCCAGAGATTTTGATTCGTATGCGAGATGCTTTCAGGCAACTAAAAGCAGGCGGCAACCTACATCACGGTAGCGGTACCTTTGATTACGGCGATTGGGCTATTTGGCTGTAATAATAAGACACAATTCTTCGAACATGTAGGGAGTAATAAGAATAACGTGAAACATGTGCAGTTCATAAAGTCAGGCAAATTATGCGTACACATATTTTGCACTAATAAAACTTAAAAGACAGACTTCCAAAGTTTTAAAATTGCCATAACAGATGAAGCTGTTAGCTTAAACAATGTATTGTGGAGATGATAAATTCCTATTTATCGACATCATGTTGAGAATTTTTGTATTAAATATTTCGGCAGTGTTAGACACAAAAAAGATGCCATGTGCTCAAAGTCGCATGGCATCAGTATATTTAGAAAGCAACAACACCTACTTTTTAAACCTCAAAATCGGTGGCGAATTTGAGGTTTTTATATGTAATTATCGCTCTCCATTTCTTCTTGATGCTGTTTTTTAAAGACCTTATATTCTTTTTCAATGTCGGGATTCTCCATGAAAAACTCTAATAATCCCTTTATTTTAGATATCGTCGAGGAACTTAACGAGTGCTCAATTAGTTCAGTTTCTTCCAGAGGATTGGTATTCCCTATCATCGCTAAAAAACTCTCTAGCGTATCGTGACGGTCTAGAAGATAAGCGCCGATTTTTTTACCCTTATCAGTGAGAAGGATACTGTCATAGCGGTCGTATTCCAGATATCCAAGATCTACAAGTCTGAAAATCATCTTTGAGGTAGATGATGGTTTAACATGTAGCAGTTCGGAAAGCTTGCCCACGCGAGCATAATTATCTTCAAGGCATAGCCGGTATACCATTTCAAGATAATCCTCTAATGCCGCAGTTAGCTTACCTTCCCGCTGATTTTTGAGTTGATATCCACGAAAGGTACGAAATCCTGAATCAGAAGATTTATTCATAAGCATCAATCCTTTTGTAATTTTATTGTTGGTACATTATATTTGTAACACTTTCTATTTATTACTCATAGATTAGTTAAAGGAAACGTTATTTCCCATCCATAACAAAGAGAACAAAGAGAAAAGTTTTCTATTTGTTTTTAAAACTCCTTGTAAAAAATAAAATTTAGGTTTATAATAAAATAAATTTGGGTATACCTAAAATAAGAGGAGGAACAGTATGACACCGAATAAAGAGGACTATTTAAAAGAAATTTATAATCTTGGAGGGGCAGAAAGACTTATTGGTAACAAGCAGATTTCGGATACTCTGCAAATCTCACCATCTTCGGTTACCGAGATGATTGTCAAACTTAGCCGTGAAGGTCTGATTCAGTATGAGCCATATAAAGGTTCTCGCTTGACACAGGAAGGACTGAGGGTAGCTATTTCACTTGTGCGCGGACATCGCCTATGGGAGGTCTTTCTCATGAAGCATCTTGGCTATTCCTGGAGTGAAGCACACGAGGATGCTGAGCTTCTGGAACACATCACTCCGGTACGTCTGACCTTAAGGCTGGACAAATTTCTTAATTATCCTGATTACTGTCCCCACGGAAATGCAATTCCGAATATTGATGGGCATATTAACAGCAGCTCTTTACAAACCCTTGATCACCTTTCAGAAGGTGAAACATCAATTGTTAGAAAAGTCACAGAGGAGAAGGAGCTGTTGGATTACCTTCAAGACTTAGGGGTTGAAATCGGTAGTGCTGTGAGGGTTGTTTCGGTTGGAGCATATGAAGGTCCTTTAACGCTGGACCTAAATGATAAACGGATTCAAATCAGTTATAAAGCTGCCTGTCAGATCTATGTGGATTAGACATTGCGATGATAATACTAAGAAATATATTTTATGGAGGTATATTATGAGTAAGAAAGTAAAAGGATTATTGGGAATTACTCTGGCTTTGATGCTTGTGCTGGCGGGTTGTGGTACGCAGCCTGCATCTAACACGGAAGATGACAAACTAAATATAGTTGCTACCACTACCATGCTTGCGGATTTATCTAAGATAATAGGCGGAGAGCAGGTTTCTGTCAACGGTCTGATGGGTCCTGGAATCGACCCTCACCTGTACCAAGCCAGTGCGGGTGATGTAACGCTGATGCAAAAGGCGGATGTTGTAGTATATAACGGATTGCATCTAGAAGGGAAAATGGGAGAGATATTTGAGAACCTGAACGGTCAGGGTATTTTCGTAATCAGCATTGAAGAAGGTATAGATAAATCAAAACTTTTGATGTCCGAGGACGACAAAAGCGTGTATGATCCGCATATATGGTTCGATGTTTCCCTATGGAAGGACGCAGCTAGAATTGTTGCGGCTGGACTGTCCCAGGCAGATCCTAATCATTCATCAGATTATGAAGCAAATCTAGAGAACTATCTTAAGGAATTAGATTTGACGGATACCTATATCCGTGACAGGTCTTCAGAAGTGGTTGAGGGACAGCGAGTGCTCATCACTGCCCACGATGCTTTCAATTACTTTGGTAAGGCTTATGGTTTTGAGGTTAGAGGCCTTCAGGGTATCAGTACTGATGCAGAGGCAGGTACTGCAGATGTAAGCGCTCTTGCTAGCTTTATCGTGGAACGGCAGATTAAGGCAATCTTCGTAGAGTCTTCTGTGCCACCTAAGACCATAGAAGCTCTTCAAGCAGCGGTAAAAGCAAAGGGGTTTGATGTTGCTATTGGTGGAGAGTTATACTCCGACTCACTTGGTGGCGAAGGCTCTGGAGCTGAAAGCTATATCCTAACAGTTAGAGCAAATATTGAAACCATAGTGGATTCTCTGAAATAAAGGAGGTAGTTGATATGGATATAAAATCTCAAGGCTATGCAGTGGAGGTAGAAGACCTTACTGTTGCATACGATGCAAAACCTGTTTTATGGGATATTGACCTTAAGATTCCAAAGGGAAAGCTGATGGCGGTGGTCGGCCCTAACGGTGCGGGCAAGACTACTCTCATAAAAGCGTTGCTTGGACTGCTGAAGCCTGTTTCCGGAGCCGTTCGCTTCATAAACGGAAGTGATGATATACACATGCTGAAAAAACGTATCGGCTACGTTCCGCAAAGTGGTAGTGTGGATTGGGATTTTCCCGCTACTGTGCTGGATGTAGTGCTGATGGGGTGTTATGGAAAACTTGGGTGGATTAGGCGTCCTAGAAAAATGGATATAGAACTGGCACGAAAGACATTGCAAAAGGTAGGCATGGAGGAATACGCCTACCGTCAGATCAGTCAGCTTTCCGGAGGTCAACAGCAGAGAGTGTTTTTAGCCCGTGCGTTGGTGCAAGAAGCGGAGGTTTACTTCATGGATGAACCGTTTAAAGGCGTGGACGCACAGACAGAAAAAGCCATCGTCATGCTCCTAAAGGAACTGAAAGAGCAAGGAAAAACAGTTGTGGTGGTGCACCATGATCTGCAAACGGTGGCGGATTATTTCGACTGGGTGACTCTTATCAATCTGAGTATAGTAGCCAGCGGACCAGTAGAAGAAGTTTTCCATGAGGATAATTTGAAAAAGACATACCGAAGCACTGGTACCTTGTTAAGGAGTGTGGTGTAATATGGATGTAATTAGTTCTTTACTGAGAGACTACACTTTTCAAACGGTTGCAATGGGTTCAGCCCTTTTGGGGATTATCAGTGGCGTATTGGGAAGCTTTGCCGTACTACGCAAGCAAAGTCTGTTGGGTGATGGTGTTTCTCATTCCGCACTGCCCGGTGTGGTCATGGCATTTATTTTGTTGGGAAGTAAAAATACGGAAACCCTGCTACTAGGTGCTCTTATTTCTGGGATCATTGCAACTCTCTTTATCGTGGGTATAGTTCGGCATACTCGGATTAAATTTGACAGCGCCTTGGCATTGGTAATGTCGGTGTTCTTCGGATTGGGTATGATGCTGCTGACATATGTGCAGAAAATCCCAAATTCCAATCAGGCGGGACTTAAGCGATTTATATTCGGGCAGGCTTCAACGCTGATGCAGCGGGATATTCTTTTAATGGCTGTCTGCGGCATGGCTCTCCTGCTACTTGTCTTTCTGTTCTGGAAGGAATTTAAACTCTTTTCCTTTGATAGTGATTTCGCCCAAAGCCTTGGGTTTTCACCCAAGAAGCTGAACCTGCTACTATCGTTCATGGTTGTGTTGGCAATCATCATCGGATTACAGACGGTGGGTGTAATCTTGATGAGCGCCATGCTCATCGCTCCTGCTGTCGCAGCACGCCAGTGGACGAATAGACTTTGGATGATGGTTTTTCTTTCAGCCATTTTTGGTGCGGTGTCCGGTATTGCCGGAACAGCCGCTAGCTCTCTGGTGATTAAGCTTCCGACAGGGCCTGCGATTGTAGTGTGCGTCAGCATGATTGTTATAGTTAGTGTGCTGTTCGCACCTGGAAGGGGTATTCTCCATAGGATGTACCAGCGCAGGAAAAACAAGCTGTTATTAAGGCTGGAAGGAGGTGCATCAAATGTCACCTCAATTTGAAATACAACTTATCGCTGTAATTGTTGCGGTGGCCTGCGCACTTCCTGGTGTGTTTCTAGTGCTACGAAAGATGTCTATGATGTCTGACTCGATTACTCATACAATTCTACTCGGTATCGTTTTGGCGTTTTTTATGGTACATGACCTTTCGTCTCCTTTGCTGATATTTGGTGCGGCGATGATAGGTGTTGTAACCGTTTGGCTGACTGAGATGCTAGGACGTACAAGACTTTTGGCGGAGGATGCTGCAATCGGCATAGTATTTCCCTTACTTTTTTCCATTGCTATCATCCTCATCACACGCTATGCAGGCTCGGTTCATCTGGACACTGATTCGGTGCTTCTGGGGGAACTTGCTTTTGCTCCGTTTGACAGAATGATTGTAGCTGGGGTTGATATCGGAGCAAAAGCCATATATACAACAGGTGTGCTTCTAATATTGAATTTGGTGATAATTATCGTCTTCTTCAAGGAGCTAAAGATTGCAACCTTTGATCCTATGCTTGCAGTTGTATTGGGCTTTACACCGACATTGGTGCATTACGGGCTGATGACACTTGTTTCCCTTACAACAGTAGGTGCTTTTCAGGCGGTTGGCTCCATACTGGTGGTGGCATTCATGATTGGACCACCAGTTACGGCATACCTTCTAACCGACGATTTGAAATGGATGCTGATTTTGAGCGGATTAATCGGAGCTGTTAATGGGATATTGGGTTACCAGATAGCTGCTCTCTTGGATGTATCCATAGCAGGCAGTATGGCTGTGATGACGGGTATTATTTTCCTGTTGGTTTTCGTATTTGCTCCCAGTAGGGGGTTTATCAGTGCCTTACGTAGGCGAAGAAACCAAAAAATACAGTTTGCAAAAATGACGCTCTTGTTCCATCTTTATAATCATGAGGGTAGTGAATATGAAGCACAGGAGGCGGGACTTGATACCATACAAACTGAGTTGCATTGGGACGCGGACTTTACAAGGAACATCATGGCTCTTCTAAAAAAGGATGAGTGCATAGAATTCACAGATAACATGGTCAAGTTGACAGATTATGGACGTTTGACCAGCATTAATAATTATGAGACAATATTCTCAAAATAGAAAAACCGCAGGAGAAAATATCTCCTAGCGGTTTATTTCTTGACTACAGCAATCCATACCTCTTGTCGGTTTTCCTGCATATAGCATTCAATAACTGGAAGGTCTGCTAACGCATATCCTGAATTTGGAAGCCATTCAGTGTAAAACTGCTTGTAGACTTTCTGTATTGCACTTGGCAACTCTCCATTGGCTTCAAAAATTGCCCAAGTTGCAGTAGGATATGAAAATTCCTCCATACCCTCAAGTGGAGGGATATATTTACATTCGGATACATCAACATGGTTTGTTACAGCTATTATATAATTCATTTCTTCTGAATCTCCCCATTGTCCTCCTGCTGTGATTCCCAAAAATCCTGCAGGCCTGTAATCAGGAAAGCTATCTATAAATTTTCTCATAGTCCCGTCTTTCCATGCTTTTTCCCATATCCTTGGAGTAACTTCAAATGTTTCTGATGTTTTAACTCTGTGTGATATTCCCATAACTTTAAATGCAGGCCACTGTTCAATTTGGTAATTCATATGATTTCCCCCTTTATTGACTCATTCAGCTGCTTGATCCAATCCATCCTCTCACTCGCAGTTTAATAATATCTTTTTAGAAATAGACTTACTCGACATTTTGTGCCGCATTTTGTAGTCTTGTTAGAATAAATACAGAAATATTATACATTTGCGTTGATAAGAAAATCAAGAACTCACTCTATTATTATTTAAAGTTCTTCAAACCTTTTGATTTGATATAATTAAATTTAATATAATGTGTAATGAAATCGGAAGTTTATCGTATTAACATATGAGAAAGGAAGTGAAAACAAACTTAAATGATTTTAGTAGTACTTAGCTAAGTAAGGGGTAAGG
>JBFNEZ010000131.1:0-11197 GCA_040797825.1 Thermotaleaceae bacterium | reverse complement strand
GAAGATGCGGTAGCCTTTGTTATCTGCCATGAACTAGCACATATCAAGCGAAAGCATTTATCCTACAGGTGGTTGATTTTTCCCTCTACCATTGTTCCCTTTTTAGGGGCTGCCTACTCTAGAGCATGTGAATACACCTGCGATCGTATAGGGGCATATTATGTGCCTCAAGGAGCCATTCAAGGACTGCTGGTATTGGCTACAGGAAAAAAATTATACCGCAATGTAAATATTTATGCCATTGAACAACAGGTCGAGGAAGAAGGCGGATTTTGGGTATGGTTATACGAGCTTATGTCTACCCATCCCAATTTGTTAAAGCGTATAAAAGTTTTAAAGGACAGACTAGAACAGACTAATTATCAGCTATCTTAAAATAAAAATGAACTGCTCGAGATATGAAAAGAACCTCGTCAGTTCATTTTTACTTTTTATGGAAAAAATATAGAAAATATATTGACAAATAATTATCATGAGCGTATAGTATAAATATACCAAATAAGTATACTTTTGAGGTGAATATGAGAATTACACAAGAAGGCGATTACGCACTGAGAGTAGTACTCTACTTATGCAATTTAGGCATGGGGGAAAAAATAGAAGCAAAACATATAGCTGTTCACGAAAAGATACCCCTTCGCTTTTTATTAAAACTTTTAAGAAAGTTGGTTCATGGAGGCATTGTCAGATCTTTTAGAGGTGTAGGTGGAGGCTATTCTATTGCCCAAGAACCTAAAAACATTACATTGAAAAATGTGATTGAGGCCATAGAAGGACCTATTTATGTAAATAGATGTCTTTATGATAAAGATTTTTGCAATCTGAATCGAACCGGTTCCTGCGATGTCCATCGCGCACTGAATCAGGTTCAGAGCAACCTCATTTCTGATCTTGACAGTATAACCTTCGAAAAAATTATGAAAAATGAGCTTTAATTATAACAATAACGGGAATTACATTCCCGTAATATTTTAAATTAAAACTATACCAAAATAGTATAGTTAAAGGGAGGAATTTTAATGTCAACTGTTAAAAGCTGTAGGACCTGTCAATCTGCGGACAAAATATTGGAGGGCTTCATTTTATCTATGGACTGTGAAACTGCCCACCATAGAGTGGAGGACCAAAAACTAAAGTGTGGTTTTGGACTACAGGGCGTTTGTTGTAGACTATGTGCCAATGGTCCCTGTAGAATCACCCCAGATGCTCAAAAGGGTGTCTGCGGTGCCAATGCAGATACCATCGTTGCGAGGAACTTTCTCCGAGCAGTAGCATCAGGCTCTGGGTGCTACATACATATCATCGAAAATACGGCTAGAAGGCTTAAAACTATTGCAGAAAAAAAACTGCCTATTAAAAGTCACGATACATTAAACAGAGTGGCAGAAATATTGGATATCCAAGAAAAAGATCCCCATCAAAAAGCCTACCGAATTGCTGAGAGCGTACTCAAAGACTTATATAAACCCAGTTATGAAAAAATGGAATTAGTGAATAAAATAGCCTATGGCCCACGAAGGGAAGTGTGGGAGAAACTAGATATACTGCCTGGAGGAGCAAAATCAGAAGTATTTGATGGTGTGGTGAAAACCTCTACCAATCTCAATAGTGATCCTGTAAATATGCTGCTGCACTGTCTAAGGTTAGGAATCTCCACAGGACTATATGGATTGACGCTAACCAATCTTTTGAATGATATTATGTTAGGAGATCCTTCTTTAAGGAAAGCCCCTGTTGGATTGAGGATTATTGACGGGGATTATATCAATATTATGACTACTGGACACCAACATTCCCTATTTGCTACCTTAGAAAAACGTTTATCCGAGGAAGATACTATTAGAATGGCAAAGGCGGTTGGCGCAAAGGGGATTCGACTGATTGGATGTACCTGTGTAGGGCAAGACATGCAGCTCCGTGGAGAACATAATGATAAAGTTTTTTCAGGTCACGCGGGCAATAATTTTATGAGTGAATCCGTTATTACTACAGGTGCGATTGACCTGATTATATCAGAATTCAACTGTACACTGCCAGGCATTGAACCTTTGGCCGATGAATTTATGGTAAAGATGGTTTGCATAGATGATATGGCTAAGAAAGCAAATGCACAGATGTTGTCTTATGATTTTGAAGAGGATGGCCATCTGTGTGAAGAACTTATTCTTCAATCGATTAAAAGCTACGAAGAAAGAAGAAAGCATGTAAATATCAATATTCCTCGGGAGCATGGGGATGAGGATGTGCTTACAGGAATTAGTGAAATATCCTTAAAGAATTTTCTTGGAGGAAGCTGGAAGCCTTTGATTGATTTGATTGTATCGGGGAAAATAAAGGGGATCGCAGGAATTGTAGGATGTTCCAATCTCACTGCAAAGGGCCATGATGTATTTACTGTGGAATTAACCAAGGAATTGATTCAAAGAGATATTATTGTTCTGTCTGCTGGGTGCTCCAGTGGAGGGTTAGAGAATGTAGGCCTGATGTCCCCAAAGGCTGCCGCTCTTGCAGGGGATAATTTAAGAGAAGTCTGTGAAAGCTTAGGGATACCCCCTGTGCTCAATTTCGGTCCTTGCCTAGCCATCGGAAGACTGGAGCTGGTTGCTTCTGAAATCGCAGAGGCCCTTAACGTCGATTTACCGCAATTGCCCCTTGTTTTATCAGCGCCCCAGTGGCTGGAAGAGCAAGCCTTGGCAGATGGCTCCTTTGGTCTGGCACTGGGCTTACCATTACACCTGGCAATTCCTCCTTTTATCACGGGCAGTCAAACCGTTACCAAGGTATTGACAGAAGACATGAAAAATCTTACTGGAGGACAATTGATTCTAGAAGATGATATCTTGCTTGCAGCAGATAAATTGGAGCAAATTGTCATGGAGAAAAGAAAAGGGCTGGGATTATAGGCGCGAAGGGGGAATATTGATGAATCGAATCGGTATAGAAAAGGAAAAATGCAATGGATGTATGAGCTGCAGCCTTGCATGTATGGTGGAGCACAATCCCCATGGGAAATCTATTTATGATTTGGATTTAGCAACCCATGAAAATGAGAGTCGGCACCAAATTGCTTTAGATTTTAGAGGAAATCCAACGCCTAATTTTTGCAGACACTGTGATGAACCAGAATGTGTTATTGCCTGTATGAGTGGAGCAATGACAAAGGATGATGTTACAGGACATGTATCCTACGATGCTGAGCAGTGTGCGGCTTGCTTTATGTGTGTGATGTCCTGTCCCTTTGGGATACTAAAACCGGATAATAGCAGCGGCGAAAAAGTCATCAAATGTGATTTCTGTGGAGAGAGAGAGACGCCAGCTTGTGTAGAGAACTGCCCCAATAAAGCCATTTATTTGATGGAGGTGAATTCCTAATGAAATATGTGATTATAGGTGCCAGTGCTGCTGGAATTCATGGAGCAAAAACATTAAGAAGTCTAGATAGCCATGGAGAAATTACCATCCTATCGGAAGATGAAAAAGTTATTTCTCGATGTATGCTCCATCATGGCATATCGGGGAAACGCAGTGAGAAAGAACTTTCTTTTGTGAAAGAAGATTACTTTGAACGATACAACATTCAGTGGCGAAAAGGAGTGACGGTTAAAGCAGCAGCCTTTTCAAATCAACAAGTCCTTTTAGGGGATGGAGAAATTATTCCTTACGATCGGTTGTTAATTGCTTCTGGCGCTCAGGCTGTACTCCCTCCGATTAAAGGAATGAAAGAAGGAAAAAATGTTTTTACACTAAGAAATCTAGGGGATGTGAGGGGTATCCTTTCCTGCATCGGCCACAGCAAGTCGGCTGTGATTATTGGAGCCGGTTTAATTGGGATGGATGCGGCTATGGCTCTGTTGGAGAGAAATGTATCGGTGAATATAGTAGAAATGGCAGAACATATACTCCCCCTGCAATTGGATGATAGAGCCGCAGGGCAGTATGAGAATCTATTGGAAGAGAAAGGGGCTAAAATATTTACAAGGACATCAGTGACAGAAATAGAAAACCAGAAGGGAGTAAATTTAGTTAAGCTCCAAAATGGTATAGATATAGCCTGTGAAATGATTATTGTTGCTGCAGGCGTAAAGCCTAGGATAGATTTTTTGAATGAACAAGAAATTGAAACAGAAAAAGGAATCAAAGTAAATAATCAAATGGAAACTTCTGTTTCTAACGTTTATGCAGCAGGTGATGTTACTGGATTGTCGGCGATTTGGCCCAGTGCGGTAAAGCAAGGGATCGTGGCTGCCAGCAATATGGCAGGAGTTATCAGATATTATGATGACTACTTTGCAGAAAAAAATAGCATTCATTTATTTGGCCTCAAAACTATTTCTGTTGGAAAAATAGACCCTCCAGATGATAGCTATCAGGTGGATCTATTTGTTAAGCAAAAAATATATAAAAAAGTTATTCATAAAGATGGGATTATTTATGGGATTATTCTTCAGGGAGATATTTCTCGCAGTGGATTTTGGAGTTATCTGATCAAAGAAAAGATTAAAATAGATTTTCCATATAGAGATATATTTTCCATTCAATATGGTGACTTTTATCCTATGGAAGTGCTTGAAGAGAAGGCAGGAATGGTATGAAGTCTCTGTAAGAATGATTAGATGGCAAACATGGCGGCTTGTACGAAATTAAGAAGAATGATATACTGACCTTGTGAAATGTCCTAAATAATCGTCAAATACAAGAGGAAACTAGCCATGAAATATTTCCAATACGGACAAAAAGAAATAGAATACCTAAAAAAGAAAGATAAAAAGCTCTCTGCTGCCATAGAACGAATTGGGTTGATAGAGCGAGAGATCACTCCAGATCCCTTTGAGGCCCTAGTGTCTAGCATTGTCAGTCAGCAAATATCCAAAAAAGCAGCTCAAACTGTGTGGAACAGATTTTGTGAACTGATTGATGGGGTGACAGCTGAAAATATTTTGAAAGTAAGTGAAGAGAGGATTCAAAAATGTGGCATGAGTATGAGAAAGGTCGGCTATATTCGAAGAATTGCGGAAGCCGCAGCCACAGGGGAAATCGATTTTCACCATCTGTATTTGCTCTCGGATCAAGAAATTATCAAGAAACTCTCTGCTCTTCATGGCGTGGGGGTGTGGACTGTAGAAATGTTGTTGATTTTTTCGCTGAATCGATTGGATATTGTAAGTTATAAGGATTTGGCTATCTGTAGAGGGATGATGAATTTGTATGGATTAAAAACCCTTTCTAAGGAACAGTTTGAAAAATATAAAAAGAGATATTCTCCCTATGGCTCTGTGGCCTCCCTTTATTTATGGGAACTTTCAGCAGAATAAAAAATAATGCTCTTAAAAACATAAAAAGCTTCCTTTAGATAGAAAATCTATTTCTAAAGGGAGCTTTTTGCTTTTATAATAATAAAAAGGGGTAAGAAATGGAACTTTCAAGAGGGTTTATGACCATAAAATGAATATTATCTCAAAAAAAGAAGGATTTATTGACAATAAAGTCAAATAAGTTTAGTAGACTTTTTAAAAATGCAGTGAGAAGGAAAGGAGAGATTGAAATAGTGAGGAAGAAATCTATTTCTATCGTGGCGCTCTTGGCTGTTGTATGGATTATATCTATGGGAAGTGTTGCCTTTGGTGAAGAAAATACAAAAGCTGTTGTCATTGATAGAATGGTAAATATTCATGAGGCTCCTGAAGAACATTCCAAGGTGGCTACTACAATTGGAGTCGGTGGTAGTGTTTTTGTAGTAGGAAATAAAGGAAGGTGGTTGGAAGTCTCAACAGAAAATGGTTTTCATGGCTGGATACATACTAAATCTTTGCTTGTTTTAGATTATGCCAAGCATCCCATTAAGGAAGGAATTGTCAACATGGACCTTCTTTATGTCAATGAACTTCCCGATCCCAATTCAATGCTAAAAGGAACACTGGGATTTACGGCTAGAGTAAGTGTCATAGCAGAGGAGGGAAAGTGGTTTCAGGTTGCTTTGGGGGAGGATGTCATTGGATGGGTCCTATCTGAATTTATTACAATACCAGAAAAACCTAGTTATCCCAGGGCATCTGTTCAGACAGACAAAGCAAAAATTAGAGCAGAGGCTTCCAATAACAGCGATACAATTTGTGAAGTAGAAAAAAATACGGTGATTGAATTAAAGGATTATGCAGAGGACTACTTTCATGTGGTATTGCCAGATGGACGAGAGGGATGGATTCATCAATATGAGATGAAAACAGTTCATGAAACGATTGAGGAAAAAAACAAGCTTTATTTTAGCCAATATATAAAGCAGCAAGAGGAAAAAGCAGAAAAAAAGCAGGATAATAGCGAAGAGGACTCAAAAAACACTCCTTCAATGAGCGAGGACTTCGAAGATATAAAAAAAATGGGCAAATTGTTAGGAAAGGATTTTACGGTTACTGCCTATGATTTATCTATAGCTTCGTGCGGAAAAGCTCTAGGCGATAAGTATCGGGGCTTTACAAGTACGGGGATCAACCTCAATGGAAAACAGTGGGGAGAGGCAATGGTGGTATCTGTTAATTCTAAAACCATTCCACTAGGGAGTAAGGTTCTCATTATTTTCAAGGAAGGAGATTGGCGTTCAAAATACAATGGAATTTATCTTGCTGGAGATACAGGAAGCGGCATAAAAGCAAGATCTGTGGATATCTATCTTGGAGATGGAGGAAACGAACAGCTGGAAGCTGTGAAAAAATTTGGTCGTGCTTCAAATGTAGAAGTATATTTGATTGAGTAGAATTGATATAAGAAAATCAGAAGGAAAAAGAACCCCCCTGTACAATATCCCTTTGATATTGTATAGGGGGGGTTGTTCTGAAAACTAGTCAAAGTAGTTATTTTCTAAAAGAAATTTCCTTTAGTACCGCATTTTTATTTCGATCTTTTACCAGATTGATGGACCATTCATTTTCAAATAATAGGACAGGATGCTGATCTTCATCTTCTACAATCATGGTATCCATGGTAATACTAAAAGTATTTTGATTAAAGTTTTCCATATCTACCCATCGAATAAAACGATAGGGAAGTCTCTCCATGATAATGTCTACGCCATATTCATTCTTAAGACGATATTCTAGAACTTCAAATTGTAAGGCGCCTACAACACCGACGATTAATTCTTCCACACCAATATTAGGACGCTTATAAACCTGTATGGTGCCCTCTTCTGCTAATTGGGTAATACCCTTTACAAATTGTTTGCGTTTAAGGGCATTTTTTGTATAGATCTTACAAAAATGCTCAGGAGCAAAGAGTGGAATACCTTCATACTGGATCTTTGATTGATCCTGACAAAGAGTATCTCCGATCTTAAAGATACCAGGGTCGTGAATCCCGATAATATCTCCAGGATAAGCTGTTTCTACAACAACACGTTCTTGGGCTAAAAATTGTTGAGGCTGAGCCAATCTTACTTTTTTATTTTCTTGGACATGGTTTACTGTCATCCCTTTTTCAAACTTACCTGAACAAATCCTTAAAAAAGCAATACGATCTCGATGGGTAGGATTCATATTGGCCTGTATTTTAAAGATAAAGCCTGAAAAATTTGGGTTTTCAGGATCGATCTCTCCTAAATTGCTAAGACGTGGTCTTGGTGGTGTTGTAATGTCTAAAAAGGACTCTAAAAATGGTTCTACACCAAAGTTCGTCAATGCACTTCCGAAAAATACGGGTGTCAATTCTCCCTTTAAAATTTGCTCTAAATTAAAACCATCCCCAGCCATGTCTAGGAGGCTTATATCATCTATTAACTGCTTATGAAGCTCCTCTCCCAGCAAATCCTTGAATTTTTCATCAGCGATATCTCCTGTAAGGGCTTTCGCAATAGATTGGCCATGGTTTCCATCATCAAATAGTTCGATTTGATTTTTTTGTCTGTTAAAAACTCCCTTAAAGTCCCTATCACTGCCAATAGGCCAGTTTATAGGGCAAGAGCGAATACCGAGAACATTTTCGATGTCCTCTAAAAGCTCAAAAGGATCCTTACCAGCTCTATCGAGCTTATTAATGAAAGTGAAAATAGGAATACCTCTCATTTTACAAACATGAAAAAGCTTTTTAGTCTGATCCTCTACCCCTTTGGAGCAGTCTATGACCATGACTGCACTATCTGCTGCCATGAGTGTCCGATAGGTATCCTCACTAAAATCCTGGTGACCAGGAGTATCTAAAATATTGATACAAAAACCGTTATAATCAAATTGAAGTACACTGGAAGTTACAGATATACCTCTTTGTTTTTCGATCTCCATCCAGTCAGACACCGCATGATTTTGAGCTCTTCTAGATTTAACAGATCCTGCTAAACGAATAGCTCCACCATACAAAAGCAGCTTTTCTGTCAAGGTTGTTTTTCCCGCATCAGGATGGGATATAATTGCAAAGGTTCTTCTTCTACGCACCTCATCAATAAAATTTATCATTTCGTCAGTCATTTTTCCTCTTCCTTTTTATTATAAATTATCATAGAAATCCATTTTCTATCCAAGTATAACCTTTTAGATTCTATCTTTTTATTGTTTCCATGTCAATTAATATTCTTGTAAAAATATTAATGAAAGAAGGGTAATTTTAGTTTGAGAAGTGTACCTGTTCTAAACATAAGAAGAAGAATAAAAGTTAGCAAGAAGAAATAATATACTACTATATGGAAAAACAGCATCCACTATGCTACAGGCATTAGGAAGAGGGTAAAGTTAAGAATTCATGTATTTTATGCATGGATTCTTTATTAGCAAAGTAATGAAAGAGAGGAAATAGGATGATAACTAATTTTGAACTCATATTAAGATTAATTTTATCGGCCCTCATTGGCGGTTTTATTGGTATAGAACGGGAAGCACATAATAGGCCTGCTGGTCTGAGAACCCATATACTGGTGACTTTAGGAGCCGCTTTAATTATGTTAATATCTACCCATGGCTTTAATAATGTAGGAGCAGCTGGGGATCCCGCACGATTGGCAGCACAGGTTGTCAGCGGTATTGGATTTCTAGGGGCAGGTACCATTCTCAGAACAGGTAACAGTATAAGAGGATTAACGACTGCTGCCAGCATATGGGTATGCGGTGGGATTGGATTGGCAATCGGTGGCGGATATTATGTAGGCGGATTGACAACAGCGGCTATTGTTCTTTTTTCACTAATGAGTCTTGGATCTTTTGAAAAGAAAATATTTGTCAAGAAACATAGAGTACTTATTGTTCAATGTAGAGAACGGACAGGGCTGATAGGAGATTTAGGACAGCTTTTGGGTAAATTCAACATTATTATTAAAGATATTCATATTCTTAGAAATACAGAAGAAGCTTATGAACAAGAGGATTCTATGGATGAATTGGATAGACTTGGAGACGTAGATATAATTGAAATACAATTTACTCTTAAATTATGTAAAAATTTTAGAAATGAGGTGTTTTTGCAAGAAATTAATCGTATATGCGGGGTAGAACAAGTGATTTGGCATGAAAATCTAGAAGATTTGTAAGATATAATCTTAGAGATGAACAAAGATAATTAATTTTTGTTTTCTGAAAAAAGGAAAATATTAAAAAATGTAGAATATTCTAATAAAAATTTGATAAAAACATTATACAAAATACAGGGTTTTTATTGAGTTTTATTTATAATATATCTAATAGTAATGAAGGGGGTAATTGGTATGACAAATTTTCCACTATGGAACCACTTAGCAGAACTCAAATCTTCCAAATATAAATGGGTAGATTTAACCCACGAATTTGGAACAGATACACCAAGATGGCCAGGATTTCAACCAATGGGCTACAAGGTTCTTTTTGATTTTGATGTGGCACCTATGAAAGTACTTGAGTATAC
This sequence comes from Thermotaleaceae bacterium, assembly GCA_040797825.1. GTDB lineage: Bacteria > Bacillota > Clostridia > Peptostreptococcales > Thermotaleaceae > Geosporobacter. The sequence goes on along the minus strand of JBFNEZ010000131.1, from coordinate 1,345 downwards.
TTTTCCAGGGCAATATGGTACCCATGTGGATGCACCTGGACACTTTACACCGGGAGCACGCCTTGTAGATGAAATTGATGTAACTGAGTTTGCATATCCTCTGTGTGTAATTGATGTACACGAAAAGGTAGAAAAAGATTGTGATTATGCATTAACAGTTGCAGATATTGAAGAATTTGAAGCAAAATACGGACAGATTCCTGAAGGAGCATTTGTGGCAATGAGATCCGACTGGTCCAAACGTTGGCCTGAACAGCATAAATCAATGAATTGTGATGAGACGGGCTGTTCACGTTATCCAGGCTGGGATATAGAGGCATTAAAATTCCTTTTTGAGGTGCGCAATGTAGGATCTATCGGACATGAGCCCTTTGATACAGACCCACCTGTTCGCCAGCCAGAAATTGGTTTTTTAGGGGAAGACTATGTATTGAAGCAAGATAAATTTCAAATTGAGGTTATGAATAATCTCGATCAAGTACCACCTGTAGGATCCATTATATTCTGCACTTTCCCAAAGGTAAAAAACGCAACTGGCTTTCCAGCACGATGCTTTGCGATTTGTCCAGTAGAGGATTAATAAAACAGTATAAAGACAATATTAGAATATTTAGGGAGAGATAATAATGAGTGAAAAATATGATGAGCAGCTTTCATACTTACAAAAACCTGATGAGAAGGAAGTTCCTGTAGAGCTTCAAGAACTATTCGACAAGCAAATGGAATGGATGAAGGCCAATTGGGGTTTTATTAATAACCTATTTAAAGTATTGCCCTTAAATCCATTACAATATAAAGGTTTTTTAGATTTCAAAGCATCTCTTTTTACGCCAGAGACTTGTTACTTGAGTACAGCAGACAAAGAAATGATGGGATTGGTTGTTTCTTCTACCAATGGCTGTTCTTATTGTCTTACTACCCATAGTGATTATCTGAGGGGCTTAACTGGAGATCCTGTATGGGTAGATAAGCTAACCTATAACTACCGCAGCGCAGAGCTGACAGCAAAGCAGCGGGCTTTGTGTGATTATGCATATTTTGTAACTGCGTATCCTCGTGAAATCACAACTGATCAAGTAGATAAACTTCGAGAAGTGGGATTTAATGATCATGAAATATTAGAAGCTGCTTATGTAGCAGGTTTCTTTAACTATACTAACCGATGGGTTAGTACCATAGCACCCAATCCAAACGATGGACATTATAGTCATAATCGATAGGTAGAAAATATAGGAGGATAATGAAATGAATAATCGAGTAAATATGGACTGGGATAAATTAGGATTTGCATATATGAAGACTGACTTTAGATACGTTTCCAAATGGAAGGATGGAAAATGGGATG
>JBFNEZ010000130.1:0-11241 GCA_040797825.1 Thermotaleaceae bacterium | reverse complement strand
AGGAGGTTTAAAGATGGAAATATTGGTGTGTATTAAGCAGGTACCTGGTACCACAGAGGTAGAAGTGGACGAGCAAACGGGAGTTTTGAAAAGAGATGGAATCGATTCTAAAATGAATCCCTATGATTTGTATGCCTTAGAAACAGCTATCAGAATGAAGGAAAGTAAGGATGCAAGGATAGGTGTTATCAGTATGGGACCGCCACAGGCAGAGGCTATCATAAGAGAAGCCTACATGATGGGAATAGACCATGGGGCATTGTTAACGGAGAGAAAATTTGCAGGAGCCGACGTGTTGGCAACAGCATATACAGTGGCACAAGGTATTAAAAAAATGGGTATTCCAGATATAATTATCTGTGGCAAGATGACTACTGATGGAGATACAGCCCAGGTAGGACCAGAAATTGCAGAATTTCTTGAAATGCCCCATGTAGCCAATGTGTTGCGTATTTTGGAAGTAAAAGAACAATCAATTCTTCTGGAAATGGATATGCCAAACAGCATAGAAATCGTAGAAGTTCAACTTCCTTGCCTGATTACAGTAGAAAAGGATATCTTTCAACCCAGACTTCCTTCCTTTAAATTGAAGCTGGCAACAAAGGATAGAAAGATAAGTTTCTATGGACTGAAAGACTTGGAAGATCAAAATGAAAAGAATTATGGCTTGAGTGGATCGCCTACCCAGGTAAAACGTATATTTCCACCAGAAGTCAATCAAAATCATGAAATCTGGGAAGGTTCAAGCATGGAGCTATCCCATAGGTTGGTAAAGAAATTAAAAGAGCTAAAGTTTGCTTAGGAGGGATCATATGGCTAAAGTTATAATCCATCAAGAAAAGGTAACAAACCCTGAAGAATTGATTCAGCTATGTCCATTTTCAGCGATTGAATATGTAAATGAATATCTTCAAATCAATGCTGCCTGCAAAATGTGCAAGATATGTATTCAAAAAGGCCCTGAGGGTGTATTTGAGTTTATTGAAGATCCTGTGGTAGAAATAGATAAATCGGCATGGAGAGGCATTGCCGTATATGTGGATCATGTAGAAGGAGAAATTCATCCAGTAACCTATGAGCTAATCGGTAAGGCTAGAGAAATGGCAAATAAAATCAAACATCCTGTGTATTGTCTGTTGATGGGACATAATATTCAAGAAAAGGCCAAAGAATTACTACATTATGGCGTGGATGAAGTGTTTGTATATGACGAGGAGGAATTGAAGGATTTTCGAATTGAACCCTATACTGCAGTTTTTGAGGATTTCATTCGTAACATGCAGCCTACCATTGTACTAGTAGGGGGAACTACCATTGGAAGATCCCTTGCTCCAAGAACAGCGGCAAGATTTAGAACGGGCTTAACGGCAGATTGTACCCTATTAGACGTGCAAGACAATACGGATTTGGATCAAATTCGTCCAGCCTTTGGGGGAAATATCATGGCCCATATATTTACACCTAACCATCGGCCTCAATTTGCTACCGTCAGATACAAAATATTTTCAGCACCCGAAAAAAGTGAAGAATTTTTAGGAAAAGTTACCCGGTGTACTATTGACAAAAGCAAACTTTCATCAAAGATTCAAGTATTAGAGATTAAGAAAAAAGAAAAAACTGCAACAATTGAAGATGCAGAAGTTATCATTGTGGCAGGAAGGGCAGTTAAAAAGGCAGAGGATATGGAAATGATTTTTAAATTAGCCGATTTATTGGGAGCTCAGGTGGCAGCTACACGCCCTCTTATTGAAGCTGGGTGGGTGGATCCAAGAAAACAAATTGGTCTCAGCGGAAGAACGGTAAAACCAAAACTAATTCTCACCTGTGGCGTATCGGGAGCCATTCAATTTGTAGCGGGGATGAATAATTCAGAATGTATTGTTGCCATCAATAAAGATAAAAACGCAACCATATTCAATGTAGCCCATTATGGTATTGTGGGAGATATCTATGAGATTATTCCCCAGCTTATAGAAGATTTGAAGTGCAATGGAAAAATCCGTGAATTTGAAGCTTTAACAGCTGCCACCATAGAATAGGAGGAATAAATATGGCTTATAAAAAGATAGAGAAAGAGGATATCTCTTTTTTGATTGCTGTCTGTGGAAGGGAAAGGGTATTTACTGGAGAAGAGATTAATGAAGATTTTAGCCATGACGAGCTGGCAGGCATTCAAAAGTTTCCAGAGGTATTGGTAGAGGCCGAGAATGCACTTGAAGTATCATCGATTATGCGGTATGCCTATGAAAAAAATATTTGTGTTACGCCAAGAGGTCAGGGTACGGGGCTGGTAGGCGCTTCTGTAGCCATCCATGGAGGGATTATGCTCAACATGAGCAAGATGAATAAAATCCTTGAACTGGATGAAGAAAATCTTACCTTGACTGTAGAACCTGGTGTGCTGCTGATGGAAATATCCAAATATGTGGAAGAGCATGACCTGTTTTATCCTCCAGATCCAGGAGAAAAGAGCGCTACTATTGGGGGGAATATCAATACAAATGCAGGGGGCATGAGAGCTGTAAAATACGGCGTGACAAGAGACTATATCAGAGGTCTAGAAGTGGTGCTTCCAACGGGAGAAATCATTGAAGTGGGAGGAAAGGTAGTTAAAAACAGCTCTGGGTACAGCCTAAAAGACTTAATTGTAGGTTCAGAAGGAACGCTGGGAATTGTGACAAAGGCAGTGCTTAAGCTTCTTCCACTGCCTAAAAAGGCCATTAGCTTATTGATTCCATTTCCCAATCTTGAAATGGCCATTGAGACGGTTCCCAAAATTATTAAATCAAAGGCTATTCCCACAGCCATCGAATATATGGTCCGAGATGTCATCTTGGCTTCAGAGGAATTCCTAGGCAAGAAATTCCCCGATAATTCTTCAAATGCCTACTTGTTACTCACCTTTGATGGAAATAGTACGGAAGAAATTGAAAATGCTTATGAACGGGTAGCCCATATCTGTTTAGAATCAGGGGCTTTAGATGTACTGATCTCGAACACCCAAGAAAGGCAAGAGTCCATATGGAAGGCTAGAGGAGCTTTCTTAGAAGCCATTAAGGCTTCTACCACAGAGATGGATGAATGTGATGTGGTAGTTCCCCGAAACCGCATTGCAGAGTTTGTTAAGTTTGCCGATGAATTGCAAAAAACCTGTGATATTAGAATAAAAGGTTTTGGTCACGCAGGAGATGGAAATCTTCATATATATATTCTAAAGGACCAGTTAGAGGAAGAAGCATGGCAGCAAAAATTGAAGGAAGTATTTGATTTAATGTATGAAAAAGCCTATAGTTTAGGAGGAAAGGTATCAGGAGAACATGGTATTGGCTATGCGAAAAAACGATTTCTACAAGAATCGGAAGGAAATACCACCATATCTCTATTAAAAAATATAAAACTAGCCTTCGATCCCAAAAATATCCTTAATCCAGGAAAGGTTTGCTAGAAATAAATACTAAAGAAGGATCTAATAAAAATGGATCCTTCTTTTATTTTTAGAATCTTTCAGTCCGTTTATCTATATAGGTATTCCTTGTAGTGTCTCGTCAAAATTAGCAATCATAGCATCGATATCTCCTTTTGAAATAACAAGGGGTGGTTGAAAGGCCACCACATCTCTATTTAAACCATTCTTACCAAGGAGAAAGCCCCTGTTTTTCATTTTCTCTAAAATTATATCTGTGATTTCTGAAGATGTTATACCATGACTAGGGGACTGAATCTGGAGACCTAGCATAAGGCCGCAGCCTCGAATCTCTTGAATGAATGGGGAAGATATTTGTTCTAGCTTTTCTTTTGAATACTTACCCAGTACTTGGGCTTTTTCTACTAGATTGTTTTTTTCAATGTACTTTAGAACGCTCAATGCAGTTTGAGCAGCCACAGGATTTCCGCCAAAGGTAGAGGCTGAGGGACGGTTATAGACTTGTGCAATTTCATCGGTTGTGGAAAAGGTAGAGATAGGAATTCCATTCCCTAGGGCTTTAGCTGTAACCAAGATATCAGGATGTACATGATAATGCTCAATGCAGAACATTTTCCCGGTTCTTCCATAGCCTGTTTGGACTTCATCAGCTATGAGCAATATCCCCTGGGTATCCAGAAGTTTTTTTGCCTCTTTTAAATAAGCTGAAGGGTACTGGATAATGCCTCCATTCCCTTGAATAGGCTCTACCAACATGGCAGCAATATCCTGTCCCTGCTGTTTTAAAACTATATCCAGTTGATGTAAAGATTTTTCCATAGCTTCTTCATAGCTTCTATCTGGAGAATAGGGCCGATCAATAAAGAAAATATTTTCTTTGATGAGTTTATCATCCAATCTCCACATCGGGATGCCTGTAACACTCATGGTTAGATGGGTTCTGCCGTGAAGACTGCCCTTTAAAGCAATAAATCCATTTTTTTTGGTGTACAGTCGGGCCAATGCCATAGCTCCCTCATTGGCTTCAGAGCCTGTTACACAAAAGAAGGTTCTTTGAATGTCTCCTGGTAATATTGCTGCAAGCTTTTCAGCTAGTTCGGCCATCGGTTGGGTGAGATATATGGTGCTGGTGTGCTGGAGGAGACGTAACTGCTCTATAGTATCTTGGAGAATTTCTGGGTTGCAATGGCCGCAGTTTATAACGGAAACCCCTGCAAAAAAATCCGTATACTTTTTATGATTGTGATCAAAAAGATACTGCATCGATCCTCTTATAAACTGAGGAGGCTCTCTGTAGAAATGGGCAGTAGCAGGAAAAAGATATTGTTGTCTTTTTTTTAGGATAGAATCGGGTCCAAGGGGGTGCATGGGATCAGCTCCTATTCAACAGTATATTAAAAGATAGAGAACCCGCAGTAAAACCAGCTTTGTCAGGTTTCATGGCGGAGAAAAACTCTTTGCATTTGATGGGTTCAGTTAGGGCTCTTTGGTAAATTTCTATAATTGTTTTCAGCACATCGGGTCTATAGGTTTGACCCTCGATACGGAAGCTGGTTAGGTTTTGAAAGTATAAACTATGAAGGATAGGAAGCAGACAAAGTTCTTTGGAGGTAAATAAATGATTTTTATGATTTTGATCCCTATAAACAGGATTTTTACCTTTATCAGTTACCAATGCCAATATACTATTATCTATATGCTGATTTTCGCCTATAACCATAGGCATAAAAGCTTCTGTATTCTCATAGAGATCATGGTCCAAATACATGACTCTTAAGGGACCATGGACAATGAGCTCTAAAGGAACTTTGGATAGGGAAATGAATTTGGCCAATTCATTGGACTTTGTTTCTATAGATAAGGTGCATTCTGAGACCCCTAAGCTGTGATAGCATTCAAGAGCCTTGTGATTATAAATATTCATATTATAATCACTTACAATTCTATACTGACTGCCATATCTCTTTAAAGCCCCTAGGTTAGAAACCAATAATCCATCAAATAGGTATCCATAATGAAACAGATAATGATCGATTTTATCAAATTGCATTTCATCCATCATTTGAGGTAAATCAAAATAAAGCTGGGTATTCCTTTTTATACTTGCTAAATACTTTAACTGCTCTAAGGATAGAAACTTATCAGGTTCCAGAACTTCACAGGGAATATAAATACGGGTGACGCCTAATTCTATACACAGCTCTGCCTGGATAAAATTATTTACTTTTACTGAAAGATTGGGACTTAAAGTAGTTTTATGGTTACCTTCCTTGAGCTGGCTTTCAATATTTTGAATAATAGCTGTTGTCAGTTCTGGTTCTTCCGTTGGGGTGGAAAAAACTTTACCAGTGGAATAAAATTTGCCCGTACCCTCATAGCGACTGTTGATGAAATCCAAACCAGGTTTTGAAAAAGCGTAGGCCGTAGTAAAATCCCGTTTTCTGCTCTCAAATAATTCCTGAGAGTATTTTTTATCATCAAAATCTAAAGGATCTTCTATATACCTATCAATGGCTTCTCCATAGGTGTTTACCAAATTTACAATAAAATCTGTATCCCGCATACGACCTTCTATTTTAAAGGATGTAACGCAGGCTTCAATCAATTGAGGAATATATTCGTACATACACATATCCTTTGCAGCCAGAGGATATTCTGTTGGATAAAGATGATTCTCTCTTTTTATGCGGTATGGCCACCTGCAGGGTTTTAAGCATCTTCCGCGATTGGCACTATTGCCAAAAATAAAGGAGCTGTAATAGCAGTTGGAATCATTAACCGTACACATGTCTCCATGGATAAAATACTCTGTTTCTATACCTGTCTGATTTTGAAGATTTTTAGCATCTTTTAAATTCATTTCTCTGGATAGAACCGCCCGAGAAAGGCCCAATTCTTTTAGTGTTCTTGCGAAGGCCATATTGTGGACGTTCATCATTACAGAAGCATGGATCTCAAATTGATCAAAATGCTGTTCTTTACAAATCTGCAAAATTCCTAAATCTTGAATGATAATCCCATCAACGGGAATAGTATGTAAAAAGCCTAAATATTCTGTGGCCTCGTTGATTTCATAATCGTTTAATAAATTATTTACCGTAACATATATTTTTTTATTTAGTTCATGCCCTATTTTTATTGCTTCCAATACTTCATCTTTGGAAAAATTAAAACCTTTCCTGATCATTCGCATATTTAAAGTTTTGCCTCCGAAATAAATGGCATCACAGTTAGCTTTTGCCATACTTTTAAAAGTCTCTATAGTTCCTGCAGGAGCTAAGAGTTCTATTTTCTTTCCATTAAAAAATCTTGACATAGTGCACCTCCAACTTAACCTATAGACTTCTATATGTATGTTTATTATAAAAGGAAAAGTATTAGACGCATATTTTCATGAAAAAGAGGACAAAATTCTTTATTCACCAAATCAGAGAATTTTTAAAATATCTCCCCTAGGTTGACGGACAGAGAAAATAAAGATAATATGAAGAATATAATTGATAATAGAACAGTGACTTAAAAGGAGATACAGTGATGGATTGTATCAAAGGGATTGTAGGGAGACTAAGAGTCTATTGAAAATCAACTTATAACAAAGATTTAACAGTAAATTCTCCTAATGTTAAAAGAAGAACCAAGGAATATAATTATTGACAATAGAATATTGAGAATACTGGATGCAGAAATAACCTGGAGGGGTGTAGATGAAAAGCATAACCTATGGGGAAATTACCTTTGAAGAAGTTTGTGGAAAAATCAAAGAGTATATCAGCCAAGACCCAAAAGCAGAATATGTTATTTCAGTAGGGACGGATTCTCAAAACATTGCAGGTTTTACAAAAATGGTTTCAGTTATTACCCTTGTCAGAAAATCCAAGGGAGGAATCTTTTTTTATGATATAAAAAAGATAAAGGCAATCAAGAATCTTAGACAAAAAATATTTATGGAAACCCAGTCTAGTGTAGAACTGGCTATGGAGCTGGTAAGATTTATTGAGCAGAATCATATCAATGCTTCTTTTGAAGTTCATGTTGATATTGGAAACAACGGAGATACAAAATATCTTGTAAAAGAAGTGGTTGGATGGATTGCGGGGCTGGGATTTAGATGCTGTACAAAACCTGAATCCTACGCATCCACAGGAATTGCCGATAAAATATCTAAAAAGGGTAGTAGGGTTTGCTAAGTGGAGGGTGTATATGAATAGTTTAATCAGAGAAGCAGAGAAAAAAGATATTCCAAAAATGTGTGAGCTGATGGAGGAATTAACAGGGCATGAAATCAGTGAAGCAGGAATGCTGGATCGCTTAGTTATGATTAGAAACAGTAATATCGACGAACTGTTTGTCTACGAGCAGGATGGAATTGTTCGGGGAGTATTGGGATTTCGGATTAGAGAAAATATTGAAGAGGTAAGCCGATTTGGAGAAGTTTCAGTGCTTGTAACCAATTCTGATTCCAGAAGACTTGGTATAGGAAAGGCCATGATAGCCTTCGCTGAAAAGCTTGCTAAGGAAAAGGGATGTATTGGAACATGGCTTGTAAGCGGTTTTGGAAGAGAGGAGGCTGCCCACAGCTTTTATAAAAAATTAGGTTATGAGATTAACGGCTATAGGTTTGTGAAGAAGTAAATGTAGACAAAAAATTTCTTATCTATTCAAAGAAATTTACATATTTATCTAATTATTTTTCAATTACATATGTGTTTATTTATGTTAAAGTATACTTGTATAACAAAATTAAATATTCAAAAGTCAGAGTAGGAAATAGTGCGTAAAGTGCCGGCTGGATGGGAAGTTGCCATCGGACGAAAAACTATGAAAGGTTTGCGATACTATTTCTGCGTCCGCTGCCGCAAAAGGGCATCATTCTCTTTATGTGGCATATCTAAGCCAGAGAGGAGGTGCTTTTATGAGGAACACAAGAAAAATGGTTTTCCTTGCTTTATTCATAGCCCTAGAAGTTATACTAACTCGGTTTTTATCTATTCAAACGCCAATTGTAAGAATTGGATTTACTTTTCTGCCTATCGCCATATCAGCGATGATGTTTGGTCCAGTTTTTGCCGGAGTAGCAGCAGCCTTAGCCGATATTTTGGGAATGATGCTCTTTTCAGCTGGAGCAGCATATTTTCCAGGATTTACACTTACAGCTTTTTTAACTGGTGCAATCTTTGGTATCTGTCTTTATCAAAAACCCAAAACCTTACTGCGTATTAGCTTAGCAGTTATAATTATTTCAGTAGGAGTAAATCTTGGACTGGATACAATATGGCTTTGGATGATTACAGGCAAAGGAATAGCAGTGCTATTACCTGCTAGACTTATCAAATGCCTTATCATGATTCCAATACAAGTTCCAATGATACATATTATATGGAACTACACGCTAGGGCGGTTAAACTTTAATTTTTCAACCAGTGGTGTCAATAACTAAAAATAAAAAATCTTGCTGTAATGCGGCAAGATTTTTTTTGTTTTTATCGTTTAAGAAAGTTGTTGAAAAGGATATAGCTTTATAAAGTTATTTTCCAATTATAGATGGCGGTGATATAGGCGGGCTGCCTATAGTATCACGTTTGTGTAGGGGTTGCAGACCCTGCAACCCGCATTATGACCTATCCCTCTTTAAAGTACCACAACATCAACATTATTTTTAAACAGAAGCTTTTATTGAATAGTGGAAGTGTATAACAACAAAAAATTTATTTTTGAAGAATAAGAGAGATCTAATTAAAAAGTTATGTTTGGAATTATTTTAACGTGGTATTAAGAATATAGATATTTATGTAGTTCTATTACAGGGGACTCATATTTGCTTGGAATAAAAAGGAGGTCAATATATGGACTATAACATTTTATTAGGTGGTGCTGCAGGTCAAGGAATGAATACCATTGGGAGCATTTTGGAAAAGGTTATTGCAAGAACGGGCTACTTCATCATTTACACCAAAGATTATATGTCTAGAGTAAGAGGAGGACATAACTTTAATCAGCTTCGTTTTTCAGAACATCCCTTATATGCCCAAAAAGAAACACTAGATGTAATGGTTGCCTTAACCAAAGAAACCGTAGAAATTCACAAAGAAAGGCTTCTGCCAAATGGAAAAATGATAGTGCCTGATGAATTTCAAATGGAAGGAGAGAATATAGTATCCCTACCCTTTAAGGAGATTGCTAAAGAAATTGGCAATCCTAAAATATTTAGCACGGTGATTACGGGTACTATCCTAAAACTTTTTAATTTACCTGTGGACGCCGCAGAGGAAATATTGCGGGAACATTTTACTAATGAGCTTTTGGAAATGAATTTGGAGGCCCTCAGAAGGGGCTATGCTCTTGTAGAGAATCAATACACATTAGAAGAAGCCCACAAACAGGATAGGATTACAATTAGTGGCAATGAGGCTGTTGGACTAGGTGCTTTGGCAGCTGGATGTACATTTTTTTCTGCATATCCCATGACACCAGGAACGGGAATCATGAACTATATTGCATCCAAGCAAAAAGAGATGGGAATTATCGTAGAACAGGCAGAGGATGAAATTGCAGCATTAAATATGGTTCTAGGAGCATCTTTTGCAGGAGCCAGAGCCATGACCAGCACTTCTGGAGGAGGATATTGTCTGATGGTAGAAGCCTTAGGTTTAGCAGGGATTATTGAAACACCTGCTGTCATTGCCAATGTTCAGCGTCCTGGTCCAGCCACAGGATTGCCCACAAGAACAGCCCAAGGAGACTTGAAATTTGTAATTCACGCGGCCCAAGATGAATTTCCTAGAATGGTTATAGCCCTTAGGAATGTAGAGGATGGATTCTATCAAACGGCCCGTGCTTTTAATTTGGCAGATAAGTATCAGATACCAGTGACGCTATTGAGTGATCAGTATCTTGCGGATACAGGGGTAACGATTGAGCCCTATGATTTTAGCAAGATCAAGATCGAAAGGTATTTAGCAGATAGGGAGGAAATCGGAGAGGAGCTTTATAAGCGATATAAAATAACAGAAAACGGCATATCACCACGGATAATCCCCGGCAAAATAGAAGGGCAGGTTTTATTGGTAGATAGTGATGAGCATGACGAGTTTGGACATATTATTGAGTCCGATGTACTTAGAAATCAGATGATGGAAAAAAGAATGAAAAAGCTGCAGCTCTTAGGACAAGAAGTAGAAGAACCCTGGTATGTGGGTAGTGACACGCTCAATATTTTGGTAGTGGCTTGGGGTTCAACCTATGGCCCCATAAAAGAAGCCATTGAATTACTCAATAAACAAGGCAAACAAATAGGTGCTCTAATTTATGGAGATGTTTGGCCCTTGCCTACTAAACTATTTAGAGAGTATGCGGCAAAATCAAAAATAATTATTTCTGTTGAAGGCAATTATTCTGGACAACTGGCAGATATTATTCAGGAGCAAACCTGTATTCCTATAGAAAAGCGTTTATGTAAATATGATGGAAGACCTTGGAGCAGTGATGAAGTTTATAGAAAAATACAGGAGGTGCTTGAATATGCTTAATACTAAATTTGAAACAGCCAAAGATACAGCTTGGTGTCCAGGCTGCGGAGATTTTAGCATTTTGGCTACATTAAAGGATACACTCAACGAGTTAGAGCTAAAGCCCCATGAAGTTGTGATCTGTTCTGGTATCGGCCAGGCGGCCAAAGTGCCTCAATATATCAATGCCAATGGATTCAATGGATTGCATGGGAGAGCGCTGCCACCAGCTACAGGTATAAAAATAGTGAACAAAAATCTGAAAGTCATTATCAACTCTGGTGAAGGGGATACCTATGGAGAAGGAGGAAA
>JBFNEZ010000129.1:0-11320 GCA_040797825.1 Thermotaleaceae bacterium | reverse complement strand
TTTACTACCAAAATATTCCTTTCTGAAATTCTTAATAACTAGCACAATAAGTTAAATTAGTATAGGCTAAAAGTTTAGATAATCTATGAAGAGATAGGGCATTCTATTTGACAAAGGAAATGATTTCTATTAGAATAGGTATTAATCCTACATAATATGACAGATAAAGATGGATGGTGGAGGGAAGCTAGAGAATGGATATAGAAAAAAAACGTAAAGAAATATTGTTTTCAAGAGAAGATATACATAAACGTGTAAAAGAACTAGGCCAACAGATTGCTGCAGATTATCAGGGTAAAAAGCTATTGGTTGTATCTTTATTGAAAGGGAGTTTCATCTTTACCGCCGATCTAGTCCGAGAAATTGAAGCACCTGTGAAAATCGCATTTATGGCAACTTCTAGTTATGGACATGAAACGGAAACAACAGGTCAAGTGAACATTTTATACGATATTCAGGAGTCGATAGAAGGTTATGATGTATTGGTTGTGGATGATATTGCAGATACTGGTTTAACCATGAAATTCGTGTTAGACCACCTAGCTAAAAAAAAACCAGCCAGTATCAAAAATTGTGTTCTGCTGGACAAGCCTTCTAGGAGAAAAACTTTATTGGAACCAGACTATGTGGGTTATACCATTCCCGATAAATTCATTGTTGGATATGGCTTAAACTACGGGGATTATTATAGGAATGTGCCCTATGTTTTTGCCTTTGTAGACTAAGATGAAAAACCAGTAGCAAATCAGCTACTGGTTTTATAATTATCCTCTTAAATCATCAAGTAGTTTCGTTTTATCTGCGGTTTGAGCATCCTTTGCTTTGATGATGCGAGCCGGTGTACCTGCAACTACAGAGTCTGGTGGTACATCCTTTGTTACTACAGAACCTGCAGCTACAACAGCATTTTCTCCAACCCTTACACCTTCAAGGATAACCGCATTTGCACCGATCATAACATTATCTTCAATAATTACAGGAGTTGCACTAGGAGGCTCTAGTACGCCTGCAACTACAGCTCCAGCACCTACATGAACGTTTTTTCCAATAGTAGCACGGGCACCTAGCACGGCATTCATGTCGATCATGGTGCCATCACCGATTTCTGAACCAATGTTGATGACAGCGCCCATCATAACTACTACGTTGTTTCCGATTTTGACTCTGCCACGAATGACTGCACCAGGTTCTATACGTGCATTGACATCTTTTAAATCCAACATAGGAATGGCAGAGTTTCTTCTATCATTTTCAATAATACAATTCTTTACATAAGCTTTATGAGTTTCTAAAAACTGGACAACGTCCACATGCTCGCCGAAAAGAATCCAGAAATTTTCATGACCAAATTTTTGAATGCCCTCTTGATTGCAATCTTCAAGGCTGCCTTCTACATACACCTTAACAGGAGTAGATTTTTTTGCCTCCTTAATAAATTTAGCAATAGCATAGGGGTTTGTTAAGTCTAAATCTTCATTTATCAATTCAAGATCTTTTGTCATCAGTAAATTCAATCCTTTCGTAGATAGGTATTCTAAGCTTCCTTTAGTAGATCATGCATATTGTAATAGCCGTTCTTTTGCTGAATGATAAATCGCGCTGCATTGATCGCACCTGCAGCAAATATATCCTTAGAGAGAGCAGTATGTTTAATTTCTATAATTTCGTCAGAACCAGCAAAGATAACAGTATGCTCTCCAAAAATCGTCCCACCTCTTACTGCATGAATGCCGATTTGATTTTCTGAGCGTACATCTTCATTGCCATGACGGCCATAAATGTATTCTTTCCTGTGTTCAAAGGTTTTATTAATACCATCAGCAATCATGAAGGCAGTTCCACTAGGGGAGTCTACTTTTTTATTGTGATGCTTTTCAATGATTTCAATGTCAAAACTATCACCTAAAGTCTTGGCTGCCTGTGCAGCAATATCAATGACAATGCTTATGCCGAGAGACATATTGGAAGACTGGAAAATAGGAATAAATTTTGAAGCTTCCAAAAAATGAGCTGTATCTTTTCCGGATAATCCAGTAGTTGCAGTGACTATAGGTACATTTGATTTTTGACAATAATTCAGCGTATTGGAGATAGTGCTAGGATGTGAAAAATCTATGAGAACATCTCCTTTTTCTGAGCAGGAAAAAATATCTGCATACACAGGGAAACTATTCTCATATCTATCTGTTTCCCTATCAATACCAGCTACAATCTCCATATCTTTTTGTGCTTCAAGCATTCTTACTAAAACTCTACCCATTTTTCCATTGCATCCATTTAATATAACGCGTATCAAAGGAGCACCTCCTTTATTTAATTAACCCATAGGCAAGCATTTCTGCTCTTAATACCTCTAAATGAGCATTCTCCATCTCTGTAAGAGGAGGGCGTAAACTTCCCGCTTCAAATCCCATTAAATTCACAGCTGTTTTTACAGGAATGGGATTTACTTCGATAAATAAGGCATCGATTAAAGGTTTCATGGCAAGCTGCTGAGCACAAGCACCAGCAACATCACCATCTAAAAATTTCTGCACCATATCGTGGGTGTCTTTTGGAGCAATATTTGCTACAACGGAAATAACACCAGAACCTCTAAGGGACATAAGTGGCACCACCATATCATCATTACCAGAGTAAATATAAAAATCTTGAGGAACAAGTCTAGCAATTTCAGCAACCTGAGCGATATTGCCGCTGGCTTCTTTTACACCCTTGATGTTTGGGTGCTTTGCCAATTGTGCAATAGTTGTGGGTAAAACATTCAATCCTGTTCTACTGGGTACATTATAAATAATGATAGGAATATTAACTGCATCGGCAATAGCTGTATAATAGGCTATTAATCCCTTTTGTGTTGCTTTATTGTAATAGGGAGTAACAACCAACAGGCCGTCAGCTCCTACAGACTCTGCAAAGCGGCTTAATTCTACGGCATAGGCTGTATCATTGCTGCCTGTTCCAGCAATAACCGGAATTCTTCCATTGATTTTTTCAACAGTAAATCGAATGGCCTCTTTGTGCTCTGCATCGGTTAGTGTTGAGGCTTCACCAGTAGTTCCGCAAATGATGATTGCATCAGTTCCTTGCTCTACCTGCCAGTTTAATAACTCTTCTAATTTATTATAGTTGATTTTTTCATCTTGAAACGGCGTAACGATTGCTACTCCAGAACCGGTAAATAAACCCATAATTCTCATCCTTTCTAAATCTTATTTTACTATCCAATAATTTTCCGAAGGATCTCTGAGGTTGATATTATTTAGCTTCTACAAGAAGCTCCGCAATTTGAACTGCATTCGTTGCAGCACCTTTTCGAATGTTATCAGCCACAACCCAAAGATTCAGACCATTTTCTAAACTGAAGTCTCTACGAATTCTTCCTACGTATACGGAATCTGTTCCAGCGGCAGTCCTGGCTAGAGGATACACATTGCTTTTTGGATCATCCTGAAGAACGACACCAGGGCTTTGACTGAGCAGTGTCTTTACATCTTCTAACTCAAATGGCTTTTTTAATTCAAGGTTAATAGATTCACTGTGGCAATTAACAACGGGTACTCTTACAGTGGTGGCAGTAATTTTCAAATCATAGTTTCCTAAAATCTTTTGGGTTTCTTGGATCATTTTCATTTCTTCTTTTGTATAGCCATTTTCAAGAAATACATCTATATGAGGAAGACAATTGTTGGCAATTGGATGAGGGTAGGCTTTCATGACATCATTACCTTTTATTCCCTCCTCTAAATCACAAACACCCTTTACACCTGTACCAGATACAGACTGATAGGTAGAATAGATAATTCGATTGATTCCATATTGGTCGTGAAGGGGCTTTAGAGCTACAACTGCCTGAATAGTAGAGCAGTTGGGATTGGCAATGATGCCCTTATGCCAGCTGATATCTTGAGGGTTTACTTCTGGTACAACTAGAGGCACATCCTGTTCCATTCGCCAAGCACTGCTATTATCGACTACGGTTACTCCCTTTGAAGCGGCAATGGGTGCGAATTTTTTGCTGATATCTCCACCAGCAGAGAACAAAGCGATGTCAATACCACGATCAAAAGAAGCTTCCGTGAGTTCTTCAACCATATATTCTTTTCCTTTGCAAAGAACCTTCTCACCGGCAGATCTGGCCGATGCAAACACGTAAAGATTTTCAAAAGGAAAATCTCTTTCCTCCAGTACCTTTAAAAATGTTCTACCAACCATACCTGTTGCACCTACTACTGCTAGATTAATTTTTTTCATGATTTATCCTCCTTTATGATTATCTGAAGTGTTTTATTATAAAGTTTTTTTTCCAATTTCAATACGAAGGCCCCTTTTCTCTAGACGATGAAGTTCTTCTTTATCAGCACTATCATCTGTAATCAGCAGATCAATTTGGGCTAAATCACTTACCTTGGCAAAGGTGGTTCTACCAATTTTCCGATAGTCAGCAATCAAAATGCTCTGTCGGCTAGCGGCTATAACAGCTTTTAAAAAATCTGCACTGTCTAGGGTAGAAGTACTGACACCAAAGCTGCTATTTATTCCTGCACAGGGGAGAAAAGCTTTATCAAAATAGTAGTTGCCAAGTTCATTCACTGCCCGAGAGCCTAATATGTTCCCTCTAAAGTTTTTTATTCTTCCACCAATTAAAATGGTTTCAATGGTTGGAATCAAAGATAATTCTTTAGCCGTATCTAATGAATTCGTGACAACAGTTATATTTTTATCTCTGAACATAGGAATCATTAACAAAGCAATGGTACTTCCCATCAGCATGATGGTATCTCCATTTTCAATAAATTCTACGGCCCTTAAGGCTACTTTTTTTTTCTCATCTATAGCTTCATTTTTGCCAGCTTCTATACTGGGAACCCAACGGGTCTTTTCTATTCTGGCTGCACCACCGTGGGTTTTTTTAAGCAACCCTTGTTCTTCTAAAGCATTGAGATCTCGGCGTATGGTATAAATAGAAACCCCAAAACCTTCTACCAGTTGTTGTAAATTGACAATTCCTTCTCTTTCAACCAATTCAAGTATTTTCTTTCTTCGTGCCTCTGTTATCAAAATGAATCACTCCATCTCTTCCACATTATGATAAACATTTGCTGATAATATTATAATCAATTTACAAAAAAATGGTTACATTTATATTAATAAACTATTAAATATTTGTAAAGATCAATTTTAGAGTGAAACTGTTTCAAATTAAGTATGGATTCGTAATTCTAAAATGAAATTTAGGTTTTGTATGTAAAAATGTCTGCATCGTCTATAAATCATAAGACGATAGGACTTTTTATCAAAAATAAAAAACGGCATAAGAGTAAAAGGGTACTCTTAGCCGTTAATACGCTAATAGAATACAACTTTCACCCCGTGTGAAGTAGCACATCATCGGAAGACTGGGCGATCAGCCGATGACAGTCCCATGATTATTCAACATGGACCCAGCAGCATATTTCTAGGGAAGAAATACGAGCTTCGGCGATGGTACCTTTCCATTGAACATAAACGGCTCCCCAGCCTGTTTCAACGTACTATTTACCTATCGCAACCTCTAAAACACAACAATTTCGTTGAGTAAATTAAGTATTCATTTTAGTGTATCTTAACATATGTATAAAAAGGTGTCAACCGAATATGAGATATATTTATAGAAATATTTTTAGGGAAATATTTTTACTTTTCTCTCTTGTTAAAAAAGGGTACAATAGGGGTAGAATTATTATTAATCAAGATAACATGAGGTGAAAAAGCATGATTTCTATTGATAAAGATGTTGCAGCTATAGGAGAAGATGTTTTTGAAAGTGCGAGAATCCTTCATCAAATTCCGGAAAGTGGTTTTGAGGAGTATAAAACTAGCGCTTATATTATAGAAAAACTTAAGGAATTAGAAATTGAGGTGCACACCCAAATTGCTCAGACGGGGATCGTTGGATTATTGAGAGGAAAAGATGGGAGTAAGACCATTGCTTTTCGTGCCGATATGGATGCCCTTACTGTAGACGAAAGGACGAATTCTCTGTATACTTCAAAGCATAAAGGAATGATGCATGCCTGCGGCCATGATGCCCATATGGCCATATTGTTGGGACTTGCAAAATACTTGGCAAATCATAGAGAAAAGTTGATGCAAAATGTTGTATTTATTTTTCAACCAGCTGAAGAAGGCCCTGGTGGGGCAAAACCTATGATTGAAGCAGGTATATTAGAAAATTTCAAAGTGGATAAAATCTTAGGACTTCATGTATTTCCGGAAGTTGAAGAAGGTAAAATTGCAACGAGGCCAGGTCCTTTGATGGCTCAATGCGGAGAATTTGATATTGTGATTCACGGAAGAAGTGGCCATGGTGCCATTCCCCATATGGCTAAGGATGCAATTGTTGCGGCAGGAACGTTAATCAGCAGTTATCAGTCCATTGTGAGCAGAAGTGTAGATCCAATGGAAGGGGCTATTCTGACCATTGGGAAAATGTGGGGAGGAGAAAGAAGAAATATCATAGCTGGAGAAGTCTATCTGGAAGGAACCGTTAGGGCTTTCCGAGAAGATGTTTATGATGCAATAAAGCGAAGAATGGCCTTGATAGCTAAAGGGGTAGAAGCTGCCTATGAATGTGAGGTAGACCTCATATTTCGAGATATGTACCCTGCTGTCACCAACGATCCTTCTCTTTTTGAAGAGTTTGAAGCAGCTGTGGGCAAGGATAGTGTGGAGTTGATTTCTCCACAGATGATTGCTGAAGATTTTTCTTATTTTCAAAAGGAAGTTCCAGGCTTATTTTTCTTCTTAGGAGTAAGGAATGAAGATCATGATTGTATTTATCCCTTGCATAACTGCCAATTTCAGTATAGGGAAGAAGTTTTGCTGACCGGGATTCAAGTCTATGCAACCTATCTTAAGCATATAGGGGTATTGAAAAATGAAAAGCATCTATAAGCTGAAGTTTTAAAAGAGGTGAAATTTTTGACAGAAAATAAGGGCATTACGCTCCTAGGTGTTAATCTGGTTTATTTATTTACGGCCATACTGCTTCTTACTCTAGGGGTATTCTTTCAACAAAAGGATATTCTAAAAGGGTTATTGATAACGGAGTATATCTTAGTATTATTGCCGCCGATTATTTATGTAGTGCTTATAAGGGATAACTTTAAAAATGTATTTCGTTTTAATTTTCTATCTATTAAACATGGAGGATTGATCATTGCTATTACGGTTCTTAGTTATCCTGTTGCTTTATTCTTTAATCTTATTGGGATGACGTTCTTGAGCCTCTTTGGCGAGATCAATGCTCCCCCCATCCCCACCGCAGATGATCTGAGGCAGTATTTTACATTGTTTTTTATTATTGCTGTATCAGCAGGAATTTGCGAAGAAGTATTCTTTCGAGGATTAATCCTCCGTGGGTATGAATCCTTAGGAAAGGTTCAAGGGATTATAATCTCTGCAGTCCTATTTGGAGTTTTTCATTTTAATCTTCAAAACTTTTTAGGACCTGTTGTATTAGGACTTATTTTTGGATACTTGGTCATGAGAACCAATTCTATTTTTGCAGGGATATTAGGGCACATTACCAATAATGGAGTGGCTGTTACCCTGGGTTATCTAGGCAATTTAGCCAGCCAAAAACTGGGGGAAGAAAATTTGCAACCCCAACTAGAGAAAGGGTTTGACACCTTTCAGTTGGCTGCAGCAACCTTCTACATTGGTGGTGTAGCAATATTGACAGGGCTTGGGGCCTTGTATATGATAAATATTATTCGTAAAGATACAAAGGAAGCTGACCATTTGGCTGTAAAGACCTGTGAACAAGGGAAACGATTTTCATGGGTTGCTTTTTTGCCCATTGTTCTTTCGACAATCATATTTATCTATTTAGGATATCAACAAGTTAAATACAATGTATAAAAAGCTTTACCCTTACCCATAATAGATATGAGGGGAGGGGTAACCATGTCTAAAAAAAATAGTGTAAAAAATAAAAAACAGAAAATTGAAACCTTGGAAGACGCTTGGAAGTATGAGATTGCAGAGGAATTAGGACTTCTAAATAAAGTAAAACAACTGGGATGGGGCGGATTAACTGCTAAAGAGACCGGTCGAATTGGGGGTCTCATAACCGTTAAAAAGAAAAAAATGAATAAACAGCAAAATGCTGAAGGATAGAGGGTAGAGCATACAAGTGCTACCCTCTTTTCATGAAAAAAAGTATATTTAATTTAATCTAAATTGATTTCTTTGAGATATAATAGGGTTAGGAATAATGACTGGAGGAGGCGTGCTGTTATGGAGCAGAATATTCAAAAAGCTGCAGAGATTATAAAGAAAAGTAAAGGGGTCGTCGTATTAACTGGAGCAGGAATTTCTACAGAAAGCGGTATTCCTGATTTTAGAAGTCCCGGAACAGGACTGTGGGAGAAAATGGACCCTATGGAAGCCCTTTCTACTGAGGTGCTGTACAATAGACCTGAAAAATTTTATAGGGAAGGCTTTGAAATTCTAAGGAGTATGAAAGATATCGCACCAAATGTAACCCATGAAATTCTCGGGAAAATGGAGGAAGAGGGCTGTGTTGACTTAATTGTTACACAGAATATTGATAATCTCCATCAAAAAGCTGGCTCAAAAAAAGTTTATGAGGTTCATGGACATATTCGAAGTGGATATTGTATCCAGTGTTCTAAAGAAATAAATATGGAGAACTTGGAAGAAAAGGTAGATAAGGGAGAAATTCCTCCCCGTTGTGAGAGCTGCGGTGGTGTTCTGCGTCCCAATGTGGTTATGTTTGGGGACAGCCTGCCTGCCTGCTTTGATTGGGCAATGGATGCAGTTGAAAATGGAGAGCTGCTTATTGTTATAGGTTCCAGCTTGGAGGTAGGACCGGTTAATTATTTGGCTCAGATCTGCAAAAAATTAATGATTATCAACCTTGGATCAACCGCCTATGATAGGAGAGCCGATCTAATCATCAATGAAAAAGCCAGTCTGGCTTTAACAAAAATATATGCTTTATTAAGAAAATAAGGAGGAAATGTCCTTGGAGAGTTACAGTGGTTTTGCCTATGTATATGATAGGCTGATGGAGGATGTAGATTATAACAGTTGGACCGACTATATTGAAAAAATTTTTTATCGATATGGAAAAGAACCGAAAAATATTGTGGATCTGGCTTGCGGAACAGGCAATATCACTAATTCCTTGGCTAAGAGAGGATATAACCTTATAGGGGTAGATATTTCTGAAAGTATGCTGATGATAGCGCAAGAAAAAGCAATGGATATGAGTGTAGAAGTAATTTACCTAAACCAAGATATGCGTAGACTTGAATTACCAACAGAATTAGATGCTATTTTATGTATTTGCGATGGAATCAACTATATTACTAATGACAAAGATTTAAAGGAGATTTTTGCTTCCGTATATCGCTATCTTAAATCAGAAGGTCTCTTTATTTTTGATATCAGTTCTTATTATAAACTATCGCACATTCTAGGGCATAATACCTTTGCAGAAAATTATGAAGAGGTTTCTTATATATGGGAAAATTATTTTGATGAAGAGAAAAATGTGTGTGATTTTGATTTGACACTTTTTATAAAAGACGGAAAGGGTTATCGAAAACATGAAGAAAATCATTGCCAAAGAGCCTATGGTGAAGAGGAGATACTGTCTTTGCTTAAGACAGCTTCTTTTAGTAAAATTGAGGCTTTTGAAGCTTTTTCCTTCAATGGTCCTCAAGACAATACGGAAAGAATTTATTTCGTTTGTCAAAAATAATTTTTAAAAAATCTTATTTTCAAGTTACATATTAAGGTTTGACAGGAAAAAGTAGCTATGATAAACTAAATTTGTAAAAAAAAGATTGTATTTGGATTAAAATAGTTGGGAGGATGTTTGCATGGAAAAAGGCACAGTAAAATGGTTTAACAACGAGAAAGGCTATGGCTTTATTTCAAGAGAAAATGGAGAAGATGTATTTGTACATTTCTCAGCAATCAATACCGATGGCTACAAATCCTTAGAAGAAGGACAAGCTGTTGAATTCGAAGTAGTTCAAGGAGAAAAAGGACCTCAGGCTACAAACGTTACAAAATCATAAGAGACTTTCTATAAACGTGTAGCAGACTAAGCCCTGATTAAATCGGGGCTTTTATTATGCTTAATTGACAAACCATTGTAAGATAGGTTTATTCTATTGAATTTAAATCATACTATAGATATAGTTTTTTAGAGGAGGAAGGTTGAGAATGAAGGATTATGTGATAAGAGCTGTAGCTGCAGATAGGACGATACGTGCCTTTGTAGCAGTTAGTACAAATTTGGTGGAAAAAGCAAGAGCCATTCATGATACGACACCAGTTGCCGCAGCAGCTTTAGGGAGGACTTTGACGGCTACAGCTATATTGGGATTAATGTTAAAGGATGAGGATAGTAAAGTATCCGTGCAAATTAAAGGTGATGGACCTGTTAAGCAAATACTGGCTGTAGCCAATGGAAAGGGTCAGGTAAAAGGATACATATCCAACCCCTATGTAGATTTGCCTCTACGTCCTGATGGAAAATTGGATGTAGGTAGTGCTGTAGGGAAAGGCAATATGGTCGTTATTAAAGATTTAGGCATGAAAGAGCCCTATGTAGGCCAGTCTGAACTAGTTTCCGGAGAAATTGCTGAGGATTTTACTGCTTACTTTGCCTATTCAGAGCAGCAGCCTTCTGCAGTAGCTATGGGGGTATTGATAGACAGAGATCGGACAATAAAAGCTTCTGGAGGTTTTATTTTGCAGCCTCTGCCAGGAGCTGCTGAAGAAACCCTTGAAAAACTGGAAAATCGTCTCCAATCTATAGAATCTATTACAAGCTTTATCGATAAAGATATGAATCCTGAGGAAATATTAGGGGTGCTTCTAGAAGGCTTTGATTTTGAGATATTAGAAAAAAAAGAAATCGAGCTTCTCTGTGATTGTTCAGTAGAAAGGTTGGAGCAGGCCTTGGTAAGTATCGGCGAAAGAGATTTAAAAGAAATAATAGAGGAAGATGGTCAAGCAGAACTTACCTGTCATTTTTGTAATACAAAATACCATTTTGATAAGGCTCACTTAGAAAGACTATATCGAGAAGCACTTTCTTAGAAGGATTATCATGGTCTCCAGGATGGATTCTGAACAAAAAAATCAAATTCCTATATCATTGCATATTTTTTAAAAGGTAAACGTTGACATTTAGATAAAAATATTGTATTATATAATGTATCAGTCTTATGATGGTGTGGGCGCATAGCTCAGCTGGGAGAGCACCTGCCTTACAAGCAGGGGGTCATAGGTT
>JBFNEZ010000128.1:0-11401 GCA_040797825.1 Thermotaleaceae bacterium | reverse complement strand
GCATTATTTACTCTAAACCTATTTAACTAAGTTTAGAGAGGGGGAGGAAGGCTTTGGAGCATTTAAAAGAAAAGACTGTATACTTATTAGATATGGATGGAACAATCTATCTTGGTGACGAATTAATTGATGGATCAAAAAAATTTCTTGAAACCATTAAGAAAAAAGGAAAAAGATATATTTTCCTAACAAATAATTCATCAAAGAACAAAGAAATATATGTAGAAAAGCTTAATAAGTTAGGCATACAAGCCTCGGAAGAAGAAGTATTTACTTCGGGAGAGGCTACTACTATGTATTTAAAAAATAAAAAAGAAGGTGCTAAAGTTTATTTATTAGGAACTAAGGCTTTAGAAGAAGAGTTTAAAAAAGAAGGCTTTATTGTTGAAAAAGAAAGGCATAAAAACATAGATTATCTGGTATTAGGATTTGATACCACGTTAACCTATGAAAAATTATGGGCAGCCTGTGAATATATATCTGAAGGAGTAGAATACATAGCGACACATCCAGATCTAAACTGTCCTCTGCCTAATGACAAATTCATGCCAGATGCAGGTGCAATAGCTGCATTCATTGAAGCTTCTACTGGAAAGACACCAAAAGTAATCGGTAAACCAAATAAAGAAGTAGTAGAAAGTATTGTTTCAAAATATGATTTGAAGAAAGAAGATATGGCAATAGTAGGAGATCGACTATATACAGACATTCAGACTGGAGAAAATGCAGGTATAGCTTCCGTGCTAGTTTTTTCTGGTGAAACTACAGAAGAAGATTATAGAAATAGTGAAACAAGAGCAACCTATGTGTTTAATTCCGTAAAAGATATGGTGGATTTACTATAATTTCAAAGGCTATCCCCCAAATAGGAACCTCTTCTTTGTTATTTAGCAAATAAAAAGGAGAGATTCCTATGGAAATACCTTCATTACTACTTTAAAAAGCTTTTGTGTTAAAAAATAGGACAAGAATTATTAAGAATTAAAATTTTCCAGAAACTCTTATAAAATTTAAAATTTTATAAGAGTTTCTTTTATGAACCGTAGAAATTTATCTTTTTATATACTCTTGATATTTACCTCTAATTTGATTGAGTTTATCCATATGTCCTACAGTATTTTCAGCCTTCATGGCAATTTTAATGATCATACAATCTACAATGGCCATAGGGGCCACCATGGAATGGTACTCTGTAGGCTCTCCTCTATAGCTGTAGATAATGGCATCGCTTTTTTCCTGCAGATTTTGAGAAAGTAAATCGGTAAATAAGATCACTGCATAATGAGCAGCTTTTTTTTGCTCTAGCAGGATGCTTGTTTCTGCCAATATGCGGCTAAAACAAAAAATGATTACTAAATCATCTTCTTTTATATTTATCAGATACTCATAGATGCTAGAGCCGCCGTTAATAAATATAAACTCAACACCTAATCTTCTTAGACGGTACTGCATAATATGAGCAATGCCTATGGAAGCATCCGGTGCAAATAGATAGATTCTTTTGTGTTTTAGGATTAAATCGGCAGCTTTGTCCAGCTGTTCATAGGAGAAAAGAGTAATAGTTTTTTCAATATTCTTTATGCTTTTAAAAAATAGTTCATTTAAGTCAGAATCTTTATCCTCCAGTTTATGCAGGGTATTTTTGATTTTTAAAGCAGGAGTAGTGTCCATTCTTTCTGCTGCTGCTCTTTGAAAGTCCTTTATATTTTGATATCCTATCTTTTTCCAAAATCTACTGATAGTGGTGTTGCTTACACCTATCTTTTTCGCAATATCCTTTGAATTCTCATAAAATAGCTGATTTTCATTTCTTAAAAGATAGTCCAAAATCATATAATCTTTCTTCGATAGCTTGCTTTTGTCAACTTCTAATAATTCTAGCATTTCAATCCCTCCTAAAAATAGTATAATACAAAAGAATCAAAAATGAAAATATTTTTTCTTGATTTAAAACAAGAAAATAAATTTACATAAAATTAATATTCTCATAAAGTATCTTTAACAAAGATTTCGTAGAATGATTTAGTAAGGTTGAAAGGAGGCGAAGCGTTGAAAGAAATCTATTTTTCTTCTACATTGATGTGGGATGCATCTATAGAGGAAATGTTTCGATGGGTTGCTGAATATGGTTTTTCAGGAGTGGAACTTTGGGCCCAGCATTTTGATGCAAGAGATTGGGAAACAGAAGCATATATGGATAAAGCAATTAAATACAATATCAAAACAATTCTTCACAGTTATAGTTGGGATTTGAACTTTGCATCTTTAAATAAAGGCATAAGAACTGCATCTTTAAATGAAATAAAAAGGGCAGTAGATTTGGCTATAGCTTTAGATGCTAAAGAAGTAACCATACATCCACCAAGAGAAACATTATCAGGGGAAAGACATTTCTATATAAGCCTTGCACGGCAAGGGCTTAAGGAACTGTTGAACTACTCAAAGCCTAGAAACATAGGGCTTTCATTGGAAATTATGGAGAAGATACCCAAAGAACTAGTAACGGATTTAACATCTTTAAAGGAAATAACTGAAGCTGTAGGCAATAGTTTTGCTTATACATTGGATATTGCTCACTGCGATAATATTGAAGAGTTTAAGATGCTTCTTGAAAAAGTTAATCCTATATCAAAAATTCATTTAAGCAATAAGCAAGGAACAAAACTTCATACAAAATTATCTGAAGGGGATTATGATTTTTATGAAGTATTTTCTATATTGAAAAATAAGAAAGTGCCTATTGTGATTGAAGGGTTTGAAAAAGGGAAATCTTTCAACACTTTAAAAGAAAATATAAACCTAATACAAAGGATAAAGGAGAGATTAACATGGTATTAAGGAAAAGAATAGTATCGATCTTATTGGCAGGATTATTAGCAGTATCTTTTGCAGGATGTTCAACAGGTCCACAACAAAACCCAGTTTCATCTGAAAAGAAGGAAGAACTCAAAGGTGCGATTACTATATACACATCGCAGCCAGAAGCAGACATACAAGCTCTTCTAGAAAGTTTTAACAAAGTATATCCAGACATACAAGCCAATGTATTTCGAAGCGGAACTGAGGAAGTGGTAAGTAAAATTCTAGCTGAGAAAGAGGTAAATTCCGTTCAAGCAGATGTATTGTTAGTAGCTGATGCAGCTACCTTTGAAGGCTTAAAGGCAAAAGATCTTTTGATGAGCTATGCGTCGCCAGAACTAAAAGGGATAAGTAAGGATTTTTATGATGCAGAAAATAACTATACAGGGACCAAGATAATTACTACAGGAATCATGATAAATACAGAAATGATAAAGGAACCAGTGGAAGCATTCGCAGATCTAAGGAAAGAAGCATTCAAAAACAATATCATTATGCCAAGTCCTCTCTATTCAGGGGCTGCGGCCTATAACTTAAGTGTTATTACCAGAACACAAGGATTGGGATGGGAATTCTACGAAGCATTGAAGAGTAATCAAGTAACTGTAGAGAAGGGTAATGGTGCTGTACAAAAGGCTGTGGTAGCAGGAGAAAAGGGAAGTGGAATCATTATTGATTATATGGCTATTAGAGCAAAGCAAGAAGGAGCACCTGTTGATTTTATATATCCTAAAGAAGGCTCTTTAATCATTACAGAACCAGTTGCAATTATCAAAGGCACAAAAAATGAAAAATTAGCTCAAACTTTTGTAGATTTTATTCTATCAGAAGATGGTCAAAAAGCAACTGCAGAGATTGGTTATACCCCAATCAAATCAGGTGTTGCGGCGCCAAAAGGATTCAAAAGTGCAGATGAAATCAAAAATTTAACCCATTCACTAGATGTATTGGTGACAAATCGGGATGCTGATAAAGAAAAATTTAGTAAGTTATTTCAATAAAAGAAATATAGCAGCTTAATAAGTAGGGAGGCAGTCAGTAAAGTAAATAAAAAGTCTGCCTCTGCTATGCTTATAATAAAATTCACTTTTATGAAAGGCTAGGATAATATGTTAAAAGGTAAAATGAACAAGCATATAATATTGCGCTGTCTTTTTTATTTTTCTGTCTTTTTTGTTTTTATAATGCCCATCCTTAGGTTGCTGATTATGAGTATTACTATAGAGAATGGAATTGGGTTGAATAATTATAGTGTATTGCTCAAAGAACAGAGGACGCTTCGTGCTATCAAAAATACAATCTTTATTGCAACTGGTTCAACATTGATATCAGTAGGTTTAGGCGGGATATTGGCATGGATTATTGCCTATATGGATATCAAAAGAAAAAAAATTATTGAAATTTTGATATTGGCTCAGTATATTATCCCTTCATACATTATTACTTTAGCTTGGAGCAATTTTCTTCAGGAAAAAGGATTTATCAATAAAATACTTACTTCTTTAGGGCTTCCATTAATCAATCTATACTCATTAGGTGGAATAATCTTGGTTTTGGGCATATGTAACACGCCTATGGTGTATCTCATTACTGTGAATATGTTGAGAAAGATTCCAAGAGATTTGGAGTGGGCGGCAAGAATCTCTGGATATGGTCAATGGGAAACGATGCTCAAAATTAATTTGATTCAAGTAATGCCTGCATTGATGAGTGGAGGAATTCTATCTTTTTTGTCAGCGATTGATAATTTTTCAGTTCCAGCATTTTTAGGAATATCTTCTGGTATTCCTGTATTAAGTACCTATATCTATGAGAAAGCCATAAGCTTTGGTCCAAGGGCCTTTTCTTTTGCAGCAGCTCTTTCTGTAATGTTATCTATCATAGCGATAACTGGTGCATTGCTTCAGGGGAAGTTAATTAAAAAAAGCTCTGGATTGGAAAGTATTCAAGAGGATCATTCCGTAAGAATAGAGATAAAACAGAGGACAAGAGTCATGGTAGAATGGGGGCTGCTCAGCTTGTTTGGTTTTGTTAATTTTGTACCCCTTATCAGCATGGTGTTATCTTCCTTTAAGAAATTCTATGGCGCAACTTTTGATATAGCTAACCTTTCTTTAAGGAATTATCAGTTTGTATTTAGCAATAGAGGGGTCATGCAGGCGGTGAGAAATAGTATCCTATTGGCGACAATCACTTGCTTGATATGTATTTTATTAGGGACATGTATTGCCTATATAAAAGTAAGAAAAAATTCTAAAGCCATTCAATTGGCAGAATATAGTTCCTCTCTTACCTATGCTATCCCAGGTATTGTATTGGCCCTTGCCATGATTTTTCACTGGACAAAGGTACCAAATGTATATGGAACAATCAAAATTATGGTTATTGCCTATATTACCCGCTATCTAATTTTGCAAATTAAGGGAAGTACAACAGCTCTTTTAGCTGTAGAACCAGCATTAGAAGAAGCAGCTTCCGTATCGGGAAGCACAAAATATGAGACATGGAGGCTTATTATAAGCCCATTGATTATAAAATCAGCCTTATCCAGTACTTTTTTCATTTTCATCTCGGCGATGACAGAGTTGACATTATCTTCAATGCTTGCAGCTGCAGGAACTAAAACCATAGGACTGACGATTTTTAACCTTCAGCAATCAGGGGACTACAATCTTTCAGCAGCTATGTCTGCTGTAGTAGTAGCAATGATATTATTAGGTTATATCCTTATGGAAGGAGTAAAGAAAATCGATATTCAAAACCTAAGAAAAATAGCTTTAAGACAGCAAACTCAGCCTAAAATAGTAAATAGACCTTGCGAAAAATCTGGAGGGATCGTATGAGTTTAATAATTGATAGGGTAACTAAAAAATTTGGAAATGCAATAGCATTAAATGATGTCTCAATAGATATAAAAGATGGGGAGTTTATTGCAATTTTGGGGCCATCAGGCTGTGGTAAGACTACACTATTAAGAATTATAGGCGGATTTGTAGAACCTACGTCTGGGACTGTAAAAATGGGTGATGTATTGTACTCGGATTCACAGTATAATCTTCCAGTTGAAAAACGGAACTTAAGCATGGTTTTTCAATCCTTTGCCCTTTGGCCGCATATGAATGTGAAAGAGCACATTGAATTTCCTTTAAAAAGTAAAAGAAATAAAGCCATGGGTGAGGACGAAAAAAAGCAAGCTGTGGAAAAAGCTATTTCATGGACAGGATTAAAGAAATTATCGGATAGATTACCTGGAGAGCTATCAGGAGGACAAAAACAAAGGGTTGCATTGGCACGTGCTGTGGTTTCAAAACCAGATATTTTATTAATGGATGAACCTCTTAGTTCTTTAGATGCAGAACTGAAGATCAGTATGAGAAAAGAAATACAAGATCTTCATAGACTTTCAGGAGCTACCATTGTCTACGTTACTCATGATCAAAGCGAAGCTCTTGCTATGGCGGATAGGATCATCATTATGAAAAATGGGAATATCGAACAGATAGGAACACCTGAGGAGATATATATAAAACCCAAAACAGAATTTGTAGCTACCTTTGTAGGTAAGTACAATTTAGTAAAAGGTAGATGGCAGCAAAATAGTTTTCTTGTCAGGGATACAAAAATAATATATGCCAATGAAGGAGTAGAACCTTATTTTATTCAGCACGGTCTATACCCAATCAGACCAGAGCAGTTCTCCATTGAAAAAGAGGGTCTGGGGATAAAAGGAAGAATAACAAATAAGCAATATAATGGAAGGGAGATCCATTATACAGTTAATTGTGCAGGAGAGCTTTATGTTGTTTATGAGAGCAATCATAGAAGTTTTGATGTAAATGAAGATGTTGTTCTAATAAAAAAGGAGAGGGTAAATTGAAAGCTCTTATAGATTTACACACCCATACCCTATCAAGCGGACATGGTTTTAGCACTTTGAAAGAAAATGTTGAAGAAGCTGCGAAGAAAGGTCTATTGGTATTGGGGACTAGTGATCACTCAATTAGAATGCCAGGGACTACCCAACGGTTTTTTTTCGAAAATTATAAGGTGATTAGAGATGAGATATTGGGAGTTAAAATTCTGGCAGGTATTGAAGGGAATATATATGACTACGAAGGAAATATTGATGTAGATCCTTCCCTAGGGAAAAATCTAGACTATATTATAGCCAGTCTTCACTCCCACTGTATTGAGAGAGGGAGTGTTGAAGAAAATACGAATGCAGTTATTGGAGCAATGAAGAATCCTTATGTGAAAATAATTGGCCATCCAGATGACAGCAGATTTCCTTTAGATTATGATAAAGTTGTTTATCATGCAAAAAAATATGAGGTTGCCTTAGAACTAAATAATTCTTCACTATTGTCCAATTCTACAAGGAAAAATGGCAGAGAAAATGCAAAAATTCTACTTGAAAAAGCAAGAGAATACAAAGTGCAGGTTATATTAGGGAGCGATAGTCACATTTATTATGATGTGGGGAGATTTGATGAGGCATATGAATTGTTAGAGGAAATAAAATTTCCTGAAGAACTGGTTCTTAACAATGATTTAAAGAAGCTTTCTTATGTGCTTATAGATAAAAATTTATAGAAACTATGTACAAAGGAATTGGACGAGATGGCCCAATTCCTTTATTGTATTCATCAATATTATCGAAGGGGACCTGCACCAAATCCAGGTATAATTCCTCCTCCAAATAGAACAACTAGCAATAGGAAGAAGAACAATAGACTTGGGTTAGCAAGGAATCCACCTAAGAAACCACCAGGTCCACCAACGCCGCCAAAACCTCCTCCAAATAGTACTACAAGCAATAGAAAGAAGAAAAGCAGACTAGGATCAGTAAACCATCCTCCTAAACCAGGGGCTACATAAGACTTATCAGACATGAATATACACCTCCTTTACTAGGTATGTAATTCTTTTCTTTTCTAATTTAGAATATGTAATGGGATGGACGCATGTTACTATTTTATTATTTATATTTAATTTAGCGAAAGAATTGCTAATTGTATCTTCTTATAAGCCTATTACATACTATGTATCGGGACAAAGCCTAGAACACATTTAAAGGGAGGTGAAAGGATATGAAGCCATTAAATATACAAGTATTTGACGGTCAAATCACACCCAATTTCAATATAAAAGAATTTAGATGTAAATCCAATGGAGAAGTATTAATCAATGCAGCGGTAATTGCCCATATTCAAAGACTTCAAAAATTTAGAAACTGGTATGGGAGAGTCATGATCATAAATAGTGGATATAGGACACCCGAGTACAATGCGGTCATAGGTGGTTCTGAAAACAGTATTCATCTGCTGGGAATAGCCTCAGATATTGCATTGCCAATGGAAGAATTTGCTCCTTATACGAAGGAGAGACAAGAAGAATATTTAGAAAATGTAAAAAGAAAATGGACAGAACTATGTAATGCCGATGGATTAGGTGGCGGAGTAGGGTTTTATGATACATTTTTTCATCTAGATAGCCGAAAATCTGTTGGATTTTGGGACGAGCGCAGCAAATAATTTTTCAAGCATAGATAAAAGACTAGAGGCCAGTTAAGGACTCTAGTCTTTTGATAGATTATTATTTGAATGGTTAAGTGTGTTATTCTTGTCAAACCCTTAAATGCACGATAAGTGATAGTAGAAAAATGGCAATTATAGTAATAATAATGTTTCTGCTTCCTCTCACAAGATTCCCTCCTGATACTATGAAAATAGTATAACAAAACAAATATATGCTCCTATGGAGGGATTTAGAACAAGTAAGAAATACTACTCAATAAATAAATAAGCATATTTTTCTTTAGTGTCAATATTGCGAATATAATACTTTTCATCTTCTTTTTCTAAGAGGAAGAGTAGGGGCACTTGATCAAATTCTGTAACTTCAACAATAGTTGGATAATATCCATGTTCTTTTTCCATTTGTTCAAATACGCCTTCCAATAACTCTTCTTTTTTAACTTCTCTGATCTTGATATTTTCAATAGAAGCATTGTTTTCAACAGCATATTGCGTATAAATTTTGATATAAGCCTCTACAAAGGCATCTTCATCTTGAGGAAGTCTAATTAGTTCTTTAAAGGTTTCCTTATCTCCTTTAAAGCCAGCACTAATAAAATTCTTGATTGTATCTTCAGGCGTTTTATTGATCGATGGAGCACTGGTACAAGAAGACAAAGTTAAGACAACTAGAAATAGGAAAATGCTTATTGTTTTGATTTTCATAGGAGTTTCTCCTTAATTATTATAGGATTTAATGTCGTTTCTATTGTAGCATATGAAATCTGTAGAAACAACAAGCCAATTATTGTTTGGATGTAAGGAAAAGGTGTATTTTTTTGTGCCTTAGCATAATATGAAATGAAGAAAAAAATGGAGGCGATTTGATTGAAAAATTTATATGCAACATACCCGCAGTATAGCTTGATGCATTTTAATAATTTAAGGTATTATAGCCCTATGACCATTAATCCAGTTAGTGTTTATACAAAAACTGTGCGTTATAAAAAAGATTATATTGAAGTTGATTTAAAAATACCTATTTTTCATGGACCTCTATTTTCCAATGCCCTTGATAAAGTAAATCGCTCCATTGAAAGTGATATTATGGAATTTAGACGGCAGATGGAAGAAGCTGCCCAGGAATATGTAGAAGTTCCACTTAGAGAAGGTCGAGAGGTAGAGCCTTATGTTATATCCGATGTATATAGAGTAACCTTTAATAGAAATAATCTGCTCAGTATTGTCATTATTTATAATGAATATATTGAAGGGAAAAATTATTTTATTAAAGTTTCTTATAATTTTGATATTCGCACAGGAAATCCTTTATCTCTTCAAGATTTATTCAAAAGAGGAGTCGATTATAAAAAACTTTTAGATGATGCTATTCAAAGAAAATTGCAAGAAGATGAAGACGCTTATTTTCCAGGAGCCGCAGAACAATTTGAGGGAATTCGTGTAGGGCAACCATTTTATTTAGAAGGAGATAGTATTGTTGTATTTTTTGGATTCCATCAAATTGCACCGACAGAGGCAGGTATACCAGTAATCAGATTACCCTTTCAGATGTTTAGAGGCGCATTAAAAGCAGAGTTAGTCATGTAGTCTATAAAGAATTTTATAACATGGAAATATCTTTTTTCAGATGGGCATCAATTTGCTTGTTATGAATGCCTTCTTGAGATTTTGCTGTAAGAAATGTGCCTAATAGCAGTATAAAACCACCTAGCTGTTGTGAAATAGTAAGGGTATCTCCAAATAACAAGATGGAGATAAGGATAGAAAACAATGGTTCTGCCATGCTGAGGATAGAAGCTCTAGTAGGGCCTGTCAGCTCCATCCCTTTAAAGAAGGCCAGTATAGCAAAAATAGTTGAAAAAAGAGAGATGCCTAATGCCCAACTCCATGCATTCCCTTGAAAATGAAATGAAATATCTTTAGATATCCACCCCAACAGAAAAGTCCCTAAAGATGAAAAAAAAGTGATAAAAGCAGTGGTAATTAAAGATGGGATTTTTCTTATTACTCTGTTTCCTAATATAATATATAGTGAGTAAACCATAGAAGAGCCCAAGGCAAAAAAAATACCTAATGTGCTGACTTGGCCTATAGAAGTACCTAGTACCATGATTAATCCAATAAAAGAGATAAATAATGATAGTATAATTTTTTTAGAGGGAATTTCTTTATCCAGAATAGAGGATAGAATTGATACGATGATCGGGTAGGTATATAGTATAAGAACAGCTAAAGTTACCGAAATATACTTTACGGATATAAGATAGAAATTTGACATAAGCGTATAGCAGATAGTGCCTAGAATAAAAAGCATAAATACATCTCGTGGTGTTAATACAAAAGATATCTTTTTCACAATAATGTATCCAAAAAAGAAAAAAGAAGCAATGGTAAAGCGAATAAAAAGCAAGGTAGGTACGCTAATTTCGCTTAGATAGGCGAAGCGAGCAAAGATTGGCATAAGAGCAAATCCAAAGGCTGAAAAAAGTATTAATATTGTACCTTTATATTGGTTCATAATTATGTTCCTCCTTTCTTATTTTTTATACTATCTTTGATGCTAAACCAATATCATATAGCAAGCAAAAATAGACTGGAATCTTCTTTTTCTCATTATATGATAATTCTATTCCTATTACAATTTTTATTATACAAACAAATCCAACCCTTTTATAACAAAGATTGCACACTAGAATGAGTTATATGGAAAATATGCTAGGGGTAGGGAATTACATTTAACATCAATTACCATTTGACGAAGTGTTGCTTTCATGATAAGATATATCTTGTCGTCGTTACCAAGAGCTAACAAAAACTGGTTGTTGACGAAAAGGATTAAAGATGTTAATATAGTATTTGTCGTCACCACGGAAAGCTAAGTAAAAATTTCCAAGAAAAAAGTGATTGACATAACATCGAAAATATGATAATATATTTAAGTCGGTGTCACACAGACACTGGCCACAAAATTGGTCTTTGAAAACTAAACAGTGTAAGAATTAAAG
>JBFNEZ010000127.1:0-11450 GCA_040797825.1 Thermotaleaceae bacterium | reverse complement strand
ACCCTAGCCTGCTGTTCTTCTTCCTATTGCTAGTTGTTCTATTTGGAGGAGGACTCTTTGGCGGTGGAAGACCTTTCTTCTAGGAGATATCCAAGGAATTAGGATCTATTCCTAATTCCTAATCTTTCTTTTGTTCACTACAACAATTGTACCTGATTTTAAATAAAGGCCTCTATGAAAATTCATAGAGGCCTTTATTTTCCCAATCTAATAAACAGGATATCCTGGAACGGGAGTCACCACGGAGCTTCTCAACTATTCAATTATCGCTACATTTATTACACCTGTCTTTATGACTTGCTCCCTAAGGGCTTTCATGTATTCTTTGGAAGGCACCTTATCTTGTAAGCTTTCCTTCTGGAAGCTGTTTAAACCCATAAGATGAATTGGAATCAGCTTATACATCACCCTCGGGAAATCTTTCAAAATATGCGCAACCTGCCATACTGTATTTTCTACATCTAGATAGTCTAAAACAATTACTGTTCTTACTTCATGGACTTTATCAAGCTGCAACAGGTATTTTAAGTTCTCCAGGGCATTTTCTAGTTTTTTACCACATACTCTTTCTATATTTTCTACAGCCTTTATATCAATCATAAACTTATCCGCAGTGTCAATGAGAGATTTTATTTGTTCTCTACTGAAGAAACCATTTGTATCTACGAAGCATGTCAATCCCAAAGGTTTAACCTTCTTAAAGAGTTCTGTAATAAAATCTGCCTGCAGTGTAGGCTCCCCTCCGGAAACCGTAATTCCTCTAATAAAAGGTCGATACCCTTCTATAATTTCATATAATTCCTCCACGCCATAGACCTTCGTTCTGGGCGACGCACTATGTTTGCATACTCTTATGCACTGGTCACATCCTATACAGAGTTTTTCATTGTATACAACCATACCTTCTATATTCGATAGTGCATGGGTTGGACATCCCTTAAGGCAATCCATGCAGTGAACACATGAATGAATCGTTTCGTAGTTATGACAATAGATACAATGAATATTACATCCCTGAAAGAATATGGCCAGTCTATTTCCTGGCCCATCCACATTCGAAAAAGGAATAATCTTGTTGATAATAGCTTTATTCTCCATCGTTTCTTAATCTTCTTTCAAAGACATGGGCTAGCGTATTGGTGCCATGTCCTAAAATATCAGTATCCCTTAAAACCGCCTCTCCTTGACTAGCTTTGTTTACTTCGCTCTTTTTCACTAGATAGCCCGTTACTCTTATCAAATCCGTATTGTGAAGATAGGTTGTAATATACCGAGCACCCAATGCAAAGGCCCCTTCTATAATATCTAATACAGCATCCAATTTATTGAGATATGTTTGATCCAATGCAAAGAGATCTCCTGTCCCAGAAACAAAATATTCATGGAAAGGAGCTGCTTGCCTGATGTGCATGGGAAGAATCGGCTCTTGCCCTACTTTAATTCGATGGGCTGGTGTATTGCACTGATCTTCTTCACTAAGACTTGCACCTACTTGGGCATGTAAAAGATATCTATTGTTGGTTCGCTCAGAGTAAACACCCTTATGTTCATTGGCAATCTTTTCAATACACTTCAAAATTTCATGACCAATTTCATCTCCCCGCTTTGAGGTGCCAAATCTTTCTTTCTCCCCTTCCAAATCTAAAATATAATTCACTGCGTCGGCTAATCCTACTATACCAAACATGGCAGAAAAATTTTCTCTTTTTAAATATCCTTCTTTCACAAGAAAAGATGTTTGAAAAAAATTAGATTTTTCTACCAAGAATTCTATTCTTTTATCTATCATTGTAGCCATTGCCTTTGTTACCTTCGGAAGTCTCTCCTCAAGCAGCTCTTCTAAAGATTGGACGCCTTTTACAATGGTTCCCAATCTAAGCCTTGGTAAGGTATAGGCACCCCCTCCATTAGGCAGGGCATTATAACAACTCACAATTCTGTGGTCTCCCATATCTTTACAATATTTTTCTTCATTGCTGAAGGATGGTTTGGATACTTTTAGACAAGCTTCTACAGCCTTAAGAGCAAAATCTTTAGGTGTTTTCTGCTTGTCATATCTCATGGTCATATTCGGGGTTGGATTTTCTAATTCAATAACGGCTTTCAGTATTAACTCTCCAGCCCTTGTTTTTTCAGGTCCGATATTCCCATGACAAAAAGAATCTGGGATACTTTTATCAATATGATTTAAAAATCTTTTTATTTTAATATAGTCTGTTTCTTCACCTGTTATAAAAGGCTCTATGAGCTTATCAAGGTCTCCTATGAATACAGGGAAGGACGTAATAGAAGGAACATGCCTGTATAAAATTAGCAAGCTGTCCAACAATTCGTCTAGATCCGCAGGCGGTTTTAAATCTAAAAATTCACAACCCTTAGATAATAATACAGAATAATCAGGAACAATATATCTAGGACGATAAATGGCATAGCCCTCATTTAAGTCGCATATCATTTCATTTTCAATATACATCATCTCATTGTCGCTATAACCTAATATTTCCTTTGGATCCACCAATCTTTCGGCCACATTGGCCAAATTAAATAGTTTCTGCTGATAGGTTAAACCGCTGTTAGTCACAATATCCATAATATCCTGCATGCTTGATCGCATAAAACATATCTCCTTTGCTATTAAAAAGTTAGTTCATTTCTTTGATTTTTTTCTGTTATCTTGCAATATATTATAACTTATTTTTTCTTTAATGAGCGATGAATTTTTTATACAAATTTAATAAGAAGAAAAGAAATAATGGAAACCCTCCTTTAACATTAGAATATCTCTTTTTTAATTAAAGTAATCAATTCTTCATCAAAACCCCTGTATTTGTCTATAAAATAGGATATTAACTTTTCTTTTAACACCTTTTTCCCTATTGTTATTTTTTCATTATCTATAACATAAGCTTTCAGCAGTTCTATCTCCTCAAGTGTTAGTTTTTCTTTTAGCTCTTTTGATATATCCAAATATAGCTTTGATAGTTCTCCTTGTTCATTTTCAATCACCATGGTAGAAGCTAATAAATCTCCTAATCTTCCACAATCTTCCTTTAAAAAAATCATGACTATACCTATCAAGTAGTTATCTATAAATATTCGAAAAAAGTTCCGAACAAGAGAGTGATTGATGTCTATGGGCTGGCCATTTTTTCTGATCGTTTTAAGCCCTACTACCTTCTTCCCAATTGTCTGCCCGTTCATGACCATTTCTGAAACAGTAAAGTAACCATAATTCACCAATGCAAGAACCAGTAATAAAATTGCTATCATTGCTGTAGACTGTCCTTGAACATATTCAAGGGGGCTTTGAATACCTATATTCATCCACAATAGAATCAGATACAGGGCTCCTTGGAGAAAATAATCTAAAAATCCTGCGACCATTCGACTCCCTGCCCCTGCTAATCGATAGCTAATTTCTATATTTTCTGGTGTTATAATCGTAACTCTTTTCATAGCTTTTCCTCCTTTTTCCGAGCCTGTTAATTTGATACAATAATACTGAGGTGATTTTTTTGAAAGAGCATAAATTTATCGAAATAAACCAATCCAATTGGGAAAGACTTGAAAAAATTGTCCATGATTTCTCTAACAATAAACTATCCCACTATCCTTCAAATACTTTAGAGGAATTTCTTTTTCTCTTTAGAGCAGCCAGTCATCATTTAGCCTATGTTAGAACACATTATCCCCAATCACAACTTGAGAAATATTTAAATGCCCTGGTGGGAAGTGCTCATCATCACTTGTATTCAGTCAGAAAAAACCCTTGGCATGATTTTAAAAATTTCGTAACAAGAATTTTGCCAGAAAAATTCTACCAATATCAACCCTATATTTTATCCAGTTTTCTTTTTTTTCTTTTAGGAGCATTCCTTAGTTTTACTCTAGTATACTATGACCCTTCCTATAGCTTTTATTTCATACCCCAAAGTATTTTAGAAAACATTGATTATAGTTTTCAGGCCAAACATTGGGATTATGCTCTCATGTCCTCTACCATCTTCATTAATAACATCAATGTCAGCCTTAGAGCCTTTGTCTATGGCATATTTTTAGGCATAGGCACTATGTATATTCTGCTTATCAATGGTGCCCTTCTAGGTGCCCTGTCTGCACTCGTGTATGTCAATGGCGATGTTCTAAAATATCTATCCTTGATTCTTCCCCATGGTATCTTAGAATTAACAGCTATATTTATGTCTGGCGCTGCTGGCTTACTATTAGGAAAGGCTTTAATCCTTCCCGGCAAATTCAAAAGACTGGATTTTATTGTGAAAAATGGAAAGGAAGGAATGCCTTTAGTACTAGGAGCTGTTCTTTTTCTGAGCATGGCTGCATTGATTGAAGGATTTTTTACACCCCTGCCCATTTCTCCCCTAGTAAAGTTGTGTTTTTCCCTATTGACACTTATTGGGCTGCTCTTTTATCTAAGTCCTTCAAGATTTTAGTCCTATACAACTTCCCTATTTTTCGCTCCCATATAGGCACTAACTGCTCTATACCCAATATCTTCGCTATCGCATTCTATACAATGGATGCCGCTTTGCCCAAGTATTCGAATGATATTTCGTCGTTCTTCCTCCATTTTATATGCAGCACCCTTCAAAAATAGATCTTTTCTACTATTCAATTTTATCCTTTTAAGGGATTCAAGTTTTTCATTTTTTATTAAAAAAAGGATGATATGATGCTTTTTATGAATAAACCGTAGGGCTTCTCTGATGCATCCTATTTCTTCTACTGTATCTATATCCGTGAATAGACAGATTAAACTTCTTCTTTTTTCTTGTCTGGAAAGATACAGCAAAACATCTTCATAATTAGATGTAAGCCTTGTTCCCTCTATATGATAAAGGGTTTCTAGTATACGGTTTCTATGATCAGCTCCTTGGGATGGTTTAATAAAAGCCTCTACCCTTGTATTAAAAATCAATAGTCCTGATTTGTCTTTATTATAGCAGACCACATCAGACAGAAATAAAGCCGCATTGATAGCCAAATCCATCTTTGTATATTGGTTGACTGCATAACTCATCGTTCTTCCTGTATCTAATAGTATATAGACATGTTTATTATTCTCTGGCTCATATTGATTTACAATCAGTTTGTTTTCCCGGGCACTCTTGGTCCAATTAATCCTTTTTACATCATCTCCCTTTACATATTCCCTAAGACTCTCAAATTCTCTGCCATCAGCTTCTCTTTTAACCATGTTTTTCCCCGTTTTAAAAAAGTAATCTTTCTTGAGCATGAGATGATATTTTTTTAGATTTTTTAGACTGGGATAAACCTTATAGGCTTCCTTTACATCTATTCTGATGTCTTTCTTAATAAAGCCTAAAACTCCGCTTCGCCTTATATAGACTTCCTCAAGCAGAAATATTCCCCTTTTTTTAGGAATAATATTTACAGCCATGTTTTTAGGGGCATGGGGCAATAGTACTGCTTGAAGCCTATTGTTTTCATAGTCAAAGGCTTTTGGAAGTTCATGCAGAACCTCAACGATTGCTGTCTGGTCCGTTTTATTCTGTATACTGAAACAGATTTTCTCATCTTCTAGTAAAGATAACTTCTTTTCCCCTACATATTCTATTTCAAAAACACCTTTGATAGGGGTTTTGTAATAGTCTAATAACAATAACAGTAATAAGACTATATTATAAGTGATGAATGCTAGCAAGGATACAGCAAAGGGTATCGTTAATGCTATTACCAGCATCCCAAAAGATACAAAATATAAGAATCTTTTCGTAACTGTCATAATTTCACCACCTTAGCGTGGAACTTTTACACTGGATAGAATCTCCTTAACGACATTGTCTGTTTTTATCCCTTCCACGTAAGCCTCTGCTTTCAGAAGAATTCTATGCCGCAGTACTGGATAAGCTATTTTCTTTATATCCTCCGGAATAACAAAGTCTCTACCCTCTAATAATGCGTTGGCCTTTGCACCCTGTAACAACGCAATAGCTCCTCTAGGGCTGCTTCCAACCTCTATAAAAGGAGATTGTCTTGTATTTCTAATAAGGTGGATAATATATTCTAAGAGACACTCTTCCACGCCAACATCGGCTGCTTCATTTTGAGCTTCCACCACATCCTCTAAGGAAGCAATTTGCTCAATATCTCCTATTTTCAAACTTTTATCAAATCCTTCATGATGTCTTTTGATCATTTCCTTTTCCCCGTCTATGGAAGGATAATCTATATGAATTTTCATAGAAAATCTATCTAGAAGTGCTTCTGGCAATGGATAGGTGCCTTCATAGTCTACAGGATTTTGTGTAGCAAAGAAAATAAAGGGCTGAGGTATTTTGTAATTTTTTCCATCAATAGTCACTTTTCCTTCTTCCATGGCTTCAAGGAGCCCTGCTTGAGTCTTGGGTGGGGTTCTGTTTATCTCATCTCCCAATAGTAGGTTTGTAAATACAGGTCCTGAAATAAACTCAAACTCTTGGTTCTTTGCGTTGTAAATTCTTGTTCCTGTAATATCTGACGGCATCAAATCTGGTGTGAATTGGATTCGATTAAAATCCAACCCCATGGCTTTTCCTATAGATTTGATTAGCAGTGTTTTCCCAAGGCCTGGAACACCCTCTAATAACACATGACCTTTAGTCAAAATAGCTATCAGCAATAAATCAATCACTTCCTCCTGCTCTATAATTACTTTACCAAGTTCCCCTTTTAGTTCTTGGATAAATTCCTGTGTTTTAGTCTCTTCCAAATTTCCTCTCTCCTTTGCACCAACGTCTCTATGCATTCATCCATTTCTTTTATCCTATGGAAAATTTCTTTTTTACTAAGATTCTTTTCATTCTTATCCAACATCTCTATCCCATGATCCCATTGAGAAAAATCATAGATATCACCGATGTTGTTGAATTCATTTAAGTCCATATTTTGTATTCTAAAATACTTTGCATGATTTTTAAATTCTTTATAATAGGCATCCTGTATAATATCTGTTGCGTAGGCCTTTTCATAAAGATTGGCAGCGGCATGGAGATATTCATTCTCATCTCTCTCAGTTTCTTCCATGATCCCTTCTGCTTTCCCAAAGCGCTTCCCAAAATACACCATAGAATACATCAACAGTAAGAATAATTGGAATAATAAAATTTTTATGTGTAAAGGTAAATCTCCATACAAAGAAGGCCCGTTCCCCCTTAACAATCTATAGTATTCATTGAAGTACGGTGTTCCCTGCAGCTCCTCTAGAATTCCTACAATAAAAATCGCGCCTTCTTTTTCTATTGCTAAAGTTTCATTGCTAATCAAATCAATATCTCCCAAAAGCAGGCTTCCCTTTTCCAATGAATACAAGAAAGCTTTGTCTTGGTATTGTTTTATCAACTGTCCTTCTTGATAGAAAAGAGGATTGTCACTAAAATAGACCAGCTTGCCCCCATTTTTTATCCACTGTATTGCTTTTTCAAAGGGAAAACTACTAGAGGCTTGTCGTTCTGCTATAATATAGATATCATCACTAGGATGCTCTAAAAAATCCTGACTGTCAATTTCTACACTGTAGTCCATTTCTTTTAATGCATCATAAAAAAGAGAAATTCCTTTCAAAGAAGTATTTTGAGCTAATACTTTGCTGCTGCGACTGCTATATCCAATTATTCTATCAGTGACATTATAATAATCATTCAATACCAAAAATATTAACATTATAATTATTATAAAAATAACACGCCTATTACTTTTCACTATATCCTTTAACCTCCATCGATATTTCCTTTATTCCTTCTTTATACCAAGAAAACATGGATAAATCCACTTCTTTATTCCCATACCAAATATAATAGAAGTAATCTCCAATTTTTTTAAATTCCTTTGTCTTTGAAAAACCTTTATCCGACAAATGCTTCATAATCTCATAATTGGTTTTTGAATCATCTAGATAACATAAGGATTTTTCATGCATATGAAAAAGTATAGCTATAAAATAAAGCCTCACTGCATCCTTAAAATTCCCTTCTTTCTCATAATAAATCGCCTTTTGAAATAGACTTTCTCTGCTTGTTTCCTCTTTCAAAATTTCTCCATGGATAATTTTTTGTTCTCTTTGAATCGCTTTATTTGATTTTAAATACCTATATATAATAATTAGAAGTATTAATCCAACTACAATGAAAAAAAGAAACTGGCTGTTGTTAGGATTTAAATCAGAGGGCATATAGGGCTGAGGTCTATTCTCACCAATACCCTTTCCAATTTTTTCTGTAATTTTCTCCCAGAGATTCTTTTTCTCTTTAAGATGGATATACTTCCCGCTATCCATAAGCCTATCAATAATTTCTTCAAAGGTTTCTCTGTAAAATAACAAATTCATATACAATGTGTTTCTCCTCTATTGTAGGTTTTCAACTGTATGACCATTAGAGCTAGTACTTTTTTTCGTTCGGAGTCCATTGAGCATATAATGGATTTTAAGACCTTCTTTTTTATATCTAATATTGACATAGAACAAAGTCCAAATAATAGATCCAATCGGTTCTAAAAACAACCCTAGTATAGGCTTAATAAAGGGTTCTATCTTTTCACTTACTAAAATAACTTGCGCAATAAGTCCTTTTCCTGCATCGATTTTCCCTAGTAAAAAATAAAATGTGCCCAAAATCAATGCAAATCCTATATATAATGATATATTGACTATCCACTGCACCATAGAAAGACTAAAAAACCTAAAAACATTTCTTAATACTTCCCCCTTGGCCAATTTTATGCTCTTTTTAATTGCTTCAACACTTGGCTCTTGTTCAAAAATAGCTATATGTAAGGAGTAAAGCAAATAACTCCCTAAGAGGCCAGATAAAGCTGATAAGAAGATCACATTTAGTAGAAAATTAAGTAATGGCCTTGAATAGAAGCTGCTTATCCACATACTAACCTTTGTGCCATCTATTTCCATTAATATAAGAGTAAGGATAACCGGTGAAATACAAAGCATCAACAAGAGTACCATTTTAACAACTTCCTTTAGACTACCAAAGGCCTTCCCCAATGCTTCTGAAGCCGATACATCTTCTTCGTGAATATATCCATAAACCATATGGAAAATCCCCGCCTTGTTAATCCCAGTAAAAACCCCTATAAAAAACAATAGAAAAAAGATAAATCCAGCAAGAAAAAAAGTATTGGCAAAGGCAAGCCATGATATGCTAAGCATTAACAGCATCGAACCTCCGATAGTAACC
This sequence comes from Thermotaleaceae bacterium, assembly GCA_040797825.1. Lineage (GTDB taxonomy): Bacteria > Bacillota > Clostridia > Peptostreptococcales > Thermotaleaceae > Geosporobacter. Next base: position 2,241 of record JBFNEZ010000127.1, on the reverse strand, counting down.
AATAGCATAATAATAAAAAATAGCAGCTGATACCCCATTATGCTTTTAAATCTCACTTTGTAGATTTCTAATGCAGCATCAAATATCTGGGCATCGGAAATACTGTTGTCAAACCAATTTTTCATGGTGTACCGCCTCCTATTTTACATCCTTATTAAATTTTAACATACTTTAATTAGTAAATTTATACCAAATTTTATATTTTTACCTTTTTAATTTTCATTTCAAAATATAAAACGCTATTGACATTCATCAATAGCGTTTTTTGTATGCTTTTATTCTTCTACCGCCTCTTCCTCTAATTGCTTTTCCCCAATGATAAGTCCTTGGCTTTCATGATGCAATCTATCCACTGCCTTTATCAAATAAAGGGTATCGTCACTATAAGGCCTTTGTAAAGCAAAATATTCTTGAGCCGCTCCCTCTTTTTTTCTTAGGGTGTCCAGGAGCTTCAAGTTGCTTAGATCCAAAGCTGCCCCCTCTTCTTTATCTATCTGATAGATTGTATAATAGGCCGTATTTTGATCTTCATCTTCCCAAGATAGCCGGACACCTCCATAAAGAACTTCAAGATTTCCTGCTGTAGGTATCTCTGGGGCTTGCCCTCCTTTCCAAGGCATAATCGGTACGAGAGCTTTTTCTGACCAATAATCAGCTTTAATGGCATTGACTACCTGCTGCTTATTCTCGTTGTTGAGGTTTTTAAATCTAAATAAAATGCTGCCCATGATTTCCGGCTGAAGCATATTCATTCTCATTTGTCGTGCAAATTCTAAAACAGCATTGTCTCCTTTAAAATATGCATCTGAATCCTCATTTACCTTATAGAGTGCTTGTCCCATGTAAAGGTGTACATTTTTTTCCCTGCATACATCTGCCCACCATGTAGCGATTTCTCCATAGGGTGCCCTCGTATTGCCAAAGCTAAAATACACTTGAGGCGCTATATAGTCAAGCAGTTCTTCTTCTACCCATTTTTTTGTATCTGCAAAGCATCTATCATAGTTTGGAAGACCAGCACTGGTGTTTGAACCATCTATATGACCATCCTTTTTATTTCCCCAAACCCCAGCTGGACTGATGCCAAATTTTACCCAGCTTTTAGTTTCCCATATTTTATGGGATAGCTCCTTCACAAGGAGATATGTATTATTCCTTCTCCAGTCTCCGATATTGGAAAACTGCCCTTTATTGTACTGTTTAAAGGTATCTTGATCCTTCAGTTCTCCAACAAATTTTTCATAGTAAAAGTAGTCGTCGAAATGAATCCCATCTACATCATAATTGTTTACTACTTCCATTACCCGTCTAATAACCCACTCTCTAGCCTCAGGAATTCCAGGATCCACCACAAATCTATCCATAGAAGTCTTTACCCATTGACGATTTTCTTTAAAAACACTTTTTTCAATGTTTAAAGATTTTATGGTATCCGGATTTATATTCATGGATACTCTATAAGGATTCAGCCATGCATGAAGTTCAAGATTTCTTTTATGGGCTTCCTCAATAGCAAAGGCCAATGGATCAAAGCCAGGATCCTTGCCAAAGGTTCCCGTAAGATATCGGGACCATGGAACAATATTGGATTTGTACAAGGCATCGCCCTCTGGACTCACCTGAAAGAAAACAGCATTCATGTTCATCTCCACAGCCCGATCTAGCATTGCAATCAATTCTTCTTTACTTTTTTCTATCCGTTCCCCCTCATCTACCAAGTTCCTTGTATCCGTAGAGGGCCAATCCAAATTAATAACTGTAGAAATCCACACACCTCTTAGATGCCTATGTACAATAGGTGTTTCACTAGGTAAGTATTGTGCGTAGGGATCCCATGGCTCTGCAAATACCTTTACTGGCAAAAATACAACCGCTAACATCAAAACAAGCAAAATAGTGCCAAATCTTTTATTTCTTTTCACAATTAACATTTCATCCCCCCAAATATTTTGCCCTTAACTTTAATGTTAAATCAGGAATATCCTTTCGTCAATGTATACATGAAAAAATTAAGATTTTTTGTCTAATTTTAACATTCATATCCCCTATTATTTTACAAAATTCTTTTATACAATAAAACAGAAACTCCAACTGTAGTTCATAGAAAGAAGTTTCTGTTCATAACTCATTTGAAATTTTCAACCTTTATAGCAAGTCTCCTTTTTCATATTTGGGCACCTTTTCACAAAATTCTTTATAGATGTCTTTTCTCAATTCTTTATCCATGAATATGTCTAACCC
>JBFNEZ010000126.1:0-11489 GCA_040797825.1 Thermotaleaceae bacterium | reverse complement strand
GTTTAGGGTTGATAATATTAGGTCTATTTTTAGGGGTATATACTATCAAATTTAAATAGTCTATTGAATTTTCCCAAGGAATTCTTATTGGAGTAAGCTCTTGTTACATCCTAGATTAGGATTTCTAATTAAAGAAAACTATGCCATCTAAGAAGCTATCATATCCAATATTTCATCGAGTTTTGTCAAATCCTCAGGGGAGATATCCTCCGAGGATTTATTTACAATATCTTCAAGCATTTTACAGATAGAAACAGCTTGTTCCAGGGATTTTGTATTGTTCATGGGGCTGCACACTCCTTATAGTAAATAGTTAAAGTTTCTATATATAGAGATTAGCAAATTGAAGTTAAGTCTTTATTAAGAGAAACAAAATCTTTTGTTAAATATAGTTTTTAAAAAGAAAAAAGAAAGGGTAAATAAGGAATAAGTTAGAATATATAACAATGTCTATTAATGTATGATTGTGTAGTATTATAGATTGTAGATACAAAAATACTATGGTAAAATGAATTCATCTTAGGGAACCTAGCTTGAAGATGTCAAGCTTGCAAGCCTTTCACCAAGGGAGAGTCGTTAATGGGAGCGTTGTTTCGAAGTAAAATATTCCGAAGGCAGTTTTTTGCTTTTCTACTAATTATTTGTTCTATTTTCATTACGATTTCCCTTGTATTTCTGAGGGTATCAGAACTATCTTCTCGAGAACAATATTTAGATATTGCAGAAAATTATCGCAATGAAGTATCTGAAACTATTGAACGCTGGATCCAAGGGAGAGTTTTTAATATTCGAACACAAGCAGCTTACCTTAGTCTACTAGCTGAAAATAAATTGGATACACCTGAAATAACAGAAATTCTTCAAAATCAGTTAATATGGAACAATAATTTCTATAATATTATTATTTTGGATAGGAATGGAGATGTTGTAAACTCCAAAGATGGTCCACTGTCTCTGCTGAATGCTGCTGATAGAGAATATTTTATTAAGGCTATCAATGGAACACCGAACATCTCCAGCTTCTTTCAAATACGTACGGATAATAATCTAGTCATTGCCATTGGTGAACCAATTTATATTGATGGTGAAGTGGCTTATGTTCTAGCTGGTTATATATCCATTGATCGAATTAAGGAGATTGTACAAGCTTTAAATTTAGGGGAAATGGTACACGTCTATCTGGTGGATAGTGAGGGAACCTTCATTACAAACAGTAGGTTCATACAAGATTTTATGTACAGCGAAGGACTGCAAGATAAGTCTCAGTATAGACTAGATACGGAAGGAGTCCAAGGTGTATTACAGGGAGAAAAAGGGGTCCATATCTATGGGGATTTTCATGGAAAAAGGGTGTTTGGCGCCTATGAATGGATGGATTCTATACAAGCAGGCTTGATTGTGGAATTTATGGAAAAAGAGATGATAAAACCGCTCATGTATTTTAAACGAGTCATTTATATCTCAGCGGTTTGTGTAATTCTTATAGGAATAGTATTGGGATTTGCTTTAACAAAAAAAATATTAGATCCTCTTAATATGCTGATAGTGGCTTCTCGGAATATAGCAAGACAAAATTATCAAACGCCTATTATCCAAAAAACAAATAGTGAATGGGATGTTCTAATCGATACCTTTAATAAGATGCAGGAGGCTATCTTTAATCGTGAACTGGAGCTGATGGAAAAAAATACAGCCTTAAGAGTGCAGCGAGCAGAAGCTGTGGAAGCCAATAAATTGAAAAGTCAATTTTTAGCCAATATGTCCCATGAACTTCGGACGCCGCTGAATGCTATTATAGGATTTACTGGGCGGGTGATTAAGAAGACCACAGATATTTTGCCCCCAGTACAGTTAGAAAATTTACAAATTGTTAAACAGGAAGCACAGCATCTATTGGATTTAATCAATGATCTTTTAGATTATTCTAAAATCGAAGCTGGAAAAATGGAAATAAATGTGGATGATTTTCGATTGGATGAGGTACTCAGAGAAGTTTACACTATGGCTCAGAATTTAGCTGAGGATAAACCGATTGATTACCAAACTATACTATATACATCTGAGCCCATTTATATGAGGGGAGATCGTATTAAGGTAAAGCAAATACTTATTAATCTTTTAAGCAATGCTTTTAAATACTCGGATAAAGGTACCATCACGGTTACTATAAAAAAAGACGATTTTTTTTATCAAATCGAGGTTCAAGATGAAGGGGTGGGCATTAAATCTGAAAACTTGGAAAGTATATTTGAAGAATTCCGTCAAGTGGATGGTTCTTATACCCGTAAGGTAGGAGGAACAGGACTGGGACTGTCTATTACGAAAGGGCTTGTGGAGATGCTTGGAGGTTTTATTGAGGTAAAAAGTATTTTGGGAAAGGGAAGTACATTTACCGTTCATCTACCTATCCGATATGATAAAAGTGAAGGTTCTGAGACAAAAAAATCCCCTGTTCAAACCCTTCAACCGACTAGAAAAATCCTCTGTATTGATGATGATCCTAATGTACAGCGCTTATATAAACAATATCTTGGAGAAGGTGAATTTGAAGTATATAGCTTAGTTGGAGATGAGGATATTTCCAAGGAAATAAAGACTATTCAACCAGATGTGATCGTACTGGATATTATGCTACCCCATAAGGATGGATGGGAGATTTTAGCGGAATTGAAAAAAAATCCTGACACAAGGAAGATACCAGTGATTATGGCATCTGTACTAAGTGAGAAAAAGCTTGCCTATCAGATGCGAGCCGATGAATATTTGATCAAGCCAGTGGAACAACAAGAATTTTTAGATGCCATTTATTATGCTGCTACCCAAAAAGAAGGAATATCAATTTTAATTGCCGATGATGACGAAAAGTATCTCAATCTAATGGGACAATTTTTACAAGAAGAAAACATTGCCTATCGGTTTGCTGCTGATGGAGAAGAAGCGCTTCGAATCTTAAAAGATTGGTATCCAGATGTACTCATTTTAGATATTATGATGCCTCACAAGGATGGCTTTGCAGTAATTGATGAAGTTCAAAGAAGAGTGGAATTGAGAGATATGGCCATTATTGTGGTTACAGCAAAGGATTTGGATAAAGAAGAGAGAAGTATACTTAGAAAAAGAGCAAACAAGCTTATTCAAAAATCGGGTGATCCTATAGATAGTGTGATGGAGTTCTTATTTGAAAAAATTAAAGAGAAGCTTAGACATGAAGAGAATGGAAATTAGAAAATGGCAAGCTTAGAGAGTCGGTTTATGAAGTATAGGGTATTAAATTTTGGTGGACTGTAGATGGGAGTAGAAGGGTTATGAATGCAAAGATATTGGTTGTGGATGACAATGCAAATAATAGAAGGCTATTGGTGGATATACTAGAGGATGAAGACTACACTGTATTTACAGCAGAAAATGGTCTTCAGGTACTGGAGATGTCCCAGAAACTAAAACCAGATATCATACTTTTGGATATTATGATGCCTGGGTTAGATGGCTTTGGTGTGTGCAGTTCTTTAAAAAGTGAACCCTTAACGAAGGATATTCCCATTATCATGGTAACCGCGAAAACAGATAGTCGAGATATCAAGAGTTCTTTAGAACTGGGTGCCTTTGACTATATTAAAAAACCTATTGATGAGATAGAGGTTATTGCAAGGGTCCAATCGGCTCTTCGATTTAAGAATCATGAGAATCAACTAAGAGAAATGGCCATGAAGGATGGATTGACAGGAATCTATAATCGTTCTCTCCTTATGGAGCTTTTAGAAAAGGAAATGATAAAAGGAGAGCGCATGGAAAATCCAATTGCCTTTGTTATGCTAGATATTGACCACTTTAAAAGCATTAATGATACCTATGGGCACATGGTAGGAGATATGGTCCTAAAGAAGATGGCCGTTCATTTGAACGAAGTTGCCAGAAAAAGTGATATTGTAGGCAGGTATGGAGGAGAGGAGTTCAGCATCATTTTACCCAATGTAGACAGGGAGGATGCTTATCAGATTTGTGAACGCTTACGTAAGGCCATTGAAAATTTAGAGTTTATTACTGAAAAAGGACGGTTCCATATTACCGTGAGTTTTGGTGTCTACGTAAAAAATAAAGATGAAGCAATTACTCATGAGGAAATGGTTAAAAGGGCTGATGAAGCCCTTTACAGGGCAAAAAATAATGGTCGGAATCGTGTGGAGATTTTTTGATAGCACTATTGTCTACTGGTTATAAGGAGTTTTTTAAGGAGATGATTACCTTCAATCGATTTGCTTTGATTTTAATGATGATTGCTGGCTTATTTGCAGGCTTCACCTATTTGCTGCATCGTATTTTTGTAAAGAATTCAAGAATCAAGTATATTCCAGGAATTCTTACATTAGGTACTATTTTATACCAAATAACCAGGGTTCGTGTGGGAACTGTTGATGGATTTGCGGATCTTGGAAGAATTATCCTTGGGATGATGTTATTTTCTGGTTTCCTTGCAAACCTTTCGATGGCCATTGGACTGGATATCATAAAATACTATAGACAGAAGAAGTATAGAAGCTGAGAGTAAGTATGACTCTCAGTTTTTTATTTTACTATGTATTTGGAGGACCTGAGTGTCCTCCTGACTAGTTAATAGCAGATAAAGGTGCTGATGTTCCTAAGATCCATTCCAAAGTATACCCAGTTGCGTCCTATCCAGCGGAAGCCTGATACTGAGTTTGGCCCTAAGAATATCAAATAAGCCCAAAAACCTGGGCCTGCTGTAGGCCAAATATAGACAAATCTAAAGAGACAAGGACGTATTGCTCCAGGATCCACAAAAAACAGGGATGGAGGCTGCTGGGGAACAAAGGAAGGAGGCGGTCCTGACGGCGGCGTTGTTGGTCCTGTAGGAGGGGCAAAGGGTGGAACTCCAGGTCCAACAGGCGGTGTTATAGGGGGTCTAAAGGGAGGCCTTCCAGGAGGTGCCACAGGTGGCCAAAAGGGAAATCTTGGTTGCTGCATGGAAGCAATATTTTGATCATAATAATCCATAAAAACACTCCTTTTTAGGAAATAGGAATCATAAAATTTACTTGTTTTCAGATTAAATGGCGACAAGTTATTTTATTTCCAATACATCATATTCATAGATTAGAATTTTGGTGACAAGCATTAAAACAACTAAGAAGGATAAAAGCAAAACAGAAGATACCTAGAATCTGTTATAAACTTTTCAAAAATTTGTCATGTAATAAGCAGGTGCTTTTAAAAATAGTAAGATTTAAGGAATAGGGAACAAGACATACAAAATTGATTTATCGCTCATAAACTATATTAAGGAAAAACATTTTAGAATTGAGGAGGATGAGAATGGAGAAGCCGATATTGATTATCGATCCTGGGCATGGGGGAAAGGATCCAGGAGGTGGCAGCAATGGACTTTGGACAGAAAAGGATTTTGTATTAAAAATTTCTCTTTATCAATTGTCCAGATTCCAAGAACTTGGTATTCCCGCAGCCATTACAAGGACAGAAGATATTTATCTAGATCAGCAGCAGAGAACAACAATTGTAAGGACATCGGGAGCACCGTATTGTATTTCAAATCATATCAATGCAGGAGGTGGAGAAGGAGCAGAAACCATTCACAGCATTTATAGTGATGGCAGGTTGTCACTGAAAATTTTAGAAGAATTGGAGAAATCAGGTCAAAAAATTAGAAGAGCTTATACCAGAAGATCCACTACAAACTCACAAGAGGATTATTATTATATGCACAGACAAACAGGATCAGTAGAAACTGTCATAATCGAGTACGGTTTTGCTGATAATCTGGGAGATATAGAGAGGCTGCTGCAGCATTGGCAAGCCTATGCAGAAGCAGTGGTAAAAGCTTTTTGTGAGCATATGGGGTATGCTTATCGAGCATCAGCTATAGGATTAAGTGAACCATGGAAGTATGAGGGTGTGAATTATCTTCATCAAGAAGGAATTTTATTGGACCCAGAAGTATGGAAGGAAAAAATTAATGAGCCTATGCCCGTGTGGGCAGTAACTTTATTGCTAAGAAAAGTTCATGAGGGTTTAAAAAATTAACAATTGGATGCTCCTCCATTGAAAAATCAGCCCCAAATTATAAGGATAAAGTTAGAATAAGAATAGACGAAAAAAAGTAAATTTAAAAAATATTTCTTATATTACTTGACTTTAGTCAGATTAGATAGTACAATAAATATAATTATTTTAATTGAAAATTCCAACAGTTATGAGGGAGAGAAAAATACCGTGGCTTCGATTACAGAGAGCTGACATTAGCTGAGAGTCAGTGTCGTAGTGGTATAGAATAATCACTCCTGAACTGCCGAGTCGAAAAGACTGCTTAGTAGATAAGGCCGGATTCTATTTTATAGAAATGCCACCGTTATATGGCTAGGGTTAAAGTTTTTCTTAGACCTGAAGAGGCGATTCATGTGAGTGAATTGTAAACAAGGGTGGTACCACGGGTAAATCATCTCCCGTCCCTAGAATACAAATGTTTATTTGTATTCTAGGGACGGGAGATTTTAGTTTTTATAGAGAATAGGAGGGAAAAACATGTACAAGACGATTTTCGCATTAGTAAATAATGAACCAGAGGTTTTAATGCGGATTACAGGACTCATGAGAAGAAGAGGCTTTAATATGAAAAAGATAGTCATGGAAGAGAGTGCTGAACCTAATAAAGCCCACTTAACCATTACACTGCCTGAAGGCTATCAAAATATTGCATTGACAATTCACCAAATGGAAAAAATGATTGATGTATATCGTGTTGAGGAAGTGGATACCCTCAGTAGTTTCAATGGTGAAATAGGAAATTAAGCAATTTTAATTAACGCTAGCAAAAAAATAATATAAAACACTTTTTTAAGGAGGAAGTAACATGGCAAAGATGTATTATGAACAGGATGCAAGTTTGGAATTATTTCAGGGGAAAAAAGTAGCAATCCTTGGATATGGAAGTCAAGGGCATGCCCATGCTCTCAATTTAAAGGAAAGCGGAGTAGATGTAGTTGTAGGTTTATATGAGGGAAGCAAGTCCTGGGAAAAGGCTCAAAATGATGGACTTCAAGTTATGCTTGTAGAAGAAGCTGTAAAAGCAAGTGATGTAGTAATGATATTGGTGCCTGATGAAAAACAATCTAAATTATATAAAGAAGCTATTGAGCCCAATTTAGTAGAAGGAAATGCCTTAGTTTTTGCCCACGGTTTTAATATTCACTTTTCTCAAATTGTACCACCGGCCTATGTAGATGTATTCATGGTTGCACCAAAGGGTCCAGGACACCTGGTAAGAAGACTTTATACGGAAGGTTGTGCTGTTCCAGCCCTATTTGCTGTTTATCAAGATTATACAGGGAAGGGAAGAGAATTGGCACTTGCCTATGCTAAGGGAATTGGATCTACTAGAGCAGGTGTGATTGAAACCACCTTTAAAGAAGAAACCGAGACAGATTTATTTGGAGAGCAGGCTGTATTGTGTGGAGGGGCTACAGAATTAATTAAAGCAGGTTTTGATACCTTGGTAGAGGCAGGTTATCAAAAAGAAGTAGCTTATTTTGAATGTCTTCACGAATTAAAGCTGATTGTAGACCTGCTTTATGAGGGCGGATTAGAGAGAATGCGCTACAGTGTAAGTGATACAGCTGAATATGGCGACTATATGATTGGAAAAAGAATTATAACTGAAGAAACCCGTAAGGAAATGAAAAATGTACTAAAAGAAATCCAAACAGGACAGTTTGCTCAGAACTGGATTGTTGAAAATATGACCAATAGAGCGAAGTTTAATGCCATAAAGAGACAAGAACTGGAACATCCCATTGTAGAAGTGGGTAAAGAATTAAGAAGCATGATGCCTTGGTTAAAAAAATAGTAAAAGAGCCTAATCAATAGAGTAAGGAGAGTGTCAAAAAGACACTCTATTCCTTCTCAATTATCCTATTCATTGAGTCAAAACAGAAAGACTAAATAAAGAAAGCGGGTGAGTTAATGAAAAGTGGTGCAGAGATTCTTTTACTATGCCTAAAAGAACAGGGTGTAGATACAATATTTGGCTATCCTGGAGGATCTGTGATTCCTCTCTATGATGCCCTTTACAACTATCGAGATCAGTTTCACCATGTGCTCACCTGCCACGAACAGGGGGCTACCCATGCAGCCGATGGTTATGCTAGAGCCAGTGGCAAGGTGGGTGTTTGTTTTGCCACCTCAGGTCCTGGAGCTACCAATACCGTAACGGGTATTGCTACAGCCTATATGGATTCTATTCCTATGGTAGTGATCACAGGACAAGTAGCTTCAAGTCTTTTAGGACGGGATTCCTTTCAGGAAGTAGATATTACGGCCATTACTTTACCGATTACAAAGCACAATTATATGGTTAAAAAAATTGAAAAATTGCCAGAGATTATTAAAGAAGCCTTTGAAATTGCATCTTCAGGGAGACCAGGTCCAGTATTGATAGATATTCCAAAGGATGTCTTTATGAGCAGTATGGACTATGTAGAAAAAAGAAGAATGGAGAAAAATGAAGTAATAGATGATATTTTGCCTACAGGCATGGAGGAAGCTGCGGAAATAATTAATGAAGCTAAACGCCCTGTTATTTACGGAGGTGGCGGTGTTATCCTTTCAGAGGCATCAGAGGAACTGCTAAAGCTATCAGAAAGGGGTACCATACCAGTAGTGAACACACTGATGGGATTAGGAAATTTTCCTAGGAATCATCCGCTGTCCTTAGGAATGGTAGGAATGCATGGATTCCCAGAAGCCAACTTAGCCGTCACCCATTCTGATTTGGTAATTGCCATTGGAGCAAGGTTTAGTGACCGGGTGATTGGTGCCGTAGATGAATTTGCCCCTAGGGCGAAAGTCATTCATATTGATGTAGATAAGGGAGAAATTGGAAAAAACAAAGAAGTACATCTATCTTTGGTAGGTGACATGAAGAAAATATTGGCTGCCCTTATTGAACAGCTGGATACCAATCCGAGGGAAGAATGGATTAAGGAAATTGAGCAGTGGAAGGGACCTAAAGATTATAGGTGTGCTACTTTGACAGCCAAGGATGTCATCACTACGGCAAGTCGTATAGCGGGGCCAGATGCTATTGTTACTACTGAGGTAGGTCAGCATCAAATGTGGACAGCACAACTTTGGGAATTTCAAAAACCAAGGACTTTCCTATCTTCAGGAGGATTGGGTACCATGGGCTTTGGCTTGGGAGCAGCTATTGGTGCACAGACTGCCTGCCCTGATAAAAGAGTGATTCATATGGCTGGAGATGGAAGCTTTAGAATGAATTGTAACGAGTTGGCTACTGTATCCAGATATAATTTGCCTATTATAACCATACTTTTTCACAATGGATCCCTTGGTATGGTTAGACAATGGCAAAAGCTCTTTTGTGAAGAACGATATTCGGAAACCGATCTGCTTGGACAGGTAGATTATATGAAGCTGGTGGAATCCTATGGCATCAAAGGGATAAAGGTGGAAGATATCAATAGCTTTGAAAAAGCTTTGGATGAGGCACTGAAAGACAGAAAGCCTACTTTAATAGAATGTATGATTAGTAAAGATGAACATGTTTATCCAATTGTTCCACCGGGAAAACCTATTCACCAGTATATTGAAGAATAGGTATGTTATAGAAGCCGATCCAGCTTGGATCGGCTTTTAAATTTATTTTCTAGGTCCTTCAATGTAAATAGTCCCAATAGCTCTGGCATAAGGCAATCATCCTTGCAGTACTTATTTTTAGAGCTATTAATACCCTATGGAAAAGCAGCTGAGCAGAAGCAAAAATTTTATAAGGCTATAGAACTGTTTTTTTCTTACTCTATCAAAAGCACACAAAAATATGATACAATCAATTAAGAATCCTGTAGAATATGGAGGAACATTGTCGATATGGAAAAAAGGGACAAGAACATTAGAATCATCGTGATTGCAGCTTTGGTATTTTTAATTATTCATTCTTTAGTGGGGAGTATTTCTTTAAGGGCTTTCTTGAATATCACAGCCATAGAAATTATTTTTGCAGGAATTATTTTATCAATTATTATTAGCTTTTCCTTTGATACGCTGATTTTCACCATTAAAATGATACGGGCCAGCTTTACTGAGCATATCGACTATGCAGGAGATATTCATAAAATTCATCAATTGAGTATCAAAGTAAAACGAGAAGGGGCATTGTCGATCCTTCCAGAAATTGAAAGTGAAGATCAGACCTTTTTAAGGGATGCTATGGTGTTATTAAATGACTATAAAAAGCCGGAGGTTATGCGAGATATCCTAGAAAAAGATATTGAAGCACGAAGAGTACATTTGTATAGGCCCTATAATGTATTGAAAATGATCTCCCATGTAGCACCTTCCTTTGGTCTTGTGGGGACTTTGATAGGGATGATTGCATTACTATCTAATATGGATAAAACCCATTTGATTATGAGTAATATGGCTTCCGCCTTGGTGAGTACGCTCTATGGTGCGTTAATAGCCAACTTTATTGCAATACCCCTTATGGGCAGATTAAAAGAATATATTGACAGAAATATCTTGCGTTTTGCTATGATTACAGAGGGTATTTTGCTAATAGCAGAAAATGATTCACCTAGAAATGTATTCGACAAAATGAATGTAATGTTGAAGGAGAGTCAACGATTGGAATATCCAAAACAAAGGATGGAAGAAAGGAACGATGGGCCTTATGGAACCTATGAGTGGGAATCCCAATGAAAGCAAATATGAAATGGAATTTAGCAACACATGGCTGATTACCTACAGCGACATGATTACGATTATCCTTTGTTTTTTTATCATTTTCTTTACATTGTCTACGGAAGAAATATCCTCCCTTTACCAGATCAAAAATGCGCTTACTGCTGAAGTAGAACAATTGAATACAGAAAATGAAAAATTGGCTGCTGAGCTTTTTGGGCTCATGGATATTAAAGAAGATTTAAAAACCTCAAAAGAGGACTTTATTAGTTACCTTAGAGAAAAAGAATTAATGGATGCCGTAGATATTATTGAAAATGAACGAGGATTACTCATTCGTTTTAAAGATAATGTTTTGTTTGATAGTGGTAAGGCAGCTATTTCCTCTGATGGTTATATGATTCTGAGCAAAGTGGCAGATAGGCTTAATAATATAGAAAACAATATTATTGTAGAGGGCTATACTGATAATATACCGATGAATACTCCAGAGTTTCCTTCAAACTGGGAACTTTCTGTGGCCAGAGCTATTAATGTGGTGAAATACTTTACAGAAAAAAAAGGAATAGAGGAAGAACGTATATCTGTAAGCGGTTTTGGTGAACGAAACCCTATTGATACCAATGATACGGTTGAGGGAAGAGCAAATAACAGAAGAATTGAAATTACCATTGTCAATTAGGATAAATCTAAGGGGGTTTATCCTATATTTTTTATAGTATAACAGGTCACAAACTGCTACACTATAGACGGGCTATAAC
>JBFNEZ010000125.1:0-11630 GCA_040797825.1 Thermotaleaceae bacterium | reverse complement strand
CCTCTAACTTCCTACTAATGCATGCCATGGGACCAAACGTAGCTGGTGTTATCGGTTCTGCCATTGCAGCTGGGGTTTTACTATCCATATTCGGTTAAAAATATTTGTATATAAAAACCCACCATTTCAAGAAGAACTGGTGGGTTTTTATATGATGTAAAATATTACAGTTCTTTTACATTTTTAAAATTGCCACTCTTTTTTGGGAGGAAATGGTATACTGAGAAGAGAAAAACATTCTGAGAGAAGGAGGGCAATCGGTGACATCCTTTTTTTATGTACTCTTTGGCGTTGGTGTTTTATATACACTAGTGACTTTTCTTTTAGGACAATTATTAGACTTTATGGATTTTGATACAGGTGTAGATGATGATGGGTTATTTAATGTGCAGCTCTCTCCTTTCAAGCCCATTACCATTGCAGCTTTTTTTACTACCTTTGGCGGCTTTGGTTTGATTTTTCAGTATAAAACCCTGTGGGAGCCCTTTCGAATTGTAATTGCTGCATTACTTTTGGCTTTGGGGGTATGTGCATTGATTTATTACGGCATCATGATCCCTTTGTATCGAATGCAAAATACAAGCGCCATTGAACAAAAAAATCTCATTGGACATCAGGGAAAGGTAACGCTGACCATCCGCGACGGCAAGTTTGGCAAAATAAGCTATAGGATGGGTGGTAATAGCTATTCGGCTCCAGCTAGGGCAGTAGAAAATAAAACCTTTTCTGTGGGAGAAGATGTTATTATCCTGGAGATTCAAAAGAATGTTTTTTACGTAGATCAAAAGTAAGGGGGAGAAGCAGATGAATATTAGTGGATTTATTGGTTTTGTACCAGTTTTGATCGTGTTGGTAATCCTTTTGTTAATTGTAGGATTGGTTATCATGTGGAGGAAGGTCTCGCAGGATAAAGCCCTAGTAGTAACTGGATTGAAGAAAAGGGTTATCTCCGGAGGCGGTGGCTTTGTGATTCCACTGCTTGAAAAGACAGACATTATTTCTCTGGAAAACATGAAGATCTATGTGAAGACTGACGGTGCATTGACAGAGCAGGGTGTGGACATTAAAGCTGACGGAGTAGCAGTTATGAAGGTTAAATCCGATACAGAATCTATTCTGGCAGCTGTAGAACAATTCAATACAGGGAATGAAAAAGAAACCATAGAAGTGATTAAGGATACTGCAAGGGATGTTTTAGAAGGAAAACTCAGGGAGATTATTTCTACGATGACTGTAGAGGATATCTACAAAAATCGTGAGAAATTTGCTTCTCAGGTACAGGAAGTAGCTGCAGTAGATTTGGCAGATATGGGTTTGGAGATTAAAGCGTTTACAATTAGAGACATTTCTGATAACAATGGTTATCTAGAGGCTCTTGGAAAAAAACGAATTGCAGAGGTAAAAAGAGATGCAGAAATTGCAGAAGCCAATGCTAGGAAAGAAACGAAGATAAAAACTGCTCAAGCCAATCGTGAGGGAGAAGAAGCTCAGTTGATTGCAGAAACTCAGATAGCAGAGGCACAGAAAAGTAAAGAATTAAAGGTGCAGGACTATCGTAGGGAGCAGGAAACTGAAAAGGCAAAGGCTGATATGGCTTATGAAATTGAAACCAGCAAAGTGCAACAGGAAGCTGAAAAAGAAAAGATGCAGGTACTGATTGTAAAAAAACAAAAAGAAATTGAACTTGCAGAGCAAGAAGCTCTGCGAAGAGAACGGGAATTGGAAGCTATTGTAAAAAAACAGGCCGATGCAGAAAAATATAGTGCAGAGAAGAAAACAGAAGCGGAGAAATATAAAGAAATTCAAGATGCTTTAGCGGAAGCAGAAGGAATCAAGGCTATTGGTTTGGCAAAGGCAGAAGCAAAAAGGGCTGAAGGGATATCGGAGGTAGAAATCATCCGTGAAAAGGGTAAAGCAGAGGCAGAAGCAATGCTGAAAAAAGCAGAGGCTTTCAAACAGTACAATGAAGCTGCAGTTACGCAAATGATTATCGAAAAGCTTCCCGAGATAGCCAAGTCAATCTCTGAACCACTGTCTAAAACGGAGAAAATTGTTATACTGGATTCAGGTGAAAATAGCAAGGGAGCAGGAAAGGTTACTGGTTATATAACTGATATTATGTCTACGCTGCCGGAAACTGTAAATGCAGTTACAGGTATTGACTTGATGCAGCTATTAAAGCAAAAAACTCAGGCCACGTCAAGTCAGGAACAGACGCCTTATAAAACAATAGATGAATAGTATTCTCGATAATGGGAGGGCCTAGAGCCTTCTTTTTCTTTTAAGTGATTAAACCAAATTTCTTTCGGGTAAATTAAAACTAGATTAATTAGGAGAGGAGTTTTATTATGTCAGAAAGACGAACAGGTAGAATAACCATGAAAGGCAATCCCGTAACCCTTATGGGAAAAGAGATAAAAGTAGGAGATCAGGCTCCGAATTTTACAGTGCTTCAAAATGATTTACAACCCTATTCCCTAAAGGATGCAGGGGAGAGGATTAAAATTATTAGCGTGGTTCCTTCTATAGATACTGGTGTTTGCGAGCTTCAAACCCTGCACTTTAATGAAACCGCAGCGGAGTTGGGAAATGTGGCTATTTTGACTATTAGCGTGGATTTACCCTTTGCACAAAAAAGATTCTGCGGAGCCAAGGGGATTGACAAGGTAGTTACGCTATCGGATCATCGAGATTTGTCCTTTGGATTAAATTATGGATTTGTGATTGAGGAGCTTAGACTATTAAGCCGAGGAATTGTGGTGCTGGATAAAACAAATCAAGTGCATTATGTGGAATATGTTAAAGAGGTTACGGATCAACCTAATTATGATGGAGCTATTGCAGCGGTCAAAAGACTATTGTAACAAACAGGTAAAATAGACAGACTGGCTTCTGTCTATTTTACATCTAACAGATAACCTCCACGAGGGAAGTAAGTTGACATAAAATAGAAGGATTGGTATAATAGTTGTATTATTTTTGTGAATTTTCCGCAATATTATAGGTGTTAAACAAGCACTAAAGAGGGGGGAATTTCGTGTGTATTCAGAATGCTCCAAATTTACTGGATATAAAAGAATATCCAGTAGAACAGATTAGGCAGATTTTGAATAAAGAACTGATTGTTAAGCTATCGAGCAATGAAAATGTTTATGGCCCCTCTCCGAAAGTATTGTGGTTGACAAAGGAAGCAACAGAAAATCTGCAACTCTATCCTGATCCTCAAGCTTTCAGTTTAAAAGGGAAGCTGTGCAAACTTTGGGATATTGAACAAGAGCAGATACTGATTGGAAATGGCGCTGATGAAGTTATCGATCTAACGGTTAGAGGACTTTTGCAAGAGGGGGAAGAAGTGATTATCCCCATACCTACCTATGACAATTATAGGGTAGCGGTAGAACGTTGGGGAGCCATTTGTAAGTTTGTTAATCTACGTCAAGGAAACTTCGATTTAGAGGAAATACAGGGGGCAATTACAGACAAAACAAAAATGATTTTCCTATGTAATCCCAACAATCCTACGGGGGCATTCATATCAGGCTTGGCCTTGGAAAAGTTTATTGAAGGGCTTCCAGAGCATGTGATTCTGGTGTTGGATGAGGCTTATGGAGAATATGAATATGAGCATGTGAGTGGAATCCGTTATATAGAAAAGAAAAATGTTATTGCAATTCGTACCTTTTCAAAAATATATGGCTTGGCTGCTTGTCGTATTGGATATGCAGTAGCTAGGCCATTCCTTATCGAAAAGCTTGATGCTGCACGATTGACTTTTAATACAAACTCCTTGGGCTTAGCTGCAGCAGAGGCCAGTTTAGAGGATCCAATACACATTGGGAAGATAAAATATTTTAATGAAAAAAGTAAGACTCTGATGATTCGACAATTGGAAAAGCAGGGGATATCCTATTTTGATTCCAGTGCAAATTTTCTAATGATAGATACAGGAATGGATAGTAAAGAAATTTATATTCGATTATTAGAAAAAGGAATTGTAATCGAACCAATCTTACATAAGGATTACCAAAGCTGTATTCGAGTAACCCTAGGAACGGATGAAATCAATGATTATTTTTTGGACAACCTTTTTAATCTTCTTCATCAAAAGTAAAAACTCAACCAGTGCTGAGTTTTTACTTGATAGTTTGGTATTTAAAATTCGTAGTTTTCCCCGGGCTTTAAAATAATGACTTCGCTGTCCACAACCTTTTCTTTAAATTCATGGGGATCTTCAGTGATTACGGGGAATGTACCGTAATGCATAGGAATAACTTTCTTGGGCTGTATAAAGGTTACAGCGCGAAGGGCGTCGGTAATATCCATGGTGAAGTTCCCCCCAATAGGTAAGAGGGCTACATCAATATTTTCTATTGCCAATAGCTGCATGTCCATGGTTAACCCAGTGTCCCCTGCATGATAAATTTTCTTACCCTGGACCTCTATGACAAATCCACCAGGGTTTCCTCCATAGATAAGGCCCCCGACAGTTTCAATGCCAGAACCATGAAGAGCAGGGGTCATTTTTACTGTACCAAAATCAAATTTTTTTCTGCCCCCAATATGCATGGCATGAGTAGAAAGTCCCTTTCCAGATAAATAGGTAGCAATTTCATAATTGGTGATGACCGTAGCCTTGGTTTTGTTTCCAATAAATAAAGTGTCTCCTAGATGATCTCCATGACCATGGGTAACAAATATATGGGTAAGTTTATCAAAGTCAGAGTTTTTTGCAGGAGAATTGGGATTATTGGAAATAAAGGGATCGATAAGCGCTTTAAAGTCCCCTTCTTCTACATAAAAACAGGAATGGCCTAAAAATCGAAGTTTCATATGGATCATCTCCTTGAATAATTAGTTTATTTTATCTTACCACATTTTGGACAAATTCATCAAATCCTTATTAAGTGTTATCATTTTTTAAAGCATTAAAATAGTATTTTCGTTTTATGAGTGTTGTTTTATAAAACGAAGAATATCTGTATAGATCAAATCTCTTTCATCACTATAATGGAGGAGATGATTGCTCAGCTCATAAAACTGGATTTCTTTATTAGAAGAGGCAATATGATCATATATAAACTGAGCGCTGGAAGATTTAACAACAGAATCCTTCTTGCCTTGTAAAATTAAAGTAGGTACTTCAATATTAGGGAGAATTCCTTTTGAGCGATGGAGTAAAATTTGAAAATTTATATTTGCCATCATAGGTGTAAAACAAGAAAAAAAATATTCTCGAAGTCGCTTCATATTTTTTGTTTGAACACTATGGAGGAGATCCTCCTTGAGATTTTTATAATCAATACAGTGGATAGGCGTACTCATAGAAATAATACATCTAGGCTTGTATTTACCAGCCAAATGAAAGGTCAGAAGTCCACCCATGGAAAAACCAATGATTGTAATATCAGTACATTCTTTTAATAATTCTAAGTAAGCTCCTTCAGCTGATTCTATCCATTTTTCATAGGAGGAATAGCGCAGTTTTTTTCTTGGACCACCATGACCATGTAAAGTGGGACAAAGGGTACGGTAACCCTCTTTTTGCAAATAGGATGCCAGGGCATCAAACTCAAAGGGACCTCCAGTATATCCGTGAATCAATAAGCAGCCCTTCAAAGGAAACACCTCCTCATTTGTATATGAATTATAAATTCTTTTCTATTTACATAGTATTAACAAAAAAAGGTCTTGGTTATGTTATAATCCATAGGAAAATCTCAAAACAGACTTTATTCGACAACATGCTGCATTGTCTATTTGGTGTGAAAAGGGGTTTCATTAGGAAAAGTTAAATTTTAATGAATATATAAAATGATGTATTTTATAGAATGTGGGTAATATAAACAAAAACAGTTTATGAGGGGGGCTTTAAATGGGTTTTGTAAAGAAAGCGGAAATCATAGCAGGCATTGATATCGGATCCCATGCCTTGAGAATGAAAATTGCTGAAATCAATGAAAATAGACAGTCAAAAGCCCTGGAGCTGCTTCGATACCCTATTTCTTTAGGGAAAGATACCTTTGCCTTGGGGAAGGTGAGATTCGAAACGGTGGATGAGACCTGTGATGTACTAAAAGGATTCAAAAAACTAATGGGGGATTATGGCATTAAAGTCTATAGAGCAGTGGCTACCAGTGCGATACGAGAGGCAGAAAATAAGGATTACATTGTGGATCAGATTAAACTGAAAACTGGATTGGATATCGATGTGATTAGCAATGCAGAGGAACGATATCTTACTTATAAGTCTATTCGGGAGAATCTTTTTGATCATCAAAGAGTTCGTGAGCAGGGAGCTATGATTGTAGATATTGGATCTGGGAGTATTGAAATATCTGTTTACAAAAACAATCATCTAGCCCTTACACAAAATATTAAGTTAGGTTCTCTACGTCTGCGGGAAGTGCTTTCTTGTATAGAACATAGGACTTTAAACTTTCCAAGAATATTGGAAGAATATATTACCAGCAGTACAGATTGTTTGGATATCTGGAAAGAGGACAAACCCTTTAAGAATTTTATTGCCCTTGGAGGAGAAATCCGTGTCATTAGTCAGCTGTGTAATAAAACCAAAGACTATGATAAACTGAAATATATAAGAAAAGAAGATTTTTATCAGCTTTATGAAGAGTTATTGGACAAATCCAGTCACTATATGATTAAAAACTATGGTGTTTCCCAAGAAAGAGCAGATATAGTGCTTCCATCTATGATGATCTTTAAAAAATTTTTTGATACAACTTATGCAAAGGGGCTCCATGTTCCCTTGATATCCATTCGAGATGGGATTATTTCAGATATGATTGATCAAAGATTTAATACGCAGCGAAAGATAGATTTTATGGAAGATATATTGAGTTCTGCCCATCATATGGCACAGAAATATGAATATGATGCTGCCCATGCAAAGGATGTAGAAAAGAAAGCCTTATGCATTTTTGATGAATTAGATTCTCTGCATGGTCTTGGAGAAAGGGAGCGGTTTTTATTGAGGCTTTCTGCAACCCTTCATGATATCGGTAAATTTATTAGTCCCACCAATCATTATATACACTCCTACAACATTATTCGTGCCTCCAGTCTGTTGGGTATTTCTCTGGAAGAGATAGAAATCATCGCCAATGTGGCCCGATATCATAGTAAACAAATACCGCAATGGAACCATGAAAATTTTAGAAAATTGAGTGAAAAAAACAGGGTTATAGTAGCAAAGCTTGTAGCCATGATTCGATTGGCTGATTCCTTAGATAGAAGTCATCGTCAGAAAATTAAAGAATTAAAAATTGAGCTAAAGGAAAAGGAAATTATCTTTCGTGTAGATAGCACCGAGGATATCCTCCTAGAAGAATGGACTTTTGAAACAAAAGCTGAGTTTTTCAAAGAAGTCTTTGGTATGACCCCTATTTTAAAAATAAAAAGGAAGATTGGAAAATGAATAAGCTGATGCTAGATAAACCGGAATATTTTATCAATCGTGAACTAAGCTGGCTAGAATTCAACGATCGGGTATTAGAAGAAGCGAGGGATAGAAAAAATCCTCTTTTCGAAAGACTTAAGTTTTTATCGATCCTCAGCTCCAACCTAGATGAATTTTTTATGATTCGTGTGGCTTCTCTGAAGGATCTAGTGAATGCGGGTTTTAATAAACCAGATCCTGCTGGACTTACCCCTAAGCAGCAGCTTAAAAAAATATCTATTCGTGCCCATAGAATGGTGGATGAACAGTACACCTCTTTTAATCGTGCCCTCATACCTGGATTGAAACGTAAGGGAATTCGTATCCTCTATCAAGAAAGCTTAACAGATGAGCAGTGCAGTTATCTTAAAGATTATTTTATGGAAACCATATATCCTGTATTGACACCCATGGCTGTAGATTCAAGCCGACCTTTTCCATTAATTTTAAATAAAAGTTTAAATATAGGAATACTCATGAAAGATACAGAAGAGGAATCTGAATATATTTTTGCAACCGTTCAAGTGCCCTCCGTATTACCCAGAATGATAGAGCTTCCTTCGACCGATGAGGGGTTGAGATGTTTTGTTCTTTTAGAAGAGGCCATTAGCCTCCAGATGGAGAGATTGTTTCAGGGAAAGGAAATTATTTGTGCCTATCCCTATCGCATCACAAGAAATGCAGATTTGAGTTTAGAAGAAGAAGAAGCTGAGGACTTGCTGATAGAGATTGAAAAGTCTTTGAAAATGAGAAAGTGGGGAGCGGCTATCCGATTAGAAGTAGATGAAAGAATGGCTGGTACTATGGTGGAATTACTAAAAAATGCCTTGGAGATCCATCATGGAGATATTTATTATATCAATGGGCCCCTTGATTTAACCTTTCTTATGAAACTGTATAGCCTTGAGGATTACGGTCATTTAAAATATACTGAATATGAGTCTCAAATCCCTAAGGATTTATTGGGGGAAGAAGATATTTATGAAGCCATTCAAAAAAAAGATATTCTTCTGCATCATCCCTATGAATCCTTTGAACCTGTAGTGAACTTTGTAAAACAGGCAGCCAAGGATCCCCGGGTACTTGCTATTAAGCAAACCCTATACCGCGTAAGCGGAGACTCACCCATTGTTAAAGCTCTTGAGGAAGCTGCTGAACGAGGAAAACAAGTAACCGTTCTTGTTGAAGTTAAAGCCCGCTTCGATGAGGAGAACAATATCCAGTGGGCAAAAAGATTAGAAAAAGCAGGCTGCCACGTAATTTATGGTCTGGTGGGACTAAAAACCCACTGTAAAATAACTTTGGTGGTTCGCCAAGAAGAGGCGGGGATTAAGCGGTATGTCCATCTAGGAACTGGGAATTACAATGATATTACTGCTCGCTTCTATACAGACATAGGCATGTTTACCTGCAATGGGCAGTTTGGTGCCGATGCATCGGCCCTATTCAATATGTTGTCAGGCTATTCAGAGCCTCCGGGATGGTATAAGATTGCAGTGGCTCCAAAGGATTTAAAATACAAGTTCTTAGATATGATAGATAGAGAGCGAAAAATTGCCATGGCTGGTGGAAAAGCTAAAATTATTGCTAAGATGAATTCTTTGGTTGATAAAGAAATTATTCTGGCCTTATATAGCGCTGCTGCCGCGGGAGTAAAAATAGAACTTGCTGTTCGGGGAATATGCTGCTTACGTACGGGTATTCCGAATATTAGTGAAAGCATTACCGTGAGAAGTATTGTAGGACGTTTCTTGGAGCATAGTCGTATTTTTTATTTTTACAACGGAGGGAGAGAAGAGGTCTACCTATCTAGTGCCGACTGGATGCCAAGAAACCTGGATAGAAGAGTAGAAATTCTCTTTCCTGTAGAAGCAAAGGAACTGAAAGAAAAAATAATAGAAATACTAAAGATTACACTGGAGGATAATGTTAAAGCAAGGATTGTAAACCATGAAGGGAAATACAAAAAAATAGATAGACGGGGTAAAAAACATCGCCATTCTCAAGAAGAATTTTTACAAATTGCCCATCAAAGTGTAAAAAGCTATAATGTTTGTAAGAACAAATCCTTGTTTGAACCAATCTTATCCAATCAGGATAAGGAAGATGGGGGTAATAAAAAATAAAGGAGAATAGAAGAAAAAAAGATGGAAAGAAAAATTGCGATTATTGATTTGGGATCAAACTCTGTACGAATGATTATTATGAAAATATTTGGAGATGGCTCCTATAAGATGATAGATCAGGCAAAAGAGATGGTTCGCCTTAGTGAAGATATGGGAGAAGAAATGACTCTAAAGCCTTTGGCTATCAAAAGAACACTCTATACACTAAAACTTTTTAAAAAGTTAATAGAAGCCCATGAGGTAGATGCAGTATTTACCCTTGCAACAGCAGCGGTGAGGAATGCTGTTAACCAACAGATTTTTTTAGATAAGATTCAATTAGAAACGGGTTTTAATTTTAGGGTTATCTCTGGAGAAGAAGAGGCCTATTTAGATTATATGGGCGTAATGAATACAATAAGAATTAAAGATTGCATTATTGTAGACATTGGCGGGGGCAGTACAGAATTGGTATGGGTAGAAGACAGAAGGATAAAAGAAGCAATCAGCCTCCCCTTTGGAGCGGTGACTCTGACGGAAAAATTCCTTGGAAAAACAATCTATTCTCCAGAAGCCATTAAGAAGCTAGAGACCTATGTCACCAAACAGTATCAAGATATCAGCTGGTTAAAGGAGGTCTCTGGATTACCCATTGTAGGCCTTGGAGGCTCCATTAGAACTCTTGCTAAAATAGACAAACGGAAAATAGGGTTTCCTTTAGAAAGTCTTCACAATTATCAAATGCAATATCATGAGGTTCTTTATGCCTACGAATTGGTCACAAAGATAAATCATGAGGAAAGAAAAGACATCCCGGGGGTGGAAAAAGAGAGGGCCGATATTATTGCAGGAGGGTTAGTTCCTATTAAAGCATTAATAGATTATCTTCATGCAGATAAGATTATTATTAGCGGCAATGGCCTTCGTGAAGGCGTATTCTATAAATACTATTTAGAAGAGCATCAGCATAAGGATGAAATATTAGAAGATGTACTGCACCATAGTGTTGAGAATATACTGAAAAATTATGATATGAACTTAAAACATTGTAGCCACGTTACAAAACTGGCTCTTTCCATATTTGATCAACTCCAGTCCCTGCATGGTATGGGGGAAGAAGAGCGAAATCTACTTTTCGTGGGAGGACAAATCCATGATATTGGTGTCTATGTGGATTATTATAATCATCATAAACATGGCTTCTATTTGACCCTCAACTCTAGACTGAATGGACTTAGGAATCGTGAATTGGTGATGTGTGCCTTTATCGTAGCCATGCATAGAAATGAAGAATTTAAGGTGGATTGGAAAAATTATAATATGTTGATTGATAAAAATGATTATGAAATTATCAAACGCCTTAGTGTATTTCTTAGGATAGCAGAAAAACTAGATCGAAATGAGTCCAGCAGTGTAGAAGACATCAGTTGCTATATATTGCCCAATAGTGTTCAGCTGATGTTGAAAACTTCCAATACACCAGAGTTAGAAATTGCTGCGGCCATGAAGAGTGATAAACTATTTGAGAAACTGTTTAATAAAAAGCTCTATATTGTCTAAAAATTTTAAAAATTACTATTGACTTCATTGCTTTTCTGTAATAAAATAGGTGCATAAAATAAATTCGTAGAACAGGAGTAGTAGTTAGAGAAACCAGCTGCAGCGAGTTGGGGGTGGTGGGAGCCCAATAGCGAGGAATCTGACGAATGGACCTGGGAGAAGCCTGGCGAAAGCTTTCCAGTAGCCAAGGACGGGGGTTTCCCGTTATAGAAACAGGATATCGATGTATAAATCCGTATCTGTTAAGCGAGATAGATTATTTCTATCTAATTTGGGTGGTACCGCGGAAGCAAGTCTTTCGTCCCTTTTGGGATGAAGGACTTTTTTATTTGGAAAAAATTGATAGATATACATAGAGGAGGTGGTCATCGTGTTGTGAACAGAGGCAGAAATAGAGTGGCGATTTGATAAATTTAAATATCTAAAACAAAAAGGAGCGATTCGATATGATGTTAAGAAAAAATATACTAACCGCATTGCTGATGGCCATTGGTTTTATTTTAAGACAA
>JBFNEZ010000124.1:0-11655 GCA_040797825.1 Thermotaleaceae bacterium | reverse complement strand
ATCGGCCACCAAGATAGAATCCTTGGAGATTTTGAAACCCTAATGGGGACCTTTACCACTTTCCCTGCAGAAGTTAATGGAAGCTATGAACTATCCTCCATTGCAAAGGCTGGCAATTCTTCTGGGAAGCTTTCTTTTGACTTTACCACTACCAATGCCACAAGGGCGGCTTACCTCCTGTTCAACAATGGAGGAATCCTGCTGGATCAAAGGCCTTCTAAGATTGGCATGTGGGTCTTTGGCAATGAAGGGGGAGGCCATTGGCTCAGAGGCAAGCTGGTAGATGCCGATGGGACAGCCCAAACCATAGACTTTTCTTCTAATGTTAACTGGGATGGTTGGCAATACGTAGAAGCTGCTGTCCCCGGTACTATGAAAGCGCCAATTAAGCTGGAAAGAATCTATATGGTAGAAACCCGAGCAGAGGCCAAGAGTGCAGGAAGCATCTTGATCGATCAGCTGACAGCCTCCTACCCCATTGCCTTCCAGGGTACTATTCCTGCTGTGCCAAAGCCTCAGGATAGCCGAAATATAAAAGCAGAAACAAAGGGAGATAACAGCTTCCGTTTCTTTGCCCACGGTATGGTCAGCGATATCGATACCCTACAAGATACCATGGCCGTTACAAAGATGGCTGAAATCTCAAATGGCACTGCCCAGTTCAATCTATTTACAGGCTCCATTGATGCCACCCTCAGCAAGGCATTAAAATCTCCTGTTGTTTTAGGAAACAGCGGCAATGCTGCTACCAAACACAAAGATAGCCTCTTTATCAAGCTGGACAACAACAAGGGGGGCCTAAGAGAAACCAACGTGCAGCAATGGTCTTGGTTCCTGCAAACCATGGCAAATCAAAATGCAAAAAGCCTGTTTATCGTACTGCCAAAGGCCCTATCCTTCAAGGATCCTCTTGAAGAAAAGCTATTTAAGGACACCTTGAAAAATGCCAAGGAAAACAAGGGTACCGATATATGGGTATTTACCCCTGGCAACGGCAGTTTCTCGGTTACTCCCGAGGATGGTATTCGTTATGTGAGCTTAAAGGCTTTCCCACAAAACAATGATTACGATATCTTCACCCAGCTGCCTTACATGCTCTTTACGGTCAACGGTGATCAAGTAACCTATGAGATTTTACCAATGTATACCAAATAAAGAAGCCATAAGAAAACTCCGAGGACCTATTCCTCGGAGTTTTTATTGGATCAACAAGCTATAAAGACGATTCAGCTCATGCTCAAATAGATTTTCTGACAAAATGGCCTGAACCTTACGGATAGTATCTTCATTCAGATCCTCATTGAGGACAGTCTTTAACTGGGTCGTATTGTCATAACCCATGCCTTCCAGCAGATTCCTGACCTGCTCTTGATTTTCTATAATAAAATCCTGGTTGATGGTTTTATCGTTGATTTTTTCTACATAAACTATAATAAATCGCTGCAGAGTTTCATTGTCAATCACCGCTTCTTCTGTCTGCAAATCCTCCATCACAAAATCATTAAAATAAATATCCTCTCGGGGATCCATTGGGATACTATCTCCCAGCTCTCCATAGGGGATATATTGATTTATTCCATCGGGAAGCCATCCATATTCCTGAGGTCTCATGCTCATGATACCCAGAACTGTAACAAGGGTTAGTGTAGTTAGAAGTATCACGTTTCCACTTTTCCAATTGGCCATGTTCACCGCTCCTTCTACTGAATATTTTCTATTCAATAGTATTGGAATAACCCCGCTTCTTTATTCACTTTTATCCCTATCTATTAATTATGGCATCATCTAGCTCGCCCCCCTATATATATATTCATATAGGAGGTGTTTTTTATTTGAAGAGATATAATCCTTTGTACACCACAAATCCTCAGGTTCACTTCAGCGATGAAAACGCCCCCATGTTTTTGTGTGCCGCTCTCAAAGAGAGATGGGTAGAGGAGGCCGTTGTTGTGTGTATTGGCACCGATCGCTGTATCGGAGATGCTCTGGGACCTTTGGTGGGTACCCTTTTAGAGAATAGGAGCTTTAGATATCCTCTCTACGGTACCCTCAATCATCCTATTCATGCCGTAAATCTAGAAGCTTCCTTAGAAAAAATAAAGACAGCACATCCCAATGCCTTTATTATTGCCGTCGATGCCTGTCTTGGTCATGAAAATCTTATCGGAAATATTCATCTGAAAAATGGTCCCATTTATCCTGGCAAAGGAGTAGGAAAGTCATTGCCCAGCGTGGGTCAGATATCGGTGGTAGGGATCGTAGACAAACTGCAAAATGACGATCCTTTTACCATTCATCATATACGTCTGAGCCTCATCATGAATATGGCCCAGGTTATCGCTGATGCCTTTATGCTGGCCACCTATTTAAGTTAATCGCTTTTTCTATAGAAGCATGGCTATGAGGGGAATGGTTGCCATAGAAAGCAAAGTAGAAATAAATATCCCTTGAGAAGCCAAGTAGTAATCATTGCCATAGGTTGTTGACATAATAGCACAATTGGCAGCCACAGGCATGGCACTAATCAGCACAGGTATCCCTACCATCATCCCTTCAAAGCCAAGGAGGCGCAAAACCACCATAACAATCACAGGGATTACAACCAAACGCAGGGTACTGGCGACAAAGATTTTACTATTGGTAAAAATGGCCCTAACCTTCGTATCGGCCAATATGGATCCTATGAAAATCATGGAAAGGGGTGTGGAGGTATTGCCCATAGCCTGAAAGGCTGAAAACACAGGACCCGGCAGCTTGGTAGAGGTCATAAACAGGCACAGGCCTATCATCACCGATACCAATCCCGGATTGATCAACTGCTTGATTTGAACACTTCCCCGATTGTCCAGCACCACCTGCTTGGGCGCTGCCATTGGACGGCTTAAGACCATAACCCCATAGGTCCAGAGAACGGCATTGAAGGGCAGGTTGTACAGGGCCGTGTAAAAAACTCCCTGTTCACCATAGATGGCATTGATAATGGGATAGCCCATGAATCCCACATTGGAAAATACGGTCATGAATTGGAAAATATCCTTCGTCGTTCCCTCTACCCCATAAAATTTAGGCACAACTGCTGCTATAAAAATAGACAGTCCATAAACAGCACAGGATATGACGATGAGTGCTCCACTTTTTATGAGCATTTCCTTTTCAAAATCATAACTGCTTAAGGAACTGATGATCAAAGCAGGAAGGGCCACCTTGATAACAAGATTGCTCAAATCTCGATTCATATCGTTGCTGATAATTTTCAATCTTTTGCTCACATAGCCCATTAGAAGCAATAAGAATAATATAAATATCTGATTTAGCGTCTGCAAAGAAATCCCCCTCTCATCCTTTTATTATATCATGGCTATAGGTAAAAAACACTATGAGAGAAATCCAGCAGCCTAGGGACACCAAATCTCTATGCCTGTAAATTTAAAAAAACCCCTTAATTCTGTTATTAAGAGGTTTTGAAAAAATTTAGTGATGAAAAAAGTTCTGTTTATCTCATGGTAATAATCACACTAAGTATAATACCAATAATAGGAATACTCAGCACTGTCCCCGTAACCAATAAAGCTTCTTTCTCTTTAAATACCAATTGATTTCCTGCAATTCTTTTATCTTTATTCATTTTTTTTACGGCAGATTTAAGATTGGTGATATAATTCGACAAACCTATCCCTCCATCGTCAAAATAAAAATACAATATCTATCATATTTTGACATCATTCGATAAGTTTGTCAATAGTACTTTGGTAACAAATTTACAATGCTCCCCTGGCTTTATCCATCAGATACTTTCTGCGTTCACTCTTTTCTTTCTCATACTGGGCTTGGGCTTCCTTTATTGAATGGACAGGCAATCCATTTTCTGTCAACTCCTTTTTCATTTGCTCCAATACCTTGTTAAAGTTCTCATCACAGGCAGCCTCCAGTGCATTTCCTAGCTTGATATACTTAAGACCCAGGGTCAGCTTGGACTTCTTCTTTTCCTGCTCAGACATAGCCAAGTATTCTTCTTTCCCACGAGAGATCAATCGGTCAATTTCCTCTTGATAGCCTGCCTTCATGGTGGCAAATGCCCCTTGATATTTTTCAAGAACTGCTTTTTCTAGCTGTTGAGGCGTTATACCAGTTATTTCTTCTATTTTCCTATTTTCTAACTCTTTTTGCACCTCTTGCTCAATTGCCTCTTTTGGATTTATCCTTACCTCTTGAGAACTGTCATTTTCCCCAGAGCCAGCTTCTTTCCCGGACTGAGTGGAACTTTCCCTCCAACCATTGCCCTGATCAAAATCAATGTCAATGCGAGTCCACTGCCAATACCCCCAACCAGCTACACCTACCACCAATACCAATACAAAGAGTAAAATCTTCTTCATAGTCTCCTCCCATCAGTTCATCTGTCTGAATATGTACTTATATGATTATATCACCTTTTGTCCACTTTGAAAATTATCATTTATATCCCATCCTCCATTTTCCATACCATAAGCAAAAGCCTTGGTTTTTTTACGGCTCAAGGCTTTATTCTCCCTCTATTCATTCACTTGAATCTGTCTGGATAACTCAACCAAATCGAAAATATCTATTATCCCATCCTCATTCATATCGATGGCAAAAACAACATCTCCATATACATTGATATTCCCTATTTGATCCTCCGTAATCTTTGTTCTCTGACTGCCATCGGTCTTTATCTTATAAAGCCTTCCGCCATCAGATGCATTTTGATAAAAAATCCAATCTCCAATAATCATAAATTAGTGAATTTTACCATATTTTACAAGTGCATTCTATGTTTCTCCTATGAGAAGCAAAAATCAGCCCCTAGGAAATCAAAAAGGACAGCTGAGAGGATTCGCTGTCCCTTTTACTCTCTATTTGTTTTTCTCCCATCATCTTTTCTCCTTCCTGAAAGTTGCCTTTTTATATCCCAATCCCTTAATGATCTTTACAATCATAAGGAAGAGCATCATCACCATTGTTCCTGTAAAGGCACCTGCTCCGTCAATGATCACATCATTGAGGGTGGAAGTTCTGCCTACAAAGCCCTGATTGAACTCATCCAACACCGCCACTGTCACGGGCAAACTAATGCCCAATAGAAAAGCCATGAGGACCTTTTTAGCATAGACATATCCAAAGCTGCTGCATAGCATACCCAATATAAAATATATTCCAAAATGGGCACTTTTCCTCACAACCGCATTGGTGCTTTTGTAGCGACCCATGAGCAGTACATCTTTTATAAAGCTTTCTGCTTTTTGATAAAGGGCTGTATGGGTAATATCAAAGATCTCATTTACCCGCCTCATCAGCCTGACCACCATGGTAGACTGACCATGGGATATACTGGGGGGTTGAGAAGAAAAATAAAATATTATAACAATCCACACTGCCAACATAAAAAACAAGGTTATTCCTATATTTTTTCTATTCATATCTGTCCTTTCTCTTTCATCCTGTATATTCATATCCCCTATTTTAGGATTTTGTATTTTTGATTATAGCCTATAACAATAGTTTTTTAAAGTCCTACTTATATCCTATCTCCGCCAATAGTAGTATAAACAAAAATAAGAGCTGCTTTTAGAACTCTTATTTTGTATTTCAAAATATGTTTTAATCCCTTAGGATTGCAGGACTACTCCACATTGGGCATGTCCGTATCTTGAACATCGCTTTCTTCTTCCTTGTTCTCTAAGGGCACTGTGGGCATAGGCTCACTGGCTTCCGGTTCTCCTTGAAGGTGATCTTCCTCTATGTTTTTCTCAGCTTCTATTTCCTGATTTTCAATATTTGGAGCCTTTGGTTCTTCTAAGACTTCAAGGGGTACAACCTTCTCTTCTATGGGAGCTTGTTTTTCTAGGGCTGGTTGGGCTGCAGGTTTTGGAGGGGCTGGGACCTCCACCGGTTTTTGCACAGGGGCAGGCTCTAAGGGAGCCTTTTTGCTGCTTTGAACAACCTCTTCCACTTGTCCATTTTCAGGCTCTAATATATCCCTATCTCCTAGATTTTCCTCCGAGATTTTTTTTGGCGCTTCTTCCATTTCCAATACTGGCATTTCCTCTATGGCTTCCTCTTCTACTATGATTTTGTTCTCCAAAATGGCACTTTGTTTATGGACTTCTGTTCTTTCACTGAAGCTTTTCCTTCCATAACCAATAATACAGATGGTGATCACAAACATCAACAAAGTGAGTCCCTTTAGTAGGCCAGGTCCCCTTTCTCTTTTGCTTCTCAATTCTATCCCTCCAATTCTTTTCACTTTTGAAAGATTTCCATTTTATTCTCTTTGTATACCTTATATACTTTATTATAAGGATCCCTTTCCAAAAAATTTGTCAAAGGTGGTCTCGGAGCTTAATTTATTTTTTACTTTTAGACCTATTTTTCCAGTATTACTCCAAGTACTGGGGCCTTTATACTCTTTAGCATTTCCTTTACCTTTTTTGCTAGGGTCACCGATGTTTTGCCTGCTGTCAATGCTAGGATGGTTCCATCACTGATTGCAGATAGCTTAATCCCCTCTACAGACTCTCCTGCTGACGGTGCATTGATAAAAATCAGATCATAGCGCTCTTTCACCCTATCTAAAAAACTTTCAAGCTGTTCATTATCCAGAGTAATTTGTGGATTGTCCACTTTAGGACCGCTTGTCAGGATATGCAGTGTAGGTAATTCCAAAATAGGAAGGACGAATTTGTCATAATCCTCAACCCCATGGAGGTTGATGAGTCCTTCCTCATTTGGAACTCCAAAAAATATGTGAACCTTTGGATTTCTTATATCACAGTCGATTAGTAAAACTCTTTTTTTCTCTTGTGCCATAGAAAGAGCCATATTGCATACATGCTTTGATTTTCCCTCTTCATCCCTTACGCTGGTAAATGTAATGACCTTTAATTTTTTATGTTCTATCATATAGTCTACATTTATCTGAAGCATCCTATAAGCTTCCGTATTTTCCTTATCTGTATTCCCATGGATATGAAATCTTTCCCTTATCATCGAAACGCCCCCTGTTTTCTTTTTCCTCTGTATATCCTGCATGTTATTCCCTTACATCTACCAAAATCTCACAGTAATCTTCGTAAGAACCCGATGTGGCATCCTTCACCATTACCATCAAGCGATATGGACCTGTATTCTTTGGATAAAAGGGTATCACCCTTGAAAAGCTATAGGGGGCCAAATAAGAATAATGTCCTTTCGATACAATAGCTATCTTATACATAAGCCGCTCCCTATCAGAAGTGTTTTTATATTGTGCATCTATCTCAACCCTATTGAGCTCATGGGCTTTAATCTTTCCATTCCCTGTAACCTTCGTTACCTTTCCATCCACTATGGTCCACTTGGCACTGTCTATTTGCACCTGCAGAATTTCTATTTTTTTATGGAGCTCCCCCACACTAATGGGAATACATACTTCTTTCAGATAGGAGTTTGGCAAGCTTCCCAGCTTCTCCTTTTGACGAATACGGGCATAAATCTTATAGGTTCCCGAATCTGCAGGCATCCAGGTAAATGTATCCCTGTCAGAATAATTCTTTACGCAGCGTTTCCCCCTTGCATCCTCCAAAAAAAATGAATATTCATACCCTTCCTGAGGATTTTTGACTTTAATTTCAAACTTCAAAGAACCATCCAAAGCATAGCTCCCATTGCTCTCAGGCTCTCTATTGGCATGGAAATCTACCTCAAAAGCTACAGTCTCTGGCCCCTTTTTTTCATAAGCTTTGGTGATTCTATCATCATACTCCACAGAATGGGGGGTTTTAATAGCTGCCCCTATAAAGTAACGACCTGATCCTAGGGTAAAGCGCTCCCTTTTCTCATTGATTTCATAAGTATTCTGGTCTGGATTATAGGCCACCGTATCTCCATAATCCTTTATGGTTCTAGACCAAACATAGGGCTCTGAAATGCTCAGTCGCAGACTCTTGCTAACTTCACCACTAAACCCTGTAGGCCTGCTGCCGGCTACCTTTAGCCTTATCCATACACTGTCATTTTCATTGTCAATCGCTAGATCCTCTAGCTGAAGATACTGTTTATTTTTAGAATTCACATATACTTTTCTTTTCAGTACCAATTGGGATTTTTTATTGTATACGGCTATATAAAAGGTGCCGCTTTCTTCCGGAGTCCATTTCAGATCCCGTTTTCCCTTGGGATTCTTTTTGTTCTCAATCTCCTTTGAATAATTGTCTCCTTCTATTTTTACGATATAGTCTTCATCAGGATTTGCTGTGGAATCTAGATAAAGTTGAACCCCTTGTCCCTGGGTAACCACCAACGGAAAATCGTACCCTACAGGTCTATCTTTTTCTGATTCGTGGTTGCTGGTTAATTGAAGATCGTCTCCCGCTCCTCCTAGATAAAAGGTTTTGAATAGTTCTAACATTTTGTCGCTGTTTCCCGGCGTTGTGTTTTTGCATCTCACATAGAGCTTTAACCGCTCTGTATTTCCTCCCAGATAGGCACGGGCTCCCCCTTCATTGTTGTCATCTAAGGTTTTTAAATCCCATCTGAATTCCTGCTCATTTTGGGATGAAGCATTGTAATCCTTTATCAAAAACCAACCTCTGCCGTAGTCTCCCCATATCTGGGTTCTGTCCATTGTGTTGAAGGAACTACCTGCTTTTTTTTCAGGTGTCACGCTTACTACGATATTGTTATTTTCATAATAAGCTTCAATAGACACCTTTCCCTCATTCTCCTTTCCATATACCAGTTTTGTATTGCTGAAAAAACTCAGTGCTAATAAGCTAACCAGTACAATCCCCATCATCCTATTAAAGTATTTATTTTGAATCTCCATTACTCTCCCCCTTGCATTTTAAATAGAATTATCTTGAGATGACCTCTATATAACTGCCCCATTGAGCTTCCTTAGTTCCTATTGACAAGCGCTCCTTTAGTAATACGCTAGGCTTTAGATTGATAATCGTTCCCTTAGGAATATCTTTAAAATCATAGATCACCCTTCGGCCCTGTTTAGATGTTTCAACCTTTGTACTATAGGCAGCATTTGTAATCACACGAAGATGGTCCTGTAAAAAATCCTTTGGATCACTGCCTGTAATGGTCCCTTTCTTTAATATTTCCTCTGGTAAAAGCTCTTTATCTTCTACGAACTCTGCTAGAATAATGTGGGCAGAGGGCTCCTCCAAATAGATAATCTCACGCTCTACCACCTTCCCATTGAGTGTAATCACATAGCGCCAGCGGTTTTGTGCCAGAAAAACCAAGTCTTCCTCTCCAAAGAGCTTTTGTAACTGCTGGGCATAGTAGGCCTTACATTGTGCTTGCACTTCCTCCATTCCTTGGCCTACAAGCTTTTGTTTTTGCGCCATGTCTCTCTGATTCCTTTCAGCAATCTTCCATTGATTGTAGAATAGCCCTATCCATAGGATATTGAATAATAAAAGTATGATGACCATTGCTGTTCTTGCATCGGAAAATGTATGGATAACCCATTGTTTTTTTAACATAATATTTCTCCTATGTATTTTTTTCTACTGGGGTACAATTCCCAAAACAGGAAACTCCAAATAACGTCTGATATCTTCTTCCGATTCGATAGTTGGATTGAGATACTCCAACAGGAAAATAAGGCCAACAGCAACCATCATCCCCAGGACAGCACCAATGGCCATATTCAGCTTATAGTTAGGAGAAACAGGCATCTTAGGCCACTCTGCTTTATCCAGTATCTTCAATTGACTGGCTGGCAATACTTCATTGGCTACCTGAATAAAGCTTTTTGCCAAAGCATCGGCACACATCACCGCTGCCTGAGGCGACCCATGGGAAACAGTGATATTCAGTACTTGAGTATCTGACTTGGCTGATACCTGTAGATGGATAATACCTTTAAAGACCTCATCCTCCAATAAGCCTTCTGCTTTATTTCGAACAATTCTTGATTTTGCAATCTCCTCATAGGTTTTTGCTACTTTGAGATACAACATCACATCATTGTTGGTATATTTGTCTTCTAAAAAAAACTGTGTATCTTCTTTCCCTATAATGATACTGACATTGGCTTTATAAATAGGTTCTACTATAAAAAAACTATATATTTGGGATAGGGTGATACCTAGCATGGTGATACACAGGATAAACCACTTTCTTCTCATCAACATACAATAAATTTGAGACAAATCAATTTCATACTCCATCTCTTTTCCCCCCTACGTTTTATGCTACATTTTATTAAAAATTTTTATAAATTATGCCTAACCTGTCCAAGGTGCTCCATATTTTTTTCACATAAAACAAAAGGTCATTACAAGCACCCTTTGCTTGTAATGACCTTTTGTTTTTCTTTAGCATTTCATCTATATGGTTATTTCTCTTCCGTAGCAGCAGCTTCGTCCAACACTGTACCCTTTGTTTCCTTCTGTACAATTTTAACCATATAATTTAAGAACTCTTCTCTCAAATCTTCCCGTCTTAAGGCAAACTCCACAGTAGCTTCTAAGAATCCTTGCTTATCGCCCACGTCATATCTTCGACCCTCGAAGTTATAGGCATACATAGCCTCTCTTTGAGCTAGTTCTTTAAGCCCATCCGTAAGCTGAATCTCTCCACCCTTGCCTGGTTTGGTATTTTCTAGTATCTCAAAGATAGCCGGGTTGATGATATACCTTCCCAAGATTGCCACATTGGAAGGGGCATTTTCTACAGCAGGCTTCTCTACTAAGCCCTTCACCTTATATACTCTTCCTTCTATGTGCTTTCCATCAACGATACCGTATTTGCATACATCTTCTATAGCCACTTCCTGTACGCCTAAGATAGATGTCTTGTATTCATTATGGGCATCTATCATCTGCTTTAAACAAGGCTTTTCTGAATGTACGATATCATCACCAAGTAATACAGCAAAGGGCTCATTTCCGATAAAGCTCTTGGCACAATGTATGGCATGGCCTAATCCTTTAGGCTCTTTTTGTCTAATGTAATGAATATTTACCATATCAGAGATTTTCCTAACTTCTTCCAGCAGTTCCTTTTTTCCCTTAGACTCCAGTTCAAGTTCCAACTCCACAGACTTGTCAAAATGATCCTCAATAGACTTTTTATTTCGGCCTGTAATGATTAGGATCTCCTCTATCCCCGAGGAAACAGCTTCCTCAATGATGTATTGCAACGTCGGTTTGTCCACAATTGGCAGCATTTCCTTTGGTTGTGCCTTGGTAGCCGGTAAAAATCTAGTTCCCAACCCTGCTGCTGGTATAATGGCCTTGCGTACTTTCATCTCTACATCCCCCATTTTTCTATTTCTTCTTTATAATAAATCAAAAACTACTTATCCTTTCTCTACAACTTCATCATTACCCAGGGAGGCAGCCTTAGCGTTTATATGATAAGACTTATTTGCTTTGACTCCCTTGTTTCAACGTAAATATTTCTTTTTCTGTTTCAATCTCCTTATGCAATACAAATTTCAAGGTATCTTTTATATCTAAAAAATTCTGAAAGGTTTCTGTTTTAAACTCTGTTAAATCCGCGGTTTGATTATATACACAGTCTAATTTATTTTCTATACGATTGACTCTTTCATCTATGCGATTTACTTTTTCATCCACATGATTGACTCTTTCATCTATACGATTTACTTTTTCATCCATATGATTGACTCTT
>JBFNEZ010000123.1:0-11687 GCA_040797825.1 Thermotaleaceae bacterium | reverse complement strand
TTAATGTTGTTTTACCGTGGTCTACGTGTCCAATTGTTCCAATGTTAACATGGGGCTTATTTCTTTCAAATTTAGCCTTTGCCATTTCCTTCTCCTCCTACACACTTAATATTTTCACAGAATACAAAACATCTATTATTAACCTTAATACTAAGTAAACTCATCCGTGTGTGTCTATATGTATTTTATGAATTAATGGAGCCCATGAGCGGATTCGAACCGCCGATCTCCGCCTTACCAAGGCGACGCTCTAACCTGCTGAGCCACATGGGCATTCACTGTTTTATATTTTACTATCTTCCGTTGTCTATGTCAACAATTTTTATAATAAATTATTTTCCATTTTTTAACTACTGCGCACCTCTAAATAGCGTTCTAGCTTTCGCTTTACCCGCTGCAGTGCGTTGTCAATAGATTTTACATGTCTTTCTAAATCCACAGCTATCTCTTGATAAGACTTTCCTTGAAGATAGGACATGAGCACTTTCCATTCTAAATCACTTAATATTTCTCCAATTTTAGATTCAATATGTCCTAATTCTTCCCTTGATATAATCAATTCCTCCGGATCAGAAATTTTAGCACCGGAAAGTACATCTAATAGGGTTCTGTCAGATTCCTCATCATAGATTGGCTTATTTAAAGAAACATAGGAATTTAATGGTATGTGTTTTTGTCGCGTAGCCGTCTTAATTGCAGTGATAATTTGTCTGGTAATACACAGTTCTGCGAAGGCTCTAAAAGAAGATAACTTGTCCGGTCGAAAATCTCGTATGGCCTTAAACAAACCAATCATTCCCTCTTGAATGATATCCTCACGATCTGCACCGATTAAGAAGTAGGATCTTGCTTTTGCACGAACAAAGTTTTTATACTTTTTTATAAGATATTCTAGTGCTTGGGTATCTCCATTTCTGGCATCTTCAACGACATCTTCATCAATCATTCGTTCGTAGTGATCTAGTATTTCTTTTTGTGCTCCAATTCCCACCCATATCGCCTCCAGCACTGTATTTGATTTGTGCTTTCTCTTGTTTTTAAACAAACTTCTCTTTTCTTCGTAGAATATCTTTATACATTTTATGAAGAAACAGTGTATAACACTCACATTGTATACTAAAAGCACAAAAACTGTATTTTTATTATATCCTACCCAGATTATGTAGTCAAGTTGATTTACTCTTTTCTACGCCATTTTTCAAGGATTTCAACTATTTTGTCATCCAGTCGTTCTTCTAAAGCAGAACGGTTATGGTTGATTTCTGCTGTTTTTTTTCGTATATTTTTTTTTACAAGCTCCATTTCTATTTTTAATTCTCTTGCAGAAATACGGGTAGCACCACTACCTAAAACAATTTGTTGTTCCGCCCAATCAGAAGTAGCTACGCGTACACGATTTTTACGATTTCGTATAAATCCTTCAATCTGCTTTTCTATATAGGAATCAGCAGTTTGATGCTCCTTTGTAAAAATTACATCAATTCCATTGATGGTCTCACTTTTTAAATTGCTCCCTTTTACCAAATGGGCATCAAATACAATGGTTACCCGCTCCCCTGTATAGGATTGGTATTCAATCATCTGTTCGATCAGTTTTTCTCGTGCCTGTTGCAGGTTATCTACACTCAACTGCTTCAATTCCGGCCAAGCATTGATAATATTGTAACCATCAACAAAAAGATAATGATTCAATCCCTTTCACCCTATTTCTTTCTCTCTTTTTGACGCATCACCTCATACATCAATAGAGAAGCTGCAATAGAAGCATTTAGGGAACTCATTTCTCCCTTCATGGGTATGCGTACAATGAAATCACATTTTTCTTTAATTAATCTTCCGATCCCTTGTCCTTCACTGCCAATTACCAAGACTACATTTCCTGTCATATCTTGTTCGTAGTAGGTTTTCTCCCCATCCATATCAGCACCTACAATCCACAAACCTTTTTCCTTTAACCCATCAATGGTACGAGCAAGGTTAGACACCTTTGCTACAGAAACGTATTCAATGGCACCCGCAGAAGTTTTAGCTACAACAGCGGTTAGGCCCACAGCTCTCCTTTTAGGTATAATAATTCCATGGACTCCGGCGGCGTTGGCCGTTCTAAGAATGGCACCTAAATTATGAGGATCGGTGATTTCATCTAAGATCACTAAAAAGGGCGGTTCTCCTTTTTTCTGTGCCTTCTTTAGAATTTCATCTACTTCTACATAGTCATAGGCTGCTACCATAGCCAGAATTCCTTGATGGGAATGAGACTCTGCCATTTGGTCGAGCTTTTGTCTTTCTACATACTGTATAGGTATCCCTCTGTCCTTTGCCATCCCTATTATTTTTTGAATAGAACCTTGCTCTGCGCCTTTTGCAATGAGTATTTTGTCTATCTCACGTTCCGCCTTAATTGCTTCTAAGACCGGATTTCTTCCCTCTATTCTGTCAGACTGGGTCATCTTGGCACCTCTCTTGTCGTATTTGCTATATAGCTTACCCACTGTTTCTTTAGGTTATGTAAAATCTACAGCCTATGTCATCAGCAGTATTGTCCATCCTTTTAAAATCTAACAGGAGGACATACAGGTCCTCCCATAGTAAGGCTATAGATTTTTGAAGTTCTCTCGTATTGCATTAATTTTTCCACAGGTCATGCTCCCCTCAGGACAAGGAGCATTCAAACAATTAGGTCCGCTATACTTAAAGAGGTTAGGCGCAACACCTTTTACCAGCTTTAACATTTCTATTGCCAATTGACGAATCTCCCACTGGGCTCTTTCACAACATCGATGATGGAAAAAATTCATAAGCGTGCGCGCATTCATGGTATATACTATTTTTGTCTCACAAGCATTGGGAAACACATATCGCGCATCCTCAATAGCCATTTTTTCAGCTGCTAGCTTTGCTTGTTTTTCTGTTTTTCCTTCTCCTATTAATCCTTCATAATGCTTGGTATACAAAATATCTACTAATTGATTGTAACAAGCCTGATCTGCTTCCATGGCCATGATAAATTTTTCTTTAGCTTCTGGTATCATGGCTATACTGGGAGGAATAATATACTCAAATTGCTCCAACTTTACATATCGTTGAGATTGCTGAGAAAAGGAAGCTATACGATGTCTTACCAATTGATGGGTGAGTACACGGCTTACACCCTCGGCAGCGAAAGTAAAAGAAACGTGCTCAATAGGAGACTCGTGCCCCATTCCCATCAGCATGGAAACAAATTTTTCAATTTTATCAACCGATAAGTCCTCCATAATCTTGTCCACACCTACAGCAGAATAGCATAATTTGGCTGCAGCTGCTACCACCTTCTCGGGTTCTGGGGTATATTGAAGTAATTCGACTTTCATTTTCCATCCTCCTTATCATATCTTTTCTTTTCATCCCAAATTATATCATATCCTAGGACATCTTGGACTATAGAATTGATTCTATTCCTTAATAGTTCCTATTTATAGGACTGAAGGCGGATGAATTTTTGTAAAGGAGATAGGTCAATTTTTAGACCTAGCTCCTATTCTCTGCTGCGTACCCGTATATCCTTATAAGGAATCACATGGAGAAAATAAGCTCGTACCTTTGCTTGATACTGCCCTTCGATGGACCCCTCCACATATTCCGTTCCTTCTTCATTTAGATATTCTATCAAGGATGTTCCCTCATCACTGAGTTTTTCAATAGCTACTACCCTATATCTGATCAAACCCTTTTTTGTCATAAATCCTTGCATTTTCTCTTCAACCGCTTTATCAACAAACTGTTTGAACTTTAATTCGTCTCCCCTAATATTTCTAACCTCATCAAGAAAGAAAGATTTTCCAAGTAAAGCAATCACTAAAACCACTGAAATCAAAATCAATATATTCTCTTTTCTATTCATGACCTATCTCCTTTTTCTCAATGATATCCAACGCTAACTGGATCAACCTTTCTAATCTTTGATTTTGCTCTGTCAAATACAAATATCCTACAAGACTCTCAAATCCAGTAGCATATCGATATTCACCCACATTGGCATTTTTAGGTACTGTTCCTGATTTTTGATTTCTTCCTTTTTTGATAATTCCCCATTCTTCTTCTGTTAACTGTGGTTCTAGCAGATGAACAATTTCTGCCTGTGCAGCTGCTTTTACAAATTTTGTCGCTAGCTTATGAAGAACATTTACATTTCCTCCATGTCGATGGAGAATGTAGGTTCTAACAAAAACTTCATAAACAGCATCTCCTAAATAGGCAAGTACCAAGGGATGTACAAGCTGTATTTCTTCCTTTGTCTTTTTTGTCATACCTAATTCCTTTAAAAAATCTATATTCATGAAATAACCCGCCTTATAAGAATTTTGAAAATTCTTTCTATCTTTTTATAACCCTTACGCCTTGAGGCGTATCTTCTAAGACAACCCCACGTTCCTTCAACTGGTCTCGTATTTGATCGGACAAGGCAAAATTCTTCTCTTTTCTTGCTTGCTGTCTCATCTGAACCAGCTCTTCTATCTCCCTATCTAAATTCTCTTCCTGCTTGCCTAAAAAGCCCAGAACTCCTGTAAGCTCCCTAAGAAGTTCAAGACTTTTCTGAACCAGTTCTTTACTATGTCCTCCTTTGATCCTTCCGTTTATTTCCTTAACTAGTTCAAAAATAGCAGCAATACCATCTGCAGTATTCATGTCATCGTCCATAGCAGTGATAAACTTTTCTCTGTATCTTCCTAGGTCTTTTAAGAGCTCTTTTTCATTATCTTCCATAGGTTTTTCACTGGCATTTTGATACAGATGCTCTAAATTTTTCTTAGCTGTATATAACCTTTCCAAGGCGGTTTTAGATTGCTCCATCAATTCTTTGCTAAAATTGATGGGATTTCTATATTGGGCAGACAACAAAAAGAATCTTACGGTTTCAGCATCATATTCCTTTAAAATATCTCTTACTGTAAAAAAGTTTCCTTTAGATTTGGACATTTTCTCGTTATCTATATTGATATATCCATTATGCAGCCAATATTGAGCAAAGGTGTGACCGCTGCAAGCTTCACTTTGAGCAATTTCATTTTCATGATGGGGAAAGATTAAATCTTGTCCTCCCGCGTGAATATCAATGGTCTCCCCTAGATATTTTGTGGACATAACAGAACATTCAATATGCCAACCAGGCCGTCCTTTTCCCCAAGGACTTTCCCACGCCAGCTCTCCTGCTTTCTGTGCCTTCCAAAGGGCAAAGTCCATGGGATTTTTCTTCACTTCTTTTACTTCAATTCTTGCTCCTGCCTCTAAATCCTCCAAGTTTTGTTTCGATAGCTTCCCATAATCTGCAAAACGACTGGTGTCAAAATATACATCCCCCTCTATTGCATAGGCATACCCCTTCTCTATAAGCTTCTCAACAAAGGCGATGATTTCAGGTATATTCTCCGTAACTCTCGGATGAACACTTGCTCTACTTATCCCTAGTGCAGTTGCATCTTTAAAATATTCTTCGATGTATTTTTCACTTACTTCTTGTGGTGTAATTCCTTCTTGGTTCGCCTTAGAAATAATCTTATCATCCACATCTGTAAAGTTTTGAACGTATGTCACGCGATAACCTCGATACTCCAAATACCTTCTTAATGTATCGAAAACGATAAAAGGTCTCGCATTGCCAATATGAAAATAGTTATAAACGGTGGGACCACATACATACATTTTTACCTCTCCAGGGACCATAGGAATAAATTCTTCTTTCTTTCTCGTCAGAGTGTTATACAATTTCATCTTCTATCTCTCCCTATTTTGAAATTTTTTCTCCAATTCAGCAATCCGCTTTCTCAAACATTCCAGCTCTTCTGCAACAGGATCTGGTAATCTTACTTGATCCAGATCAATTTCTTCTTTGTGCATAGTTTTTAACTTAATGTTATCTTTTATGACAATATGACCCGGTACCCCTACCACTGTACAATTAGGAGGAACCTCTCGTAAAACAACGGATCCTGCTCCAATCTTAGAATTATCGCCTACGGTAAAGGGCCCTAATATTTTAGCTCCACTGCTAATTACCACATTATTTCCAATAGTGGGATGGCGCTTTCCCTTTTCTTTTCCTGTACCCCCCAAGGTTGCTCCCTGATAGATAGTTACATCATCTCCAATCTCTGTTGTTTCACCAATCACCACACCCATTCCATGATCGATAAACAATCGTCTTCCAATTGTAGCCCCCGGGTGAATCTCTATCCCCGTTATCCATCGACTAATTTGGGATATAACACGGGCCAATACCACAAAGCCTCTATTATTGAGGCTATGGGCAATTCGATGATTGATAATGGCATGAATCCCAGGATAACAGAGCAGTATCTCCAGCTTACTTTTCGCAGCAGGATCTCTTTCCATAACTGCCATAATATCTTCATTGATCATTTGAAAAAATTTACCCACAACCTTCTCCTCCATTCCACTGATAGAAATAGTAAAACCTTCATCCCGTATAAATACAGAGACGAAGGTTTTCCGCGGTTCCACTCTGCTTAGGCCAATAGCCTCAGCTTTCTAGAGCATGTAACGGTGCTAACCGGATGCGCCTACTATTATTTCGGGCAACGGCTCCCAGGTGCATTTCAGAAAAAACAGTTCCTTAAGCTGCTCTCAGCCAATGGCAGCTTCTCTCTGTTCGGATATTTTTACCTACTCTCCTGTTCAAAGCCTTTTTTAATATTTAATCATACTATTATCTCATCTATAATAGATGTTCTTTTACATATTCTATGCGGGAAAGGATATTTTGTTTTCCTAAAACTTTAATAATCAAAGGCATGTCAGGT
This sequence comes from Thermotaleaceae bacterium, assembly GCA_040797825.1. Lineage (GTDB taxonomy): Bacteria > Bacillota > Clostridia > Peptostreptococcales > Thermotaleaceae > Geosporobacter. The sequence continues at coordinate 4,887 of JBFNEZ010000123.1, read as the reverse complement.
CCGTGGGCACTGCCTGTCAATAATACACGAACAGGTCGGAAAAGATTTTGCCCTTTAATCCCTGTTTCTTTTTGTATCTCTTTAAATACCCGCTTTCCAAATTCTTCATCAATGATTTCTGCTTCTATAACCTTTTGTTCAAACAATTCTGCCAATTGTGGTACGTGTTCCAATTTTAGCAGTTCTGCTGCCTCTTGATCCTCTGGTTCTATTTCTTTTTTAAAGAACATATCTACTTTTTGAGTAATCTCACCGACATAAGAAAGATAGCCCTTTAAGACCCGAACCATATCTACCAGCCATTGGTAACGCTCCTTTGCCTCCAAGTCTGTAATATATCCAGCTGCAATGAGATGGGGTATAGCCAAATCCGTAATTCTTTCATCAGAGCTTTCTTTTATATAATGGGCATTAATATAGTTTAGTTTGTCTGTATCAAAAACCCCTCCGCTTTTAGATACTCTGTCCAAAGAAAACTGTGCAATTAATTCTTCCATAGAAAAAATTTCTTGATTTTCTTCAGGACTCCAACCTACTAAGGCAATGTAGTTCACCAAGCCTTCTGGAAGATAACCCTTTCGTATAAAATCTTCTACGGCTACGTCTCCCTGCCGTTTACTTAGCTTTTTCTTATCTGCATTCAAAATATTGGGCAGATGAACAAATTCAGGAGCTTTCCAGCCAAAGGCCTCATAGGTAAATACATGTTTAGGCGTGGAAGGCAACCATTCCTCTCCTCGAATCACATGGGTAATGCCCATTAAGTGGTCATCCACTACCACGGCAAAATGATAGGTAGGAAATCCATCGGATTTCATGAGCACTTGATCATCCATATCTTCTGTATTGACAGCAACATGTCCTCTGACCACATCTTGAAAATGAATATCTCGATTGTGAGGCAGCTTTAATCGAATCACATAAGGTTCACCAGCTTCAATCCTTTTTATTGCTTCTTCAACGGAAATCCCTCTGCAATGTCCATCATATTTAGGCAGCATTCCCTTGGCCTTTTGTTCTTCTCTCACTGCATCTATTCTATCTTTAGAGCAAAAACAGTGATAAGCATGACCACTTTCCAACAACTGTTGAATATGCTTTTTGTAGATATCTAAACGTTCTGATTGTATGTAAGGACCATAATCTCCTTTTTGTACAAGCTTGCTTTCTTCTATTACAGCTCCTTCATCATGACATACTCCAGCCCAAGAAAGAGCATGAATCATTCCCTCTACTGCCCCTTCAACATATCTGTTTTGATCCGTATCTTCTATTCGCAGAATATATTGACCTTGGTGCTTTTTAGCAAACAAATAGTTGTATAAAGCTGTTCTTAAACTTCCAATATGAACAAATCCCGTAGGACTTGGTGCAAATCTAGTTCTTACTGACATATGCCTACCTCCTTGAAACGATCAGAAACATTTTCTCATGTCTCCCTGTCATATTAGCTTATTATACCTTAAATCATTTTACCAATCAAGAAATTAAAGAATTTGGACTTTATATACCATATTTTTCCCTAGGACTTTGAGATTATACGGCCTTCCCATATCCTTGATTTTAAAAAGATAATGGAAAAGAGGCAGACGTAGTTCTGCCTCTATCCAAACAGCACATTTTCTAATAAGCTTTGGCTACATAGACCATATGCTTTGCTTCCTTGCCACAGAAATGACATTTGTCTCCCAGGTCTTCCTGTTCAAAGGGGATACACCGAATAGTTGCACTGGTCTGGGCCTTAATGTTGTCTTCACATTCACGGCTGCCACACCACATGGCCTTTGCAAAGCCAGGAGAAGCTTCCATTTTTTTTGAAAAATCTTTGAAATCCGAAACATAATAGCTTTTTTCATCTCTCATTGTTCTTGCTTTTTCTAAAAGCCCTTCATGGATATCATCTAACAAATTGAGTACGGTTTCTCTCAAACCATCCATTGAGACCGGCTGTTTTTCCAAAGTATCTCTTCTAAAAATAACGACTTGATTATTTTCTATATCCCGTGGTCCTACTTCAATACGGATAGGTACACCTTTCATCTCCCATTCATTGAACTTCCAGCCTGGAGAATAGTTGGTGCTATCGTCAATTTCAATACGGATATCTTCTCCTAAGGATTTTTTCAGTTCATACACCTTATCCAATACACCTTCTTTATGTTGGGCAATCGGAATCATGACCACCTGCACAGGAGCTACCCTTGGAGGCAGTACAAGACCCCGATTATCTCCATGGACCATGATTATTCCACCGATCAGCCGCGTTGAAACGCCCCATGAAGTATGATAAGGATTTTGCATATCCCCATTTCTATCTAGATAGGTAATCTCGAAGGCCTGAGTGAAATGCTGTCCCAAATTATGAGAAGTGCCTGCCTGCAGTGCCTTTCCATCATGCATTAGGGCTTCCATGGTATAGGTTGCGTAGGCTCCTGCAAACTTTTCTTTATCACTTTTTCTTCCTGTAACTACGGGAATAGCCAATAGATCTTCTGCCGTTTCTTTATAAATTTGCAGCATTTGCAAAGTTTCTGCTTGAGCCTCTTCATAGGTTTCGTGGAGGGTATGACCCTCTTGCCATAAGAATTCTGAAGTTCTTAAAAATGGCCTCGTAGTTTTTTCCCATCGCACAACACTGCACCACTGGTTGTACAGATAAGGAAGTTCTCTATAGGATTTTAGCCATTTTGCATACATAGAGCAGATAATTGTCTCAGAAGTAGGACGTACACAAAGTCTTTCTTGTAGTTCTTCCTTTCCCCCATGGGTAACCCAAGCCACCTCTGGCGCAAAACCCTCTACGTGCTCAGCTTCTTTCTTAAGAAGGCTCTCTGGAATCAACAATGGAAAGTAGCAATTTTTATGTCCTGTATCCTTAAACCGTTTATCCATGTATTTTTGGATGTTTTCCCATATGGCATAGCCATAGGGCTTAATCACCATAAAGCCTCTTACAGGAGAATAATCCACCAAATCAGTCTTTAAAATTACATCTGTATACCATTGTGGAAAATCAACTTCCATTGGTGTAATATCCTGTACAAACTCTTTTTCTTTTTTTGCCATCTTTATTATCTCCTTTCACTTAACTATGTAGTATGGGCTTACACTACCGGTTCTATTACATGATAATGAAATATTTTAAGAGCACAAACATAAAAGCCCTTCGCCTCCATAAACTATATAGAGACGAAAGGCTTATTTTCCGCGGTACCACTCTAATTAACCCCCTAAAGGGTTCTCTTTATCTGGCTATAACGGTCCAGTACCGAAAGACTTACTGATTTTCAGGATAAAACTCCAGGGCGGGTTCAAAGGTTTATTTGCCTACAAAATCTTTCAGCCTTAGGATTTTGCTCTCTAATAGGTTGTTCCCTTTTACTATTCCCTATCTTAGTCTTTTATAGATTTAATTTTAAATATATATTAACGAATTCCCTATAAATTGTCAACGCCCAATTGCTTTTTATTAGTCAGTTCTCTTAATAGCTAAAATAGTAACCACAGCCTGGGCAGCAATACCTTCTCCTCTACCTGTAAAACCCAATTTTTCCGTAGTAGTAGCTTTTATATTGACTTTATCTAATTCGACTTCTAATGTTTCAGCAATATTTTTTTCCATAGTTTGGATGTAGGGGGCCATTTTGGGAGCCTGGGCAATAATGGTGGCATCGATATTGTTCACATGATATCCTTTTTCAAATAATTTACAATGAACCTCCGACAGCAGTTTCAAACTAGAAACTCCCCTATATTGTTCATCGGAGTCAGGAAAATGCCTTCCAATATCTCCAAGTCCAGCAGCTCCTAGTAGGGCATCTTTAATGGCATGAAGCAGTACATCCGCATCGGAATGTCCATCTAATCCCCTTTGATAAGGAATTTCTACTCCTCCTATAATCAGTTTTCTTCCTTCTACTAATTGATGTACATCAAAACCATTTCCAACTCTTATCATTTGCTTTCTCCTTTTTGATTTTCCTCTTGTATTTTCCTTCGGTAGTTCAATATTCCTTCTGCAGCGATCAAATCCTCTGGAGTTGTAATCTTAATATTTTCATAGTCTCCTTGCACCATTTTCATCTTCTTCCCCATATATTCTACTAACATGGCATCATCAGTTCCTAACAAACCCTGCTTTTTTGCAAATTCATGGGCTTGTTTAATAATATCAACTTGAAAAGCTTGGGGGGTTTGCGTCACCCAAACATCTTCTCTTTTAGGTGTATATTGAACAAAGCCTTCTTTAGCTACAATCTTAATGGTCTCTTTGATTGGAACCCCTGCAGATACTGCCCCATATTGTTTGGCACCTTCTATACATCTTTCTATGATATCTGAAGTAATCAATGGTCGTGCACCATCGTGAATAAGTACAATATCCGTCTTATCATGGATAACAGATAATCCATGATAAACAGAATGCTGCCTTTCTGCGCCACCACCTACAATCATTGACACTTTATCAAAGGAAAAGGGCGTTAAAATTTTATTTTTAAATAGCTCTTGTTCATTTTGATTAATTACTAATATGATTTCATCAATAAGGAAGCTATTTTGAAAGGCCTCAATGGTATGAGCTATAATGGGCTTGTCTTTTAAAACTAGATACTGTTTATTTACTTCCGCTTTCATCCTAAGACCTTTTCCTGCTGCTAAAATAATAACTGTATTCATAGTGCAACTCCCTTAATATATACTTATTTATAATCTCCATCTCTCATGAAGTACGAATTCAGCGACATCAACAAAGAATCTGTATTTTTTCAGAATACCATCTCTATTTTACACAAGTTTTCATATTTATTCCATAGTTTTTCTATGTTAAAATAGCGTCTGCGACGCTTTCCCTAGGAAACCCTAGGTATCCTTCGACGACAGCAAAGC
>JBFNEZ010000122.1:0-11742 GCA_040797825.1 Thermotaleaceae bacterium | reverse complement strand
CAATATAGATATGTAAAGTGTAATATTTTCAATTCTATTGATGAAATTTTTCATCGATAGGATTGAAGTATACAGTTTGTATTTCTGTTTGTTAAGATACATTATCTCTAACATGACTGATATTTCTTCCTTTAAGGGTTTTCTAAAAGACTCTCGTATAAATGGCATGATGTTTGCTTTATATGGAGAGGTGTACTAAAAAATAAAGGGAGGACAAAAAATGAGCAAAACAATTATCACAGTTGCTACAACTGGGGCATGGCCATCAAAACAAGACAATCCAAATGTACCTTTAACGCCGCAGGAAATTGCAAACGATGTTTATGAATGTTGGAAAGCAGGTGCGGCAATAGCCCATTTACACATGCGGGATAATGAGGGCAAAGGCACCATGAGCAAAGAAAAATTCGAGGAAACGGTTGCTTTAATAAAGGAAAAGTGCGATATTATACTGAACCTAACAACATCGGGTGATTTAAACGCAACGGACGAAACGAGGCAGGCTCACCTAAAATCTATAAAACCAGAATTAGCTTCTTATGATTGCGGCTCCATGAATTGGATGCACAATAGCCTGTTTATTAACCATCCCAAATTTCTAGAAGAACTTGGATATACAATGCAGGAGCATGGGGTTAAGCCAGAGATAGAGATTTTTGACGCAGGAATGGTTTATAATTCCTTTTATTATCAGAAGAAAGGCGTGTTAAAAGCACCGCTGCATTATCAATTCGTATTAGGGGCTGCTGGGGGCATGACAGCAACTATTGAAAATTTGGTATTTCTTAAGAACCTTATTCCAGAAGGCTCTACTTGGTCAGCTCTTGGAATCGGTAAAGGACATATTCCAATCATGCTGGCAGCAATAGCCATGGGTGGACATGTGAGGGTCGGCATGGAAGATAATGTTTACTTTGGACCTGGAGAACTGGCAAAATCAAATGCACAGTTTGTTGAAAGAGCCGCAAATATTATCAGGGCATCATCAAAAGAGGTTGCAACCGTAGAAGATGCAAGAAATATATTAGGGCTAAAGGAAAGAGGGGAGTAGAATGATCAAAAAAATAGCAGTATTAGGGGCAGGAACCATGGGGCATGGCATTGCAGAAACCTTTGCCATGTATGGTTATCCTGTAAACCTTTTCGAAATCAATGATAGCATAAGAACAACTGTTAAGAATACAATCAGGGATGAGCTCCAATTTCTACAAGAGAATGACGTTATCTCTGAAGAGGCGATAGAAAGAACCCTTGAAAATATCCAATTGTATTCAAAACTTCGCCCCTGTGTCGAAGATGCTGATTATGTAATCGAGGCAACCCCGGAAAATCTTCAATTAAAACAGAACTTATTTAAAGAGTTAGATCAATACTGTAAGCCAGATACCATATTCGCCAGCAATACTTCTAGCTTGCCATTAGAAGATATCATGATGCTAATTTCACAAGAACGAAAAAAAAGGACGATGGTATGTCACTGGTACAATCCTGGACATCTAATGCCGATTGCTGAATTATCATTTTTCGGTAATACCAGTGAGACGGTTTATATTGAGGTGGAAAACCTTTACAAAAAAATTGGAAAGCAAACGGTGAAGGTTTTGAAGGATGTACCTGGATTGGTAGCAAATCGAATTCAACAAGGGGTAGCAAGAGAGGTATTCTCATTGATTGAAATGGGTGTGGCTGAGCCGGAGGATATAGATAAAGCACTGAAGTTTGGCCCCGCATTTAGATATGCTACAACAGGACAATTAGAGGTGGCAGATTTAGGGGGATTAGATATTTGGTGTACAGTAGGAGATAATTTGCTAAAGGTGATGGACGATAGAAAAGAGGCAAATCCGATACTGCGCCAAAAAGTATCAGAAAATAAGCTGGGGCTAAAGTCAGGAGAAGGATTTTTTAGTTATCCAGCAGAAAAGGCCGAAGAAATAAAGAAGAAATTTAATAAAAAATTAATCCTTCAGTTAAAGACTTCCCAAAACTATATTGAATAAGGAAGGAGAGTTAATAAAATGAATAACAGCCTAGCTGATTCTAAAGAGAAAGGTTCATTGTTTTGGCGGATCAGTAAAAAATTTCAGTTTGCTGCCGATAAAATTATACCCGATTCTTTTGTATTTTGCCTTGTTCTTACATTAATTGTTTTTGCTTTGGGTATGGTTTTTACGGGAAATGGTCCTCTATCCATGATTAAACATTGGTACAGCGGTTTTTGGACTCAAATGACCTTTGCTTTCCAGATGGCCTTTATGGTAGTTACATGTGCCGCTGCTGCTAAGGCCAAACAAGTAAAAAAGGTTTTGATTAAGATTGCAAGTATACCAAAAACCCCAGTTGGAGCAATGATATTATTAATGGGTTTTGGTTATATATCAAGCTTTATTAACTGGGCATTTTGTACTGTGGTTACGCCGATACTGGCCATGCAGCTATCAAAGCAAGTGAAAGGTCTCCATTTTCCGATGATGGTTGCTGCTGGTTATTCCACCATGATTTTGGGTCAATGTCTCGGACCATCAGCCTCAGTATATGCCCTAGTTGCCACAGATGGACACTTCTTGGTTGATAAAATAGGGGTACTGAACCAAGCAGTAACTGTATATAATCCTATGAACGTTACCTTGTTTACCATATTGGCATTATTTACAATCATACTGAGTATACTGACCAGACCACCTCAGCATGAAATTGTAGAATATAAGACGGCCTTAGATGATGTTGAAGAAATTGAAGCAGAAGAAATAGTTACCCTAGCCGATAGAATGAATGGAAGTAAAATCATGATGTATTTAATTGGTTTTGCTGGACTAGCAATTATTGTTACAACTTTCATGGAAAAAGGTTTTCTTGGAGCTCTTAATATTAACTTTGTAATCTTTTTATTCGTTATATTAAACACTTTCTTATATAATTCTCCTAGAAAGTTTGTTGAGGCCTATAAAGACAATATGAAATTAGCAACAGAAATTATGATGCAATTCCCATTCTATGGAGGAATTGCAGGAATGATGGTCGATTCAGGATTTGGAGCTGTTGTAGTAAACGGAATTATGAACGTAGCTTCTGGAGCAACAATGCCAGTTTGGGCATATATTTCTGCATCTGTAGTAAACTTATTTATTCCGTCACAGGGTGGACAGTGGATTGTACAAGGTCCCTTACTTGTTGATGCAGCTCAAAGCCTTAATGCGAATATTCCCCATGTTATCAATGCATTCGTTTATGGTGATGAGGCCACCAATTTATTGCAACCACTTTATGTAATACCCGCCCTTTCCGTTGTAGGTATGAAATTAAAAGATGTATGGGGATTTATGGCATTTATCTGGGTTTTCTGGACAATTATAACTATGATTGGACTGATAGCTATACCTTTACTTATATAGATGAAAATCTTTTGCAGAAAAATTGAGTAAAGGTTAACCAGTGCAGGAGTAATAAAGAACATAACATGAATATGAAAATAGACCTATATCTCGTCATTAGATTGAAGAGATGTAGGTCTATTTTAACTTTCCTCATTTTTGCAAAAGATGAGGAAAGCATAGGATACTTTATGGAAGATGGAATTGCTTCTAGAAGGAAGATTCACTCTAAAATAGGTAGGAAGCTGTTGTAAGGATGGAGAAAATCCTATAATATAGGTATAAGCGTTTGAAAATAAAAAAGATTCTATCATGGATTTACGTAAAATGGTGTAATACGGGAGGTGGTTGGGGTTGAAAAATGTTGAAAGGCTGTTGAATATATATAACTACTTTGATAGTGTCATCATAACCGATGAAAAGGGCGTTATTTTATACTATACAAACATGCGAACGGATATATATGACTTAAAAGAAAATGATATTATTGGAAAAACCATATTAGACATACACCCTGAACTAACAGAAGAAACCAGCAGCATTATGCGGGTATTGAGGGATGGGAAGCCCATATATGATCAGATAGAACATCTTACTACAAAGCATGGACAAAATGTAACCAATTTATATAGCACCCTGCCTATTATTAACAATGGACAGATAATCGGAGCCATAGATCTTGCGAGATGCATACAGGGAAATGAACGGCAAAATATTGTATTTCCCATAAAGTATGCCATTGAGAAAAAAGGTTTATACCATATAGAGGATATCATATCCACCTCTTCAGCTATGAAGGTAACAAAATCTAAAATTCCCAAGATAGCCAATACAGATTCATCTGTATTGATCTATGGAGAGACAGGCACTGGAAAAGAGTTATTTGCACAAGCCATACATACCTACAGCAGCAGACATGACAAAAGATTTGTATCACAAAACTGTGCAGCCATCCCCTCTAGTTTATTAGAAAGTATTTTATTTGGTACGGTAAAGGGCTGTTATACGGGTGCAGAGCATAGAAGTGGTTTGTTTGAAGTTGCCAATGGAGGAACACTGTTTTTGGATGAAATTAATTCTATGGAGCTAAATATGCAGACCAAAATATTAAAGGCCATAGAAGAAAAAAAAGTAACGCGGATAGGCGGTACAGAGGCCATACCTATAGATATTAAAATTATTTCAGCAGTTAATGAGAATCCTTTGGTTTGTGTAAAGGAGAAACGCTTAAGGGAAGACTTGTATTATCGGTTAAATGTAGTACAGATAGATATTCCTCCCCTGAGGGAAAGGGTGGGGGATATCAAATATCTAACGGATCATTTTATTTGTACCTATAATATAAAAATGAATAAAAGTGTATTAGGCATAAGCGATGAAGTAGACGAAATTTTTATGAATTACAGCTGGCCAGGAAATGTTCGAGAACTAAAGAATATTATTGAGGGTGCATTTAACATTATTGGTTCTAGGTTTATTCAAAAAACAGACTTGCCATCCTATTTGACCCATCGATTTGAAGCAGAAAAAAGGAAATTTGAGAAGGATATGGAAAATATGTCTCTTTCTGAAAAAGTGTGCAGATATGAGAAAAAACTAATTATACAGGCCTTAGATTCTACCCACAGCCTTGCAGAGGCTGCAAAAAAACTAAAGATTTCTAAACAGGCCTTGAGCTACAAGCTAAGTAAATATGAACTAAAATAAGATATAAGTCAAAATATTTTTACTTTTCAGTCAAAATATTTTGACTTATATCTTTGCAGGGTTTTTGTTGAAATACTTGTTTTTACAAGAAGATTTTCTAAGCAGTATAGAAGCCTAATCTTCAAAGGGTAAAATTTTTTTACTTTCCATAGTCACAGAATAGATACACTCCTTATAAAATCATGATTTAAATGTTGGTATCAAAATTGCTTTAGCAACATGATACAAAAATCTTACAATTTAAGGGGGTATGTTTATGTCAGACTTTGGTTGGATAAGTTTACTGCCGCCAATTATTGCGATTGTCTTGGCACTTAGGACAAAACAGACATTATTATCGTTATTTATCGCAGTTTGGGCAGGAGCTACAATTGTCAATGGATATAATCCATTGATCGGTTTTGCAAGGATTGTTTCAGACTATATGGTTCCTTCGATCGGGAATACATATAATGCAGGACTGCTTGTTCTGGTTACCTTAGCAGGTGGATTTGTACATATGCTTCGTATTACGGGGGCAGCAGAAGCTTTTGCTAAAGTGGTTACAAAGAGTATCGACAATGGAAAAAAAGGCCAAATCATTACATGGGCAAGTGCATTTATATTCTCTTATACAGAACCATGCCTTATTCTAGGTACCATTATGAGACCCGTTACCGATAAGGTTAGGATCTCTAGGGCAAAGCTGGCTTACATACTAGACTCTATGGGATGTAACCTTGCGGCCTTTTCACCTATCAGCAGCTATGGACCCTTTATAGCTGGATTAATCGCTACACAGTTGGCAGCGGCATCTATTGCGGGAAATGAATGGTCCATCTACATCCAAATGTTTCCCTTTAATCTCTATGGTATTTTTGCAATGGCCACTGTCCTCATTGTTGCAGTAGCAGGTTTGGATATAGGGCCTATGTATAGAGAAGAAAAAAGGGCAAGGGAAACAGGGAAGCTTTTACCAGATGGAGCCTCTCCTCTTGTACCGGAGGTGAAAGTGAAATTTCCAGAAGCTTATAATTTAACTATAAAGAATTTTGTCATTCCTATGGTCACTTTATTTGTATGTATATTCACTACAATATTTTGGAGTGGAGACATTGGGGCAAATGGAATTCGAGGAGCTTTTATTAAAGGCAATATAACCCTGGCAATTTCCATGGGGTTTATGAGTGGAAGCATAGCGGCAGGTGCAGTGGGGGTTTCCACTGGATTGTTTAAATTTACAGAAGGTGTAAATGGATTTGTAACCGGTATGGCAGAATTAATCATGGTACCGTTTATACTTGTGATGGCCTGGTCCATGGGGGGGATTACTGGTGCCATGGGTGTTGGGGCTTTCCTCTCAGGCGTCGTGCAGGATTACTTAGTGGGTGGATTGGTGCCTGGATTAATATTCTTATTTGGGGCACTGATTTCATTCGCCACGGGAAGTTCCTGGGGGGTTTGGGCGATTATGATGCCCATAGCTGTACCGATGGCAGTATCCTTTGATATTCCTATACCTTTCATTATCGGCGCAGTAATAGGCGGGGGACTATTTGGGGATCAATGTTCTCCGATTTCAGATACTACTATCATGTCCTCCACAGGAGCTGCCTGTGATCATATCGTCCATGTTTCAACTCAGCTTGTATATGGAATTGCGGTGGGCTCTGCATCATTTCTAGGATTCCTTTTCGGAGGGTTGACAGGTCAGTATTATTTGAGTATAGCTGTGACAGCGGTGGTGCTTGTGATCATACTATTCTTTATGTCAACAATTTCAAAGTCTAATAATAAAGAGATTAAAGCTGAAGCGTAAATTATGACAGTAAAGGGGAGCTCTGATAAATGAAAAAAGTAGATATGATCGTTAAAGCATCACACTTTTATACAATGGAAGGAACCGGTGTTGGATATAAATCAGGTGTTTCTATGGTTGTAGATGCTGGAAAAATAGTGACATTTGTAGACGCAGATATAGTAGACAAAGAGTATACAGCAGAGGAGTATGTGGATTTAAACCACCATGCGGTAATACCGGGACTTATAGATGCCCATATGCATACGGGATGCTGCATCATGAGAGGTCTTGCACAGGACACCAATAATTGGATGATGTATGGGCTGCAGCCCTTTGATAATGCAGTTACCAATGAAGAGAGATTTGCCGGCAGCAGGTTGGCCGTGATAGAAGCTATTCGGGCAGGGACTACAACCTTGGGAGATTATGAAAATTTTATGGATCCAGTCTGTGGATTTATTGACAAGGTAGGCGCCAGGGGAAATATTACTCATTTAGTAAGAGAAGCGAAAAGAAGGGTATATAATCCAGGTGAGCTCTATGCGTATGAAGAAGCCTTAGGGGAGAAAAGCCTGCAGGAAAATCTAGCGTTGTATGATAAGTGGCACAATAAAGCAAATGGTAGAATCAAAGTATTGTTTGGGCCCCAAGGACCTGATTTCTTAGGGAAAGATCTTCTGTTGAAGATTCAGAGGCTTGCCAAGGAAAGAAACACAAAGATACACATGCATACCCAGCAAGGAGACAGAGAAACCTACCAGGTTGTAAAACGGTATGGCAAAAGACCGATTGAGTGGTTAAAGGAAATTGGATATCTTGATGAAACACTGATTGCAGTGCATCTAACAGATGCCAATGATGAGGAAGCGAGAACCGTGGCCCGGAGCGGCGCATCGATGATTGTCTGCCCTGGCTCTATAGCCATAATTGATGGTATTGTGCCTCCTTCCACTGTTTTTCAAGAGGCAGGGGGAAATGTGGCACTGGGTTCCGACCAAGCACCAGGGAATAACTGTCATAGCATCATCAATGAAATGAAGCTGGTGGCACTTCTAAATAAAATTAAATATACCAATCCTGAAGTCATGCCGGCATGGAGAGCATTGCGCATGGCTACTATAGAAGGGGCCAGGGCTATAGGACTTGGAGAAATGGTTGGGTCTCTTGAAGCAGGTAAGAGAGCTGATTTCATCGCAATTGATTTAAAAAAACCCTCCATGCTGCCTGTATTCACAAAGCCCATGAGAAATATTATCCCCAATCTAGTTTATAGTGCTAGAGGGGAAGAGGTTGGATTATCAGTAGTTGAGGGTAAGATTATCTATAGGGATGGCAGGATTTTGGCCATTGATGAAGATGAATATTTAGATATAGTAGGACAGTATACAGAGGGTATCGGAAAGAGGGCATCAGAGGAGTTTTGGGAGATCAATGGAACGAATGCACAGTTTATGAAAGAAGATAAACTATAGAATGAATAATGGCGCTATTTTAGATAGATAGTGTTCGTTCTATTATTTGAATGTATGGCAGTAAGCAGGATAAGGAAAAAAGTCATAGCTGGCTGAGGATGGATAAGCTAGCTATGACTTTTTTTGCTGTCTTCAAAAGTATAAACTGCAGATTATCTTCAAAAAGCAAGGATATAGATGTACAGAATAATAAAAACTGGGCACGAAAGAACGTTAGTTCTGTAAAATGTATGATATTGTTGTCAGGATGGACAAAATCCTATAAGATAGATATGAGAGTTTGAAAATAGAAAGGAGTCTATCCATGGATTTAAAACATTTAAATGAAATGCAGCGAGAAGCGGTCCTCAAAACCGAAGGGCCCCTGTTGATACTGGCAGGAGCAGGATCTGGAAAAACTAGGGTTTTGACCCATCGCATCGCTTACTTAATAGAGGAGTTGGATGTTTATCCGGGCAATATATTGGCCATTACCTTTACCAATAAGGCGGCCAAGGAGATGAAGGAGCGGGTGGATGCGCTGCTGAGATTTCCTACGGATATCTGGGTGAGTACCTTTCATTCGGCCTGTGTGAGAATATTACGAAGAGATATTGAGAAAATAGGATATACACGGGATTTTGTAATCTATGATGGCACCGATCAGCAGAATGTGTTGAAGGACTGCTATAAGGAGCTCAATGTAAATACGGACCTTTTTCCTTTGGCCATGGTACAGGGCAAGATGGGCAGTGCAAAGGATCGAATGCTTACTCCCAGCCAATTCATGAAAGAAGCAGCGGGGGATTTTCAACTGGAAAAGGTTGGACAAATCTATGGACTATATCAAAAGAAACTAAAGAAAAACAATGCCCTGGATTTTGATGATCTTCTCTTTAAGACTGTAGAGTTGTTTCAAAATGAACCCAGGGTACTGGGCTACTATCAGCATAAATTCCAATACATCATGGTGGATGAATATCAAGACACCAACCAAATCCAGTATATGCTGGTGCATATGCTAGCTCAGGCACATAAAAACTTGTGTGTGGTGGGGGATGACGATCAATCCATATACAGTTGGAGAGGGGCGGATATTCGAAATATACTCAATTTTGAAGATGATTTTTCTGATACGACAGTGATCAAGCTGGAGCAAAATTACCGTTCTACCCAAACTATACTGGATGCAGCCAACTCAGTAATTCAAAACAATCGAGGGAGAAAGAGCAAAGCTCTTTGGACTTCCAATCGTTCTGGGGATCGCCTGCGTTATTATAAGGCCATGAATGAACATGAAGAAGCCCAGTATATTGTTCGACAGATTCAAGAGATGGGGGAAACAGAAGGGCGAAACTACGGAGAGTTTGCTATTCTTTACCGAACCAATGCCCAATCACGGGTTTTGGAGGACATGCTCATGCGGGCGGCGATGCCTTATCGTATTTATGGTGGTCTCAAGTTCTATGCACGGAAGGAAATCAAGGATATCATTGCCTATCTCCGGCTCATACAAAATTCATTGGATGACTTGAGCGTTAAAAGAGTTCTGAATGTTCCCAAAAGGGGGATTGGGGATAAAACCATAGAAAAGCTGGAACAGCACGGAGCTAAAACTGGAGAGAGTCTTTTTAGTGCTATGCTGGAGGCCGAGGCCTTGGGTGGGTTTTCACGGCGGGTGATTTCTGGGATCAATGAATTTGCTTCTTTGATTATGAAATATAGCGAGCTCAAAGATGAGATGGGTGTATCGGAGATCATTAGAAAGGTTCTTGAAGAATCAGGATATATAGAAGAGCTGCAGAAAGAAAATAGTGTGGAGGCCAACAGCAGGATAGAAAACCTTCAGGAGTTTATATCCGTAGCCATGGAGTTTGAAAATACAGCAGAAGAGAATACCTTAGAGGAGTTCTTGGCTACTATTTCTTTAGTAACAGACATGGATCAAATGGAAGAGCAGGAAAATGCAGTGGTACTGATGACCCTGCACAGTGCCAAAGGATTGGAGTTTCCTGTGGTTTTCCTGGCAGGGATGGAAGAAGGAATTTTTCCAAGCTCTAGGGCCGCCTATAGTGATCAAGACGTGGAGGAAGAAAGACGTCTTTGTTATGTGGGGATTACAAGGGCAAAGGAAGTATTGTTCTTAACCCATGCCATGGTGAGAACCCTCTATGGAAAAACCAATTATAATGGTATGTCCAGATTTATTGATGAAATTGCAGAGGAATATATCGATCGGGACAGAGAAGAAGAGGTGGCAAAGCAAAAAAGAACCTTATCTCCAGAACCTGGAATCTATCGCGGTCTATCCCTAGATACCAGGCCAAAACCCATAGAAAATACAGGTAGTAAGGATCTAAAGCCCGGGGCGAAGGTAAGGCATGAGAAATTTGGCATAGGAACGATAATTTCTATAAAGGGCAGTGGAGAAAAGGCAGAGGTGACCATTGCCTTTGACAATGCAGGGATTAAAAAATTGGTATTAGGCTTTGCACCTTTAAAAATTCTATCTTAAAATAATATGTTTTTCTTCAATATGAATACAAAGGAGGTTTCTATATGAAGCTTCAGGAAGCAAGGGAAAAAATCAATGCACTTCGTGGGGAGATAGAACACCATAACTACTGCTATCATGTATTGGATGATCCTAAAATCAGTGACTTTGAATATGATAAGCTGATGGAAAAACTTATAGCTTTAGAGAATCAATATCCCGAATTAATTACTGTTGAATCTCCTACCCAGCGGGTAGGAGGACAAGCCCTTAGTCAATTTCAGCAGGTAGTCCACAGCGTTCCTATGCTGAGTTTGGACAATAGCTATAGTCAAGGAGAATTGATAGAGTTCGACAAACGGGTGCGCAAAACCATAGATGAAGAAATTGAGTATGTTGTCGAATATAAAATTGATGGTTTGTCTATTGCCCTTCGCTATGAAGATGGGAAATTTGTTCAAGGGGCCACCCGGGGTGATGGCTATGTGGGGGAGGATGTCACCCAAAACCTGCGTACTATCAAGAGTATCCCATTAAAATTAAAAGAGGAAATGGATCTGGAAGTCCGTGGAGAGGTTTTTATTTCCCGGGAAAAATTTGCTGAATTAAATAGAAAGCAGGAGGAAAAGGGAGATGCAATTTTTGCCAATCCAAGGAATGCTGCCGCTGGTTCCCTTCGACAACTGGATTCCAAAATCACTGCCCAAAGACCTTTAGACATATTTATCTTTAATATACAACAGATGGATGAGCATTTATTTCAAAAGCATACAGAAGGACTAGATTATCTGAAGGAATTGGGTTTTAAAACTTCTCCCTATGAAGTCTGTAAATCAATTGATGAAGTAGTTGCCCTTTGTGAAAAATGGGCTCTTCAAAGAGGCGACCTTCCCTTTGATATTGATGGGCTGGTCATAAAGATCAATAGTCTTAGGCAGC
>JBFNEZ010000121.1:0-11976 GCA_040797825.1 Thermotaleaceae bacterium | reverse complement strand
GGTGCTCGGAAAATTAAGTTCCGAAGTGCACGAAAAGGTACTTGCCAAAAACATTTATTATGAGTAAAAGGTAGGCAGGAATAGTTACAGCTCGGCTGTTCATGCTTAGGACAAAATCTGTTAAGACAAAAACTCTCAGTTTGCTGAGGGTTTTCGTGTTGGCAGGTTTTTGATTTGTTATTGTACATAATTGTTAGTGATACTTGAATACGATCCGCAAAAATGGTAAACAATGGTATTGAAATGATTTTTTTTCAAAATGACAATTCTGAATGTCTGTAAATGGGATTAAATATTTAGGATAGAGGTTTTTCTGAATGGGACACAATTATGTAATGGATGGAAACACTCAAATACCAAGTTCACGAAGTGAGAATAATGATGAAGTGCCAATATGGACTATATTAGGAGATGAGGATAGCTCTCTAGATAGATACCAGAGGATAGAAGACAATAAAAATGAGAGCTATCTTTTCCACCCTCATATTCTTCAGGCAAGGAATCTTGAAAAATATTATGACCTTTTTAAAGTTTTTAGTATGCATAACAATGAAACTATAACTTTGTGTCTCGCTGCATTCAAAACATTAATTTGTGAAACACCGGGTATATTTACAAAGGAAAGTGCATTTGAAGCTCTCAATTATCTTTCAAGTGACATGAAGAATGAAGTTTTTAGCAAGCTTTTAAAATATCATTGGATTGTCAGCAATGGAATTCGATATGAAATTCCAACTCATGCAAGAGCGCTATCGATGTTCTTTTCAACTACTTTTAACAACGAAAATAGTAACGATGAAAAGGATATCAACCTTTCTTTTGCATTAACTGATTTCGATGATATTGCAGGAAGCGACGAGGATATTGCTCAATCAAACTTACAAGGAGCTATAGGACTATTAAAACAGAAAAAAGCTGAAATGGAGCAAGCTCTAGAACAAAAATCACCTGCACTGATTAAAAAAATTGCTTATGAGGGTGATATTCTGAGGGCACTTCAAGGAGTGGAAAAGCGTTTTAAGAAAAGAAATCTAAAGAAATATATGTATTCGCTAACAACTGAGGTTCTTGGCTTAAGTGCCGATATTAATGCATTATACCATAAAATAATTGAATACATGCTTCTTGAAATACAAGCAAATGCACGAGCCTTTGGTAAATATTTAAACCCTGAGCAAGTAGATGAGTTTATAGAAAAGGTTTCAATAGATTTCTTGTCAAATCTGGTGAAGAAGCGCTTTGCATCGCCAAGGATTGTATTTCATATATCGAAAGAAGAAATTTTACAGCGCGGTATTGCGTATTTGCAGCGTAAGCCAGAGATTCAAGAACCCGCACCGCCACCTCCTATTGCAGAGATTGAAAAGCGTCAGGTTGTTGTGTCTAATGCAGAAGGGGATATAAATGCGTTCTACAGGGAATTACTGTTTTCTTTAGAAAGGAAGCCGGTTATACCTTTGCCGGAAGTTGTCGTTAAGAATACATTTGGACAATCTCTTTATAGAACAGGGCTTTTAGTTACGATTCGAAATGAACTGTCACTCACACCAAGTAAACAGCAATTTGAATTGCAGCTGGAAGGTAAAATTGAAATTCTGGAAAAGGGACCGGTAGAGCTTATTACATACGGGGTAGTAAAATTGAAAGATGCTGAAGGGGGATAATATGTTAATTTTAGATATAGAACATGAGATTAGAAGTATATGTGCTCGATTATATTTTGGCTGGGAGGAAAAAAACTCCCTGCCGGAACTTAAAAATGCTGAAGTATACAGGGGTGTTGAGACACAACTGGCCAAACTTGGACTGGAGCTGGTAAACGTTCCGGAATGTCCATGGTATCTGGTGCGCAAGTATAAAGAGTACGACGGCTTTTCACAATTCAATGCTCGGTTTCAAAACTTAGAGGGACGTCACTTGGCATTAATCTTGATTTTATATACAAAACTTTTGTTGCCTTTGCGGGCGGGACATGTACCTCAAGGCACGGATCTATCGGTTACCTTTCAGCAAATATACCAAACCTATGGGAAAAAGTTTGTTCCGAGAAACAGAAGAACGACGCCTGAAAACTCATTGAGAAAGCTTATGCAATTACTTACAAGGCTAGGCTTTTTAATTAAGACAAGAGGTCAGGAGGTATACAAGGCAGGGCCAGCTCTTTATATGCTTCATGATGAACTGCTGACTGATATTGCGGAGGCAAGTATCAATTCCCTATTTGGAGTTGATTTATCAATGGACGAAAGTGCCGAAACTGAGGAGGATATGGAATAATGTTAGTTATCAAAGATTGGAATACAGCACATTGGGGACTTATTAGAACAGCAGCTGAGTCATATCCATGCCACCCAAAGGTGAATGCGTTTGTTGGACCCTCAGGAGGAGGTAAAACAACATTAATGGATGCACTGCGAATTACTTTGGGAGATGCGAAATTTGAGAATCATAGAGAGATGGGACATTATATTTATCCAAAATCCAATTGGGCTGTTGTTAAAGTAGCATTCTGGAACCGTGTGGATGAGAGAAGACCGTTTGTGGCAGAAAACTATAGATCGGACGAAGTAAGCGTCTGTGTAAGGCTCTTCAAAAACGCGGGCAAATGTGATCGCGAATATTATGTATTCGACGGTCCATTTGACAATTTGGCTGATTTGGGACAAAACCCAAGAAATTATAGAGAGCGGTTAGTCAAGTATAATGCCTATCTTCAACTAATTGAAAGAGCTGGAGTAACAGCTTCTTTCCGAAAACTGATGACTCTCCGTCCTGAAGAAGTGCAATATATTGTCGATAAAGATCCTTTCGAGCTTTTTGACACCGTATTTGAACTGAAGGGACAAAAGAAAATTCAAGAGCGTCATGATGAAATCAGTGCCAAGGTAGGAGAACTTGAACAATTAGAGGTCAACACAATAAAGGATTTAAGGGAAGCAGAATTAAAACTGGTTGAATACGAAGAAAATAAACGAAAATATGAGGAAAATGAGGCCAGAAAGGTAGAACTTCAAAAGATTAATACCCTTTTGTTAAAAAGGCAGTATTGGGATGCTAAGACAGACCTAGATTCTTTGAATAAAGAAATGGAAAAGGCGCAGCAGGATAAAAATGAGTTGATTAATGAACGTGAAAAACTCAATTTATCGTATAACAATGTAAAATCGGAACTGGACCATGCAGGACAAGAGAAGTCTAGGTTGGAAGATTTATCTAAGCAGTCTGAAGAACAGGCATATAAATGTAGTGAATATTTTGTAGAAATTAACACGCAGTTAAAAGGTGTAAACCGTGAAATTGAAACCCTGGAGGCAATTAAGGCAGAGCCTCTTAACGAGCTGGAGAAATCTCTGGAAGATGAACGGCAGCTATTTAACAGCCTTGGAGTGAACCGCGAGAAACTGAATCAAGAAATTAAAGCCATAAAGGAAAAGCTGAGTACACTAGCGGGAAATAAGCTTGTATTGCCACCGTGGGTTCAAAACTATCAGAATGCTTTAAAACAGAATAGCATTCCCGCGATTATGCTGGCAAATTGCATTTCCATAAAAGAAGAATATATAAAGTGGACTGTAGCGATAGAAGCATATCTGGGACGTGAGAGATATCGAACGGTAGTAGAAAAACCATTTCAATTGGAGACCAGGAAATTACAAGAGAAATATGAATATGGAGCACGAATTTGTCTTCCGTCAAAATCCAAATACCCAGTAAATTCAAAGCTTTTGCATGGAAAATATGTTTCACTAAGATCGGCTTTGATTGTTGAGAATGAAGAAAGCATAGGTGGATATCTAGATTATCTTAACAATGTTTACCTTGTTGAGGATGTTGAAGAAGGGCTTAAGCTTCAAGCAGAAGGGTATATTACATTAACCCAAAAAGGATTGCTGCAGGATGATGATGGGTCCTTGTTCTTAAGAACCAAAGATCTTGTCTTGGGAGGGCCTACACAGAAAATACTTAAAGAGAATCTATTGACACAGTTGTCCGAAGTACAAGATGGGCTTAATAAGGTAGATAATGACTATAAAGAGCAGAACGAAAAAGTGGAGGCTTTGAGAGAGAGAATACATTTGCAAAAAGAGAGACTGAAATTGCCAAACAAGCTGGAAATCAAAGATTCCTTATTAAAAGAATTTAAGAAAGCCGAAGTTAGCAAGGATGAGGCAAGAAAAGCTCATGACGAAGTAATTGGCAGACAAAAAGCTGTTTGGGAGAGAATAACTTCTATCTCTCAAGAAATGGTAAGGGTACAGTCGGAAATTGGAATGATGGATGAAAAAATCCAGTCAAAAGAGAACAGCATTAAAGGATATCAGGGTAGCATTAAA
Source organism: Thermotaleaceae bacterium (assembly GCA_040797825.1). Taxonomy (GTDB): domain Bacteria; phylum Bacillota; class Clostridia; order Peptostreptococcales; family Thermotaleaceae; genus Geosporobacter. The sequence continues at coordinate 7,642 of JBFNEZ010000121.1, read as the reverse complement.
ACGGTTGTGCAATTGCTATCAAAAGCTATCAGTGACCTGAAAGAAAATAATTTTGACTCCCATGCCATTGAGTTTATTGAGGTGGAAGTGAAAAATGATCATATATTCCAAAAAAGAGATGGGACGGAATGGACGGAGTCTCTTCTAAAAGACCGTCAGATGGAATTGAGGCATGCAATTGAGCTTAACAATATTGACAGTAAAGTGATAAATGCCGGAATCATTGTTATGGTCGAACAACAAAAGTTAAATATCGATCGATTGAATCAGGATCTTGAAAAGGCCAGAGAGGACAGACGTGAATGGCAGGTCCAATTGGATATTGCGAAATCGGCATTGAAGATTCATGTTAAGGAGACAATGGAGCAATATATTGAGGAATTTACAGAAATGGCAAGTCTTCTAGGTGCAAAAGCAAGCGGAAAGTTTGAACAGAACGGTGATGACTATTTGCAATGGAAGCTGCATCTGAAAATTGGATTTGACGGGAAAGAGCCTAAGCCATATTTTGATCCTGGCTTGTCAAAAGGTCAGCGGGCAGCTGTCTCGATTATGCTTCTTTTAGCAGCTGTCAACAATAGTAGAGAAGGAACAAAGTGCTCAGTGATGTTCTTGGATGAACCTACGTCCAGAGTCGATGACTATAGAGCAAATGAAATTGGGTTACTCCTGCAGAAAACAAATATGCAATACTTTATTACTCACCAAATATCAGCAAGCTTGAATACTGTTGAATGGGTAGACGTTGGCTATATAACTTCCAAGTTTAGACCGGAAGAACAAGACTATGCAGACAACATCGTTGTTGAGACAAGGAGGCTTGTTGTATGACGGAGCAGGTGGGGAACCGCCAAATGTTGCAAGAAGGCTTGGAAGAGCATGAGCTCTACTGGAGAGATACCAAAAAACAAACACGTTTTGCACCATATAGAATTCGCAGAGGAATCCAATACGCTGGAGTAATAGATACAGTTAATAAACCCCATGGCTTAGAATATGCAATGAGAACTATTTTAGATATTTTATGGTATAAGGGATATAGCAGATGGAGTTCGGTCGTTGCGCATGCCAATAAAAAATTGGTACTTACGGATATTCATGATGCAATAGAAGTGATGATAAAGGCTGGGATCATTGCAGTTTATGAAAGAAATGAAAGGCCATCCAAAGGATTATATTTTACTCCTTTTGAACTAACCATTGATCCTAGAGCAAAAAAAGATATTGAGAGTTTACTTCCGAAAAAGAAGAACCGTGCAGAATGGGAACAACAGATAATTGGAGAGGTTGAAAAGATACGTACTACGTGGGAGCCTTTAGATTCAGATGTTGCAAGGAAACTTGAGATGCTTGTAACTATTGGAGTAGATAGACTAACAGGTAAAGAGAACGAGGCTTTTCCTGTGTCACCAAAGGCTAAAGTCAAATTCCGTTCTGCATTATTAACAATCGCATATGGTAGAGCCCTGATAGGTGCAAATAAGACGATGCCTCTGCGTACCTTATCCAGTCTATTATGGCATAATACTAAGATTTTGGATAGGTACAGAAAAAGGATTGAAGCGATTATCGGAATACCGCTTGCAGCGATTGGAATCCTCATCCATCCAGAAACTGTGTGGCTATATGGAGAGGCAAGTTATCAGTTAGAAGGCAAACAGCCGGTATCACTTACGTGTGGGCTTCCATCCATACTATCAGAGCAGACTGTTCAAAAGTCAAAGTTCAAGCCGGATGAGAGTTTAAAATCGATAATTATAGTTGAAAATCTTACGGTTTTTGAAACGATTTTGAATAAAACGTACTACTTGAGGAATGATGCTTTGATTATGTGGAGTGAGGGGTATTGGAGTAATACCCATAGGAGAATTATAAGGGATCTTTTGAAAAACAAATCGTCCGATATCTATATTTGGGCAGACATTGATGGTGATGGGCTACAAATAGCGTATAACATATATTCTTGGGTGAAAAACCATAATGGTGATCCTAAGATTATATTAATGGGAGAAAATGAGTGGAAAATGGCAGAAAGCCAACGTGTTGCTTCTGAACGTGATCTTGAAATTGTGCAAAAGGACGAGATCATTTCTCTTTTTCCTGAAGTTGCCTTATTAATTCATGAGCACAAAAGAACGGTAGAACAAGAACGGCTATTAATAGAATATAACTACATTGAAACTCAGTTGCCATAAAGGTGTTTGGTAACTGGGTTTTCTTTAGTAAATGGAATAATGAAATATTAAAGAGTGATGAATCGACGGATTTCATATTTTGATTAAAAGGCAGGCAGGAATAGTCACTGAATAGCTGTTCCTGCCGGAGCTAAAGCTGTTAAGACCAAAACCTTTTGATAGAACGATTAAGGATGAGGAATTGCGAATATTGGAAAAATTTAGTGAGTGATGTTGAAATATATCTCCTAAAGATATACAATTAAAACAATAATATAGTTTAGTTTTTATGTATGACGGGGGGATAAATGTCCAATGTTATTGAATTGTAGGTTGAGATGATCCCCATAGAAAAGACTTCTTCTAACCAGCAAAGATATATGGAATCTTTTAATGGGGAGGGATAACAGATGATATTGTCAGATAATGAAACCAAAGTAGATATGCTAAATAACAGAGCTATTGCAAAGACAATAGTTGAACTTATTAATGAGAGTAAAGAAAAGCCAATTTCAATAGGAATACATGGAGATTGGGGTGCTGGAAAATCAAGTGTACTTGAAATGGTAGAGGATGAGTTTCAAGGAAAAGAAAAGACAGAATGTATAAAATTTAATGGATGGAAACATCAAGGGTTTGAGGATGCAAAAATTGCACTTATGAGTGCGATAGTATCAGAACTTATAAAGAAGCGAAGCCTGAGCAGTAAATGTGGAGAAGCTGTTAAAAAAATATGGAAAAATATTAATTGGTTAAATGTCGCAAAAGGTGCGGGAAGCCTTGCGCTTACAGCAACTACCGGAGTGCCACCGATTGGGCTGCTAACTAGTATACTTGATACTTTAAAAGGAAACTTTGCTGATGCAGAAAAAGTTAGTAGTACAATTGAAAATGTAGGTCAATACTTAAAGGATTCTAAAGTTTTTGAAGATACATCTACGACTAAGGAGTTCGCCGAATTTCAAGAGTCATTTTCAGCTTTATTGGAAGAATCAAAGATAGATAAATTAGTAATTCTTATTGATGATTTAGATAGATGCTTACCTGAAGTAACAATTCAAACATTAGAAGCTATAAGATTGTTTATGTTTTCTAATTCAACAGCATTTGTAATAGCAGCTGATGAATCTATGATAGAATACGCAGTTAAGAAACATTTTCCTGAGGCATTTGATAATAATCTGAGTAAAGAATTTTCTAAACGATATTTAGAAAAATTAATCCAAGTACCATTTAGGCTTCCAGCTTTAGGTGAAGTTGAATCCGAAATGTATATTTCGTTACTACTGATTGGTTCTAAATTAAGTGAAAGTGATGAACTTTTTACAAAACTTTTGGATGCATCAATAGAAAAAATGAAAAAACCATGGAAAAATCAAGGGTTGACAATTAGTGATTTACATGAAATATTATCTGATCGTTACGGAGAAGTAGGGAACGAAATTGTTGTAGCGAACCAGATATACCCGATCTTAGCTAAGGACACATGCGGTAATCCAAGAAAAATAAAACGATTTATAAACATGCTTTTATTAAGATATAAGATAGCTGAAGCAAGAGGATTTGGAGATGAAATAGAGTTGCCCGTACTAGCTAAAAATATGCTTGTTGAGTATTTTATGTCAGAAGTATATCAACAAATCGCTATGGAAACATCTGAGAGCGGAAAATGCAAACCACTTAATGAATTGGAGAAATATTTAAGAGGTGATTTTGAAGAATCTAAGGAACCAACTAAAGATATAGAAAGTAAAGATACAAAAAATACAAAACCAGAAAAAAAGATCGACGTTAAGGACTCTTTGAGTGATACGTGTAAAGAGTGGCTTGCCAATGAATCTCTGTGTAGTTGGGCTAAGTCAGAACCATCATTAGGTGATGTAGATTTAAGGCCATATTATTTCGCTAGTAAAGAAAAACAAGATTATTTCTTTAATCAAGTTAAGTCAGAAAAACTACGTTTCATAATTGATGGATTAATGAGTTCATCTGTTTATTATATTGCAAGTATTAATGACAAAATTGAAAGTTTGGCAAATGAAGAAGCTAAGTATGTATTTGATGTTGTATCTCAGAAGATCTTAGGTCAAGGCGATGGAACTAAAAAGCCAGATGGGATTGATGGGGTTATTACATTGGTTAAATTCCATAAAGAATTGCAAAGCGAATTAATTAGTTTAATAGCCTCATTTAAAATGGATCGAGTTGGTGCTTGGGTTTGTAGTGGATGGGATAAATGTATTGTTGATGATACAGAAAAAAGAAAATTAGCCGAGTATTATGCACAACTTTCCCAAACTGGCAATCCATTCGTAAAAGCTGCCTTAAAAACAGTAAAAAAGTGAGGATAAAATATGGGGACATCTACAAGTAATCAAGGACAAAGTGGCAGAACGCCATTGGTACCATCCTGGTTGGATGATGAAAATAATAATGATAATAATACTATACCAGCCCAAGCCGATTCTGAAAGATTTCGAGTACCAAGAGGCGATTTTACTAGATATGTAAATTCAGGCGGAAGAGATAGCGGAAATCTACATAAATCTGTATCTCAATATATAAAGCAATCATTAGGCGGAGCCAAAAATGCTACCTCTAGATTAGGAGCTTCAAGAACTAGTACTGCTCGATTAATGTCAGTTGTTAGCAGTATTGCTGGAAGAGGTATTGCAGAAACAAGCAAAGTATTCGGACTCGGAGATTTAATGGGAAAGAATGCTAGTGATGTATTTCTAGAAATTATGGACTTTGTATGTCCTGATGGGGGATCAACTGATGAAGGAATTGCAAGAAGCTCATATATAGAGACTATTGAGTCAATGCCAGAATTAAGCGTTACTCCTATAGAAAATATGACAGAGCAACAGTTCCTAATTTTTACTGAAACTTATATGTCAAATGTAATACAGGAACGATTACTTAATGATATCGGAAACAAGACTATTTCGCTTCCGGATGATATTGGTACAGTACAAATGATACAAGAACAATTAGGTGGATATATACATGGTGCTGTTTCAGATGCAATAACACAGCTGAATGTGGAAATTAGGAATATTGATAGCACACAGACCAGAGCCATTGTAGATTCAGTATATGAAAAGTCATATACGATATTAGAATCATTAAGCGAGGTATAGTGTAGATGAATAAATTTAAATTGATAGGTAGTTATGATAAAAATGATATTGTTACGAACTATGAAAATGACTTAGAGACAGTATATGTTCCACTAATTACAGAAAAAGGAGTTTTTTGCTATGGTATTGGTAAAGTTGTTGAGAAGATGCTTGCATATGGCATCTGCCCCAATGAAAATGGCATTGATATTATGGCGTTAGCAACATTAATTTATTTAGCTGATACAAGAATTTCAAGAGTTATAAACTCACAGGATTCTTGGACCAGAGAAATAATTTTACAGCTTCCTGTTATTGATGTTAGCTCTTGGAATATTGTCCGTGAAGATTTGAAAAGAATGCTTAATTTTTTGACAGGTGATAAATGGGATATTAATTTTGAGGAAAGAAATATAAGATTTAATGATTTAACGTCAAGGACAGGTGAAAAAGAGAAGTTTGAAGTAGTATCATTGTTCTCTGGTGGAATGGATAGCCTTATTAGCACAATTAACTACTTAGAAGAAAATAAGAAATTACTTTTGATTAGCCATGCTGGAGATGGATTTACCAAAAACGCACAGAATAATATTTTAGAAGTATTAGAAGATAAATATAACAAAATCAAGCCTACACAATTGGATTTGTGGATGGTGTTTGATAAGGAAAGTATTCCTAATGGTTACACAGAAAATACTACGAGAAGTCGTTCTTTCTTGTTTATTGCATTTGCAATTTTCGCGCTTTCCGGCTTGTCTGAAGTTCATAAATTAGAAGTACCTGAGAATGGATTAATTGCATTAAATGTACCTTTGGATAACTTACGTGTTGGATCTCACAGTACAAGAACAACACATCCCTTTTATTTAGGAATGTGGAATAAAATATTAGGTGTATTAAATTTTTCAATAACTGTGGAAAATCCATATTGGGACAAAACTAAAGGAGAAATGGCAAACGAGTGTAAAAATAAAGAATTGCTTTGCGAATTAATGAAGCAATCCGTATCCTGCTCTTCACCGGGAAAGGCTAGATGGGAGGGCTTACCTCCACAGCATTGCGGTTTTTGTGTTCCATGTTTAATTCGAAGAGCTGCAATGCAAAAAGCTTTTGGCATTGGACAAGATAGCACTGAATACACAAAAAAAGATATTCGGGAGATACTTAATAATCACATAAACGCTGTAGGTGTGCAATTACGATCATTTGAATTGGCAATAAATAAGATAAAACAACAACCAAACATAGCTACTTTCTTAATTCATAAACCTGGTCCATTACCGAAAGATCCATTATATCTCGAAAAACTTGCCGATGTGTACCGTAGAGGGTTATTGGAGGTAGATGACTTTATTCAAGCTTCATTGGGCAATGAGGTGAATAAATAATGCTATACGATATGCATTGTCATTTAGACCTAATGCCAAAGATGAAAAATATTATACAAGAATCATTAATTGAGAATTTAGGTATTATTGCGGTAACAACAACGCCAAAAGCATATAGGCAAGAAGTGGAGTTTTGTAAGAATAATCCTAATATTAATGTGGCATTGGGATTACATCCGCAATTGGTTGACGAAAGATTTAATGAAATTACATTGCTTTTGGATAAGATTCAAAATGTAAAATACATTGGAGAAGTAGGACTTGACTTTAATAATCAATATATAAAGTCAAAGGAGAAACAAATCAAAGTTTTTACAAATGTTATTAAGGAATGTAGCAGATTAGGCAATAAAGTACTTTCAATTCATAGTGTGAAATCTACCCAATATGTGTTAGAGATTTTCAAATCTTATAACACTTTAAGAAATAACATTTGTATTTTACACTGGTTTACTGGTAATGAAAATCAATTAAGACAAGCTATAGAGTTGGGATGTCATTTTTCTATAAATAGCAAAATGCTTACTACAGCAGGAGGAAAAAGAGTTATTCAGGAGATACCAGAAGATAGATTACTCGTTGAAACAGATGCACCATTTATTAGAGCTATTAATCATTGTCATGAGATATATGAAGAATTGAACCAAACAATAATAGGTATTTCAAACTTGAAAAATCGCAATTTATTTAGAGTTATTCAGGAAAATTCAAGATATGTTTTTGGGGAATTACAGTGATACTTAATATTAATTTAGATGCAGCGAAATCCATTGTATTCAATGCATTACAGGCAGATCGGCAGTAAGCAGTAATATATGCACATGCAGCAGGGGGACTATATGGATAATATATCAATTATTTTTATATATACTATAGTTTTATATTTACTTTTTATTTTGATAGACGGTGTTTGTCAACATAGTTGTCGCTAAATCTCTAATATTTTTTATCACTGAAA
>JBFNEZ010000120.1:0-12103 GCA_040797825.1 Thermotaleaceae bacterium | reverse complement strand
CAGGGGTCAGACTCAAAGATACTACAGCAGCAATAAAAAATACCAGGTAGTATGGATTCACCGTAAACACTCCTTGTTGATCTTTATATCTATAATGAATATACTGTTATTTGCCTTCAAAGGAAACAAGTTCCATACCGGCTTCCTTTAGCATTTCCATGGACAGGGCATCGGGATACATACCTTTGAAAATTATTTTTTGTATTCCTGCATTTATGGCCATCTTCGCACATAGGCTGCAGGGCTGCAGTGTGGTATACAGGCTAGCACCCTCAATGCTGACCCCGTGATAGGCCGCCTGAATGATGGCATTTTGTTCAGCGTGAAGCCCTCTGCATAGTTCGTGTCTCTCTCCCGACGGAATCCCATGTTTTTCACGGAGGCAGCCCACATCAACACAATGGCTGATTCCAGCTGGTGCTCCATTATAGCCCGTAGCTAAGACTCTCTTATTTTTTACAATGACTGCTCCAATCTGCCGTCTGATGCAAGTGGATCTAGTTTTTGCGATTTCTGCCATTTCCATGAAATAATGATCCCAATCAGGCCGCATCTTTCTTCCTCCTCTTTTTCTTGCAGAAAAGAGGTTGTCTAGGAAACCCATTGATTTCATATACAACCCCTCTTGTTAATAACTACTTCTACATATCTATTCAAAATTCCTTCAAAATATTTCAAATTTGGACATTCCTTTTTTCTAAACCCCTATCCTTTATTTGGTTCCAAATAATCGATCCCCTGCATCTCCTAAACCAGGCACAATATAGGCATGATCATTCAACCGTTCGTCAACGGCAGCTACATAAATCTCCACGTCGGGATGGGCATCACATACAGCCTTTACCCCTTCTGGAGAAGCTATCAAGCACATAAGTTTAACACTTTGAGCCCCTCTGTCCTTGATAAATTGTATGGCTGCATTGGCAGAGCCTCCCGTTGCCAGCATAGGGTCCAAAACGATCAACTCTCGCTCTTCCACATCCACAGGCAGCTTGCAATAGTATTCCACAGGCTCTAGGGTATCTGGATCTCGATACAAACCAATATGGCCTACCTTTGCTGCAGGAATCAAACTCAGCATACCATCTACCATGCCAAGACCTGCTCTTAAAATCGGTACGATACCTAACTTCCGCCCCGCAATCACCTTCGCCTTGGTTTTGCTCACAGGGGTTTCAATCTCTATTTCTTCTAAGGGCAGATTCCGTGTTACCTCATAACCCATCAACATGGCCAGCTCCTTTACTACTTCTCGAAACTCTTTGGAGCCCGTATTCTTGTCTCTGATAAGTGTCAGCTTATGTTGAATGAGCGGATGATCCATTACGAAAACATTTTTCATTTCTTACATCTCCCCTATCCTTTGTTTATTTTCCGTACTTTTTCTCAATATCTTCAATGAGATGTACTCTCTTTAGATGCCTATCTCCTGCGAACTCTGTATTCAACCATATTTCTACTATCTCCAGGGCCAGACCCTCTCCAACAACCCGCTCTCCCAAGGCCAATATATTGGCGTTGTTATGCTCTCTGGACATTTTTGCTGAATAGGTCTCCGTTACCACTGCACATCGAATTCCCGGTACCTTATTGGCAGATATGGAAATCCCAATGCCTGTTCCACAACAAAGAATTCCCCTATCATACTCTCCAGAGGCAATGGCTTCAGCCACCTTCATTCCAAAGGCTGGATAATCTACGGATTCTGTACTGTTGGTCCCAAAATCATAATAATCCACATTTTTTTCCACTAAGTACTTTTTTATGGTTTCCTTTAATCGGTAACCGCCGTGGTCACTTCCTAATGCAATTTTCATTTTTAAAACCACCTCCAACAATCCTAAACCGTTACAATTGTAATGTCTAGAATTCATTTTGTCAAGCTTTTACCTAATTCATCCTTAATTTTCCTGTTTTAGAATTTTTTTCATCAGAATCTTTAGGGCTTCTTCAATTTCCTTGGCACACTCTCTATAAACCCAGGCTGGCTGTCCAAAGGGATCCAGTATATCCACCGAAGGCAGTTTGTCTTGAAGATAAACCAGCTCTCTTTGCTCCTTGGATATGGTTTTTCCCATTTCCTGCTCCAGCTCTCGAATTCGATCCTCTACCTCTTGAAGTTGGCTGTTTAAGGCTGCTCTTTGATTTCTCAGCTTGGTAATCTCCTCTTCGTATTCTCGAAAAAACTCTGCCTTTTTATGCTGAATGATTCGTTGAAGTTTTTCTATTTCCGATAGAATTTCTTTGTCATCGCCCAAATAGCTGGCATATTCCTTTAATGTATAGGTTTTACCTGCTGCATTTTCATCTAGATTTAAAACCTGCTCCTTATGATTGCGGGTCATGGCCAGTATGATGTCTGCCTTCTGAATCAACTCTTTTGTCAGGGGTCTGGCTTGATGATGTCCTAGGTCAATCTGCCACTCTCGCATAATCTGCAGGGCATTGTTGGATGCCCGCTGACCCTTTAAAGCCGATGTTCCAGCTGAAAGAACTTGAATTCCTTCCATATCTTGACCTGCCTCTTCAAGCATTTTTCTTAGCAAAGCCTCTGCCATACTGCTTCGACAAGTATTTCCAGTACAGACAAATAAGATGGTTTTCAATCGGATCCACCTCCTTAATCATTATATGTATAGAATTCGATAACTGGCTGCCTTCATCATACGATTCATCACAGCATGTCCCAATTCTTTTTGCGAAATACCCTCGGCCAAAATCATATCTACACCCATTTCATCAAAGTGGCGCAGGGTATCAAAAAGATTGGCTGCAATTGTATCCGATGCACTTCTGCTCCCCACGGATAGAAGATAAGGCGAACTGTATTTATCTTTCGTCTCCTCGGTAGCCATTATACCCACTTTTAGTCCTTCCCTTTCCTTTTCTTCCTGCAGCTGCGAGATGGCCTTCACAACTCCTTCTATCTCCCCCTCCACGATCAGCATCTCTGCTTTAGGGGCGTAGTGGGTATATTTCATTCCCGGAGATTTTGGCCGGATCTCCTTCCCTGCTTTTTCTTCTAAGCCTGGATCCAACTGCACATTATTCAAAAACTCTCTTAGTACTTCAAGGGTTACGCCCCCAGGTCTTAATATGGTGGGCACTTCTTCTGAAATATCCAAGACAGTAGATTCCAATCCTACTCTGCAGGAGCCCCCAGTGATAATGCCATCGACCCTGCCCTTAAGATCCTCAAGAACATGTTCCCCTCGGGTAGGGCTAGGTCTTCCCGATAGATTTGCACTGGGTGCGGCAATAGGCACTCCTGCCCTTTCGATGAGTTTTCGGGCGATGGGATGGGATGGCATTCTAATGGCCACGGTGTCTAAACCTCCAGTAATGACATCAGGTATCTTGGGGCCCTTTTTAAATATCAAGGTCAAGGGTCCTGGCCAAAATCTATCCGCTAAACCTCTCGTCTGGGGAGGTATCTCCCGGACCAAAGGAAGTAAATCTTCAAAATGGGCAATATGTACAATTAATGGATTATCGGAAGGACGCCCCTTGGCCTGAAATATCTTTTGAACAGCATCTGCATCAAGGGCATTGGCGCCTAAGCCATAGACCGTTTCCGTTGGGAAAGCCACCGTTCCTCCAGCTCTTAGGATCTGAGCTGCTTCTTCCAGTTTTTCTTCGTCAATGTGCATGGGATCTATGGATATTATTTTTGTTTTCATTATTTTTTCACCTCGCAGCAATTCCCTTTTATCTTGAGCTTGTGTAGTGGAGAATCTTGGTGTCCTCCTTGCTTATAAAGCGGCTGCACCTGGGCAGACCAAGTATGCCCCTACATTAGGCGGAAGGATTTTTTTAGTTCTGCCTCTATTTTATGGGAACTAAAATTTTCTTTACTTATTATACACTAAATTTCCCCAAGTCACACCGTTCTTTTCCATAAAATCCTCTTTTTCTCCAGCTCCTTTATATTCTTACAGATACAATGATCCCTGTGACGAAACCTAAAATCAAGCCATAGGTAGATATTCGTCCAAAGCTTAGATTGTTGGATTTTGGGATTAACTCTCCACAGGTAATATAGAGCATGGTCCCTCCTGCAAAGGCCAGGCAGAAGGAAATAAAGTGGGGAGAAATCCCTCCCAATAGGGCCCCTAAAAAGGCCCCTAGTCCCATAGGCATCCCAGCCAATACCGTATAAGCAAAAGCCTTCCACCGCTTCATGCCTCCAATACTCATAGGGGCAGCCATAGAAATACCCTCGGGCATATTGTGGAGGCCAATGACAATGGCAATACCAATGCCCAGCTCTTTTTTTGCCACAAAGCCGGAACCAATAGCCAAACCTTCTGGGAAATTATGCAAAGCAACGCCCAACCCCAATAGGATTCCCGTTTTGATAAAGCTTCTATCGGCATAGTCGCGATAATTTTTCATCCGCGAGGATAGTTTTTCATCCAAAAGAATGATCGTGCCTACCCCCAATAGGATACCTATCACCCCAGTGGTTAGACTGCCCATTTCAAAGGCCTCCGGTAATAGATTAAAAGAAATGATGGCCAGCATCAATCCGCTAGAAAGTCCCAGTATGAAGCTTAAAAATTTTTTCCCTGGATTTCTAATACAGAAAGTGATTAAGCCTCCAGTCCCTGTCCCTACCATCCCAACAAACAAACCAATTAAAGTAGTTGCAAGAAGTTGATCCATTCTTTATCCCCCCAGTTCTCCGGTCCCTGTTACAAAACCTTATACAAACTATATATATTCCTATCTTTTGTCCATCATACAAAAAACCTACGGATATTCTTCCGCAGGTTTTATATTAAATCACACTTTTTAATTTTTCTGCTTGATCTGTAGTGATCAATGCATCTAGTATTTCATCGATATCTCCATCCAAGAGATAATCCAGCTTATATAAAGTCAGATTGATACGATGGTCCGTCACCCTGCCCTGAGGGAAGTTGTAGGTTCGGATCCGCTCACTTCTATCCCCTGTACCTACCTGGCTCTTTCGGGCCTCTGCAATTTCTGCATTTTGTTCTTCCAGCATCTTATCATATAGTCTGGCTTTTAGAATCTTAAAGGCCTTTTCCTTATTTTTCAGCTGGGACTTTTCGTCCTGACAGGATACCACGATCCCCGTGGGCATATGGGTTACCCGTACCGCCGAGTCTGTGGTATTTACACTCTGGCCGCCATTTCCCGAGGAGCGGAATACATCTACCCGTACATCATTTTGATTGATTTCAATTTCTACGTCATCCACCTCTGGCAGTACGGCCACGGTGGCCGTAGAGGTGTGGATGCGTCCACCGGATTCGGTAGTAGGGATCCGCTGTACCCTGTGAACGCCGCTTTCATATTTTAATCGTGAGTAAGCTCCTTTTCCCTTCAGAAGAAAAATCACTTCCTTGATCCCGCCTACACCGGTTTCATTTAAACTCATCATTTCAATCTTCCAGCGGTTTCGTTCTGCATAGCGGGTATACATGCGCAGTAGAACTCCTGCAAAGAGGCCAGCCTCATCGCCGCCAGCTCCAGCTCGAATTTCTACAATAACATTTTTTTCATCGTTTGGGTCCTTTGGCAGCAGTAGTATCTTCAATTGATTTTCGATGGTTTCCATACCCTCTTCCAAATCATTGAGCTCCATTTTTGCCATTTCTCTTAATTCTTCATCATTGCTTTCTGAGAGAATACTTTTTGCTTCTTGGATACCCTCTTTGGAAGCCTTATACTCTTTATATTTATTGACAATAGGTTCTAAATCCGAAAGCTCTTTTACACATTTTTGCCATTCTGATTGATTGCTGATAACTTCGGGATCAGAGGCTTTTCTGCTGAGATCTTCGTATTTATCCTGAATAAACTCCAATTTATCGAACATTACCTTCTCACCTCATAAAATATATTCTAACAGGGTATTATATCATTTTTATTCAGTATTTGCAAGTTTAAGGATTTTCAAACATTTTCCGCTGTAACTACCCGTTCAATTCCTGCCAAATCCTTATGCTTCTGGATATGTCCATAACTACCCCTTTCTTTCATCAAGGACATCACGGTCTCCGCCTGATCATGACCTACCTCTAGGGCCATGAATCCACCCTGACGAAGAAATCGAAGTCCTTCAGCGATGATCCTTCTATAGAAATCCAGTCCGTCTTCACCACCGTCCAGGGCTAGGACTGGTTCATAACCTGCTACCTCCACTTGGAGGCCTTCGATATCTCTCCGTGGAATGTAGGGCGGATTGGACACCAAAATATCTATTTTGCCTTCTAGCCCCTTTTCTTCCAAGGGCTGAAACAAATCCCCCTCCAAGAATCTTATCTGTCCTGCTACTCCATTGTGGACTGCATTTTTTTCCCCAATGGCCAAGGCCCTTTGGGATATGTCTACGGAATAAAGGGCGCTGTTGGGTATATACTTGGCCAGACTCACAGTAATGGCACCGCTGCCCGTGCCTAAATCCACAATCGTCCAAGGCGGTACATCTGCTTTTGAAAGACCCTTCTCCTTCACCCAACCCAATACGGTCTCTACCAATATTTCGGTATCGGGTCTTGGGATCAACACCCCTTCCTCAACATAAAAATCCAGGCCCATGAATTCCTGATGCCCAAGGATATACTGTACGGGCATCCCTTCCAGCCTTTTTGTCAACATGCTTTTAAAATCCTCTTCTTCCTTCTCTGTAAGCTGCCTGTTTCTTTGAATATATAAGTAAAGCCTGTCCAGCTTCAGCACTGCACACAAAAGGACCTCTGCATCCAGCAGAGGTGTCCTGGCTTTCTTTTCACTTAGCTGGTCAGCGGCATTTTTCAAGGTTTCTCCAACCGTCATTCCCATAGATCCACCCTCCATGTCTTTCACTACATTCATTTCCATTTGTGTGATTCTATATCACTAGCGTATGTATATACTAACATAAATACTCTGGAAATTAAACGGGATTTGAATCTCCTCTATTAAAATCTAAAACAAAACACTGGAGGTCTCTCCAGTGTTTTGTGAACTGCCCTTAACTTTTATAGAAACATGAGTCCCACAGAAATAATTACCCCCGTATAAATCAGGTCAATAATACAAAATCCCATGATATCTCTGGCTCCAAGACCTGCGATCCCTAAGGCAGGCAATGCCCAGAAGGGTTGTATCATATTGGTCCATGCATCTCCCCAGGCAATGGCCATAGCTGTTTTTGCCGCTGGAACCCCTAGTTCTGCCCCTGCAGGCATCATGATAGGGGCTTGTACCGCCCACTGTCCACCGCCGGAAGGTACGAAGAAATTTACCAATCCCGCACTTAAGAAGGTCCATAGAGGGAATGTTCGTGGTGTAGAAATACTTACAAAGGCATTGGAGATCACCCCAGCCAGGGATAATCCCTCCGCACTCAGTCCAGTCATCATCCCCATAATCCCTGCATAGAAGGGGAATTGAAGGATGATCCCTGCGGTACCCTTCGCTGCCTCTGAAATAGCTGCAAGAAATCTTTTAGGTGTACCATGAAGAATGATAGCAAAAATCAAGAAGATAAAGTTTACAATATTTAAGTTTAAGCTAAAGCCGTTGGTTTTAAAATAATAAACGATATATACGATACCAATAAGTCCAATGAGTATAGAAAGAACAGGACTATTTTCCATTTTATCTGCCGGTGTAACACTTTCCTTTGAAGCAGCTTCTTCCTTATGCTCTGCCAAAATTGCTGGGTCTACAGCAATTACCTTATCCGCATCGGGATGCATGGCTCGATTAACCAAGGGAAGGGTTAGTATTACTACAGCAGAAATAATTAAATTGAATTTAGCAAAAATCGTTTGCCCCGTGGGGATCATTTCTGTTACTGCCCCTCGGGTCATCTCTGCCAGGTTTGAAGTAGAAGTAGCCAAGGTTAAGGGAATGGAAGCCGATAATCCACCATGCCATACAAGGAAGCCTGAATAGGCGGCTGCTATCAATAGGCGATAATCCACCCCTTTGACCTGCCTTGCCAGTTGTTTTGCATAGAGTGCACCGATAACCAATCCAAAGCCCCAGTTAATCCAGCAAGCAATGGCAGATACAAAAGAAACTGCAAGGATTGCTTGGGTTGGGGTCTTTGTATAGCTGGCCAGGGTAGATAATCCTTTTTTGATACTAGGAGAACTGGCCAGCGTATGTCCAGTTACCAAAACCAAAGCCATCTGCATAGAGAAAGCCAAAAGACTCCAAAAACCATTTCCCCAATGGACAACCATCGCCAAAGGTCCTTGTCCTGTAAATCCGATCCCCATGCCAAAAACAATTAAGGTAAGTATAACTGCAAATAAAAATGGATCGGGTAAGTACTTTTGCACAAGTGCAACACAACCATTTGTAAACTTTTTGAACATACAGACACCTCTTTCTTTATTTTTTTATCAAGGGACTGATGGTCCATAGCCTTTCAGCCCCTTAAAGGCTGCCTAGATTTCCATTTCTTTTAAATCCTCAGAAATTATTAATATTGCTTCAGTAGCCTTTTGTATCTCTTCTACCGTAAACTCAGGATTCCTCTCCTTCAAAACCAAACCCTTCTCGGTTACTTCAATAACGCCCATCTCTGTAATGATAAGATTGACTTGAGCGGCTGCGGTCAAGGGCAAGGTACATTCCTTCAAAATCTTGGGACTGCCTTTGGCAGTGTGCTCCATGGCCACAATTACCTTTTTGGCACCTACCACCAAGTCCATGGCGCCACCCATGCCAGGCACCATTTTCCCTGGTATTTTCCAGTTGGCCAGGTTTCCTTTTTCATCTACCTGCAGAGCCCCTAAAATGGTAGCATCCACATGACCCCCGCGGATAATAGCAAAGGACATAGAGCTGTCAAAGAAGGCTCCCCCGTCATGGATAGTGACCGGCTGCCCACCGGCGTTGACAATGTATTTTTCTTCTTTTCCCGGTTCAGGGGCAGGACCTAGACCTACAAAGCCATTTTCCGATTGCAGGGTGATATCTACTCCCTCTGGAATGTAGTTGGCTACCAGAGTGGGCAAACCTATCCCCAGATTGACCACATCCCCATCCTGTAGCTCTCTTGCTACTCTTTTGGCAATATAATCCTTGATTTGATCCTTATCCATTATTTTTCACCTCCCACAATGTAATCCACAAAAATACCTGGTGTCATCACATCATTGGGATCAAGCTCTCCTACTTCCACCACTTCTTCCGCCTCAACAATCACCAAATCAGCGGCCATAGCCATCAATGGGTTAAAGTTTCTAGTTGCCCCCTCATAGTGAATATTTCCCTTTTTATCTACCTTGCAGCCAAAGATGAGGGCCGCATCAGCCCGTACAGGCAGCTCCAGCAGATAGGTCTTCCCATCTATTTCAATCTTTTGTTTTCCCTCTTCCACCTCTGTTCCAACTCCAGTGGGGGTCAAAAATCCGCCCAATCCTGATCCTCCGGCTCTCACCTGTTCTGCCAAGGTGCCCTGAGGAATCAAAACCACTTCTGTTTCTCCAGCGTTCATTTGTCTGCCTGTCTCTGGATTGGTCCCAATGTGGGAAACCATGATCTTTTTGAACTGCTTGTTGACTACCATTTTTCCCACACCTTTATCGGGAAAGGCTGTATCATTGCAAATCAGGACCAGATTTTTCACACCCTTTTCCGTCAATGCGTCGATGATTCTATGAGGACTGCCACAACCTAAAAATCCACCTACCATGACTGACATGCCTTCATGGATCTTGCCAATGGCTTCCTCCAAAGATATCACTTTTGCCATCGCTTACACCTCCAAAAATGTCTTATTGTTACTGAACGACAGAGGGCCGTTCACTACTGCAGGAGCAGACCTATGTGTCTGACCCTCTTCTCTTATCGTCTTACAACCATGGCGATTCCCTGACCCCCACCGATGCAAAGCGTGGCTAGTCCCATTTTTCCATCTCTTCGTCTCAACTCATGGAGAAGGGTAACCAGAATCCTTCCTCCTGAAGCACCAATTGGATGTCCCAATGCGATGGCACCGCCATTGACATTGGTCTTCTCTGAGGATAAGCCCAGATCCTTCACTACAGCTAGGGACTGTGCAGCAAAGGCTTCATTGGCCTCAATCAGATCCAAATCCTTTACGTCAATGCCAATCTTCTCCATGGCCTTTTTGGAAGCAGGTACAGGCCCATAACCCATGATTTTGGGATCCAAGCCTCCCGATGCAAAGGAAGCAATAGTGGCCAAGGGCTCTAGACCCAGTTTGTCGGCCATTTCTTTAGACATTAAGACCAAGGCCACAGCTCCATCATTGATTCCAGAAGCATTTCCAGCAGTTACTGTACCATCTTTCTTAAAGGCTGGCTTTAATTTTCCTAAGGTCTCCATAGTAGTGCCAAACTTAGGATATTCATCGGTGTCTACTTGAATAGGCTCTCCCTTCCGTTGGGGAACGGGGACAGGAATGATTTCATCTTTGAATTTTCCCTCTTTAATGGCTTTTTCGGCCCGCTGCTGGCTCTCCATGGCAAAGCTATCCTGTTCTTCTCTGGAGATCTTCCATTTTTCAGCAATATTTTCAGCGGTGATGCCCATGTGATAGTCGTTGAAAATATCCCATAATCCATCGTGAACCATATAGTCCACCACTTTACTATCTCCCATTCTAAGTCCCCATCTAGCTTCTTTTAACAGATAGGGGGCATTGCTCATGCTTTCTGTTCCCCCTGCCAATACAACTTCACTTTCTCCAATCATAATGGACTGAGCTGCCAAAGCAACGGTTTTAAGGCCAGAACCACATACCTTATTCACAGTAAAGGAGGATACTTCTTCTGGAATTCCTGCTCCTATGGATACCTGTCTGGCTACGTTTTGTCCTTGACCTGCCTGCAGTACATTGCCAAAGATAACTTCCTGAATCATACTGGGCTCTATCCCCGCCTTTGAGATGGCTCCTTTGGCTGCTATAACCCCTAGGTCCACCGCAGACATTGTTTTAAGACTTCCCCCAAAGCTTCCAATGGGTGTTCTGACAGCACTAACAATTACAACTTCTTTCATAATCCTTCTCCCTCCTGTAATAAACGCTTTCCTTGCTATGCTTATTATCTAAGCAATAATCATGCCAATTCTAAGTCCTATGTAATTCCCCATTTACTCAATAATACTTTTCATTGGCTTGTAGAATATTTTCTACACTTTATCTATATCTATGAAACGAATGGGCAAATTATGGGTTTTACCCTCTTCTTTTCACTATATATCCTCCTTATTATAAATAAAAAAATGTATACAATTTTCTACATAAATTGAAATAATGTAGAAAATTGTATACACCTTATTTTTCTAAATCTGATAGCTTCATACCATAGGCTTCCATCTTTTTATATAGAGCCGTTCGATGAATACCCAATCGCTTTGCTGCTT
The DNA here is from genome assembly GCA_040797825.1 of Thermotaleaceae bacterium. Lineage (GTDB taxonomy): Bacteria > Bacillota > Clostridia > Peptostreptococcales > Thermotaleaceae > Geosporobacter. The sequence continues at coordinate 739 of JBFNEZ010000120.1, read as the reverse complement.
GGGTACGATTTCCGTCACTTTCTTCCAAGGCCTTCCCAATGGCTTCAATCTCTGCTTGGGCTACAATATCCTTGAGCAGCATGCTGTTAGATGATTGATTTTCCTGTATCTCGGGGGTCTTTGCTTGCAGGTATTCGGGCAGGTGTCTTGCCTCGATAACTTCTCCCGAAGCCACATGGACGGCCCTCTCTAATATATTTCGCAGCTCTCTTATATTGCCTGGCCAAGAATGGGCTCCCATTAGCGCCAATGCTTCCGGACTCACTTCTTTCGGTGCTGCATCAAAATCCTTTGCCAATCCTTTTAAGATGTCCTCTGCCAATAGGGGTATATCCTCCCTTCTGTCTCTTAAAGGAGGAATATCCACACGAATCACATTGAGACGATAGTATAAATCTTGACGGAAGCGGTTGTTTCGGATGCTTTCCTCTAGATTTTCATTGGTAGCAGCGATGATTCGTGCATCCAGCTGGATGGGTGCATTGCCCCCTACCCTTTCAAATTCTTTAGAATCTAGGACACGGAGAAGCTTCGCCTGCATCTCCATAGGCATAGAACCAATTTCATCTAATAGAATACTGCCCCCAGTGGCCATTTCAAACTTACCCAGTTTTCCCTCTTTTTTTGCTCCTGTAAAAGCTCCAGATTCGTAGCCAAAAAGCTCTGCTTCTAAAAGCTCTTTGGGAATAGCTGCACAGTTGATGGTTACAAAGCCTCCATATTTTCTGAGACTGGCATT
>JBFNEZ010000119.1:0-12134 GCA_040797825.1 Thermotaleaceae bacterium | reverse complement strand
CGGCAGGGGATTTCATCCCCTACAACCCCTTTTTTTAATATGATAGAAAAGTAGATCTTTCCTATCATATTAAAAAACCCTCTCCCAAATAGGAGAGGTGTCACATATGAAATCAGCACTTGGTTTATATAGGAAAATCTAATTTTTCCATATAAAATCCATACACTCTTAGAATCCCATATCTGTCTTCAATCTCTCTAAGTCGGAAATTTGTTGAAGAATATCATGATAGGTCTTCTGGCTCCCGGGTCATCTTCCGATTAGGCCTTCCCATTCTTTCTCCATCAAACACAAAGAAAGGAAACAGTGGCATAGTCTAATCTTTATATCCGGTTACAGCTGCGACTACAGCAAGGGATTTTCACCCTTTTCCCTGAACACGACAAATCTGTTAAATTAACTATAGTTTACCATTAAATATAACCCTAATCAACCTTTTTAGTTCCATCAAACAGCTATTGAATCCTTAAAAGAAAAAAATATAAGAGGACCAATTTTTCATTGATCCTCTTTGATGGATTACATCATTCCTGGCATTCCGCCGCCCATTGGGGGCATTGCTGGACCGCCTTCTTCTTTGATATCTACTACTGCAGCTTCCGTTGTTAACAACATTGCTGATACAGAAGCAGCATTTTGAAGGGCTGAACGAGTTACCTTTGTTGGGTCTACGATACCTGCTTCAATCATGTTCACATACTTCTCATTTAATGCATCGAAGCCTACGCCGATTTCGCTGTTTCTTACCTTCTCTACAATCACAGAACCTTCTAATCCTGCATTGGCAGCGATTTGTCTCACTGGCTCTTCTAATGCTCTTCGAATGATCATGGCACCTGTCTTTTCATCTCCCACCAATTCACCAACCAGCTTTTCTACAGCTGGGACAGCATTGATCAGTGCAGTACCACCACCGGATACAATTCCTTCTTCAACAGCAGCTCTTGTAGCATTCAGTGCATCTTCGATTCTCAGCTTTCTTTCTTTTAGCTCAGTTTCTGTAGCTGCACCCACTTGGATAACTGCAACCCCACCAGAAAGCTTAGCCAGTCTTTCTTGTAATTTCTCTCTATCAAAATCAGAAGTTGTTTCTTCAATTTGCGCTTTGATTTGCTTAATTCTGTCTTTGATGTCTTGTTGGTTTCCAGCACCATCGATAATGGTTGTATTTTCTTTGTCTACTTTTACTGTGTTTGCTCTTCCAAGCATATCTAAAGTAGCTGTTTTTAATTCTAATCCCAACTCTTCAGAAATCACTGTGCCGCCAGTTAAGATAGCTATATCCTGCAACATCGCTTTTCTTCTGTCACCGAATCCAGGAGCTTTTACAGCTACACACTCAAAAGTACCTCTCAATTTGTTTACTACCAATGTAGCAAGGGCTTCTCCCTCAAGGTCTTCAGCAATAATTAGCAGCTTTTTGCCCTGTTGTACGATTTGCTCTAAAACAGGAAGTAATTCTTGAATGTTAGAGATCTTTTTGTCTGTAATTAAGATATATGGATTTTCTAACACGGCTTCCATTTTTTCAGCATCTGTTACCATGTATGGAGATACATAACCTCTGTCAAACTGCATACCTTCCACTACATCTAAGGATGTTCCCATGGATTTTGATTCTTCTACAGTGATAACACCGTCTTTACCTACTTTTTCCATGGCTTCTGAGATTAAGCTGCCGATGTTTTCATCACCAGCGGATATGGACGCAACTTGAGCGATTGCCTCTTTGCTCTCTATGTTCTTAGAAATCTTCTTGATTTCATCTACTGCTACATCTACTGCTTTTTGGATACCTTTTTTTAAGATCATTGGGTTTGCACCAGCAGCAACATTTTTCATACCTTCACGAATAATCGCTTGAGCCAATAAAGTAGCAGTTGTTGTACCGTCTCCTGCCACATCGTTTGTTTTTGTAGCTACTTCTTTTACCAGCTGAGCACCCATGTTTTCATAGGCATCTTCTAATTCGATCTCTCTTGCAATGGTTACACCATCATTGGTAATCAATGGAGAACCAAATTTTTTGTCTAAAATAACATTTCTTCCTTTTGGGCCTAAAGTTACTTTTACAGTATCTGCTAATTTATTTACACCCACTTCTAATTTGCGGCGAGCCTCTTCACTGAATTGAATTTCCTTTGCCATATTTATCTACCTCCTATAATGATTTTTAAACTATTCAACAATTGCTAAAATGTCATTTTGTCTTAAGATTGTGTACTCAACAGCATCGTATTTGATTTCTGTTCCAGCATACTTAGAGAAAATCACTTTGTCTCCAACCTTTACTTCCATTTTGATCTCCTTGCCATCTACCACACCACCTGGACCTACTGCAACGATTTCTGCCATTTGCGGCTGCTCCTTTGCTTGAGATGGCAGCACGATACCGCTTTTTGTTTTTTCTTCAGCTTCTAATTTTTTAATAACAACTCTGTCTCCTAATGGTTTAATATTCATTAGAAACCCTCCTTGTGTTTTATGTATTTTTATAGTTTAACTTTTTATCTTGTTAGCACTCACTGGCGTTGAGTGCTAATCACAATTATACTCTAATACATATTCCCATCATATGCAAACTCAAATTTCTCTCATAATTTAGCTCCATTGGGTATTATCGCTAATTATTTAAGATATTATTCATTTTTCTCCATGAGATAATTTATTTGGGCCTTTTTCTTTATATTTCATTTTTTTACATTCTTTTTATAAATCCCATACAAAAAGTCCATGGAGCCCCATGGACTTTAACCTGTTTATATCGTATATTTTCGATAGCTTTTTATAGGTTTACCTTCGATAGAATTTTCTTTTCTACTGCCTCTACTTTTTCTTCCAGCTCTCCCGCCGCTTTAGAAACCTCTTTAACAAAGACTTCATCCTTAATAGAAGCAAGATTGATTTTTACATTGTATAATGCGGATAACACTGCTGTTCTGGCCATCATAGCAGCAACGGCTCCATCGGTGACTGCATTTTTGTTCCCCCGTTCCACGACTCCTGCGATATGCTCCATCAATTGAAGGGCCCTATTTGCAACTTCTAGAGGAACCAATGCCGCAGTTTTTGTAGCTTCCTGAATAGCCTCTTTTCTAGCTTGGATCTCCCCATCATTGGTCTTTGGGTGCTGAAAGGCAGCCATTACCTGATTAAAGGCCTCTGCATCCTTATCAATGTCTGATACAAAAATCCTTCGCTGATTCTTGGCAATATGGGCAATGCTTTTCATCTCCTCTTCCACAGCCTCATAGCCCTTTTTACCAAGGGTCAGATTGGCCACCATCTCTGTCAAAGCTGCACCAATGGCCCCACTGAGGGCCGCAATGCTGCCACCTCCAGGAACGGGTGCATCGGAAGCAGTTTCTTCCAAAAACTCCTTTATACTTGCATCTGCTAACATATCTTGCCTCCCCTTTCTTTATCAAATACCAAAACCCCATTTTTTATAACTTTCTCCACCGTACTGACCCCTATATGATAGGGAATGTAGTGGTAGGAGGGAAATTCTAAAATCACCAAATCTCCCTTTTTCCCAACATCAATGCTGCCTGCCACATCTGCCCTATCCAGAGCGGCAGCACCATTAAGGGTCAAGGCTGTGATTGTCTCTTCCGCAGTCATCCCCATATAAAGAGTAGCCAAGGCAAAAACCAAGGGGATAGATTGGGTGAAGCAGCTTCCTGGATTTAAATCCGTAGCCAATGCCACGGCACAACCCTGATCGATCATAAATCGTCCCCGAGCATATTTTTCCCGAAGACTAAAGGCAGTACAAGGAAGCAAGGTGGCAATCACACCCCTTTCAGCCATATCTGTGATACCCCTATCGGAGGCCTGAAGCAAATGGTCCGCCGAAACCGCCCCCAGCTCTGCCGCCAGCTCTGCCCCTCCTAGAGGGACGATCTCATCGGCATGCAGCTTCAGCTTCATCCCCATTTCCTGAGCTTTGGTCAGCAATCTTCTGGATTGCTCAATGGAGAATACCTTCTTTTCACAAAATACATCACAGAACTCAGCCAAGCCCTTTTCCGCTGTCCTAGGCAGGACCTTTTCTATGATAAAATCAATAAATCCATCTTCCTTTCCCTTGTATTCCTTTGGCACCGCATGGGCACCCATAAAGGTTTTTACCACATCAATAGGATGGGCCCTATCTACTGCCTCCATAACCTCCAACTGCTTGATTTCCGTCTCTTCATCTAACCCATAGCCGCTTTTCCCTTCCACCGTTGTAACGCCGAAGGACAGCATGGTATCTAATCTTTTCTTTCCACTCACAAAAAGTTCCTCTCTGCTGGCCTCCCTTGTAGCTTTTACAGAGTTTATGATACCGCCCCCCCGTTCCATGATCTCCATGTAACTATCTCCCTTCAGGCGCCACGAAAACTCCTCTGCCCGATAGCCCCCAAATACAAAATGGGTATGGGAATCTACGAAACCTGGCAAGACAGCCTTTCCTGAGGCATCTATCACCGTGCAGGCAGGGTCCTTTATCTTGGCCATCACATCCTCCGTGGTTCCTACTGCTCCTATGATGCCCTCCTCTATGTAGACAGCACCATTGTCTATGATATGGAGTGCATTCATTTCTTTTCCAAATTTAGGTGAAAAACCGCTGCAGGTAACGATTTGTGCAGCATTTTTAATCAGTATATCTCCTTTATACATCCCATCACTCCATTAACCCAGTTTCCAAAACCTTATCTAAAGAGAATCCTTCCAAGCCTAAATAATAGGCAGCCGTATCTACCAGGGCTTCCATGGGAACTAAACCTACAATCTCACTGCCAATCACCTGAACGCCGTATCGCTTGGCTTCCATTTTCACAGTTTCAAAAACCCGATAAATAGGGGTCTTGGTATAATCGGTGAGATTCATGGTAACCTGAGTAATTCCTTTGTCTGGAATCTCTACTCCGCCAGCCTTGCAGTATCGAAAGCCTCCATTTGAAAACCGGATGGCCTTGGCAATTCCGTTGGCAATCTCCAAATTAGATGTATTTAGACTGATATTGTAGGCAATTAAAGGCATTCTGGCACCTACGGCACTAACCCCTGCCCTAGGATGGATCCTTGCTTCACCAAAGTCCGGCATCCACGCTGGATCCTTTAGTTTCTCTGCCATCCCTTCGAACTGCCCTTTTCTTACATCGGCAAGATTTTCTCGTTCTGGCCTTGAAGCCGCCTTTTCATAGAGAAACACGGGGATATTGTATTGTTCTGCCACAGCCTTCCCTGTTTCTTGGGCCAATTGAACAGCCTCTGCCATGGTCATGTTTTTGATAGGTATAAAAGGTACTACATCGGCGGCACCCATTCTGGAATGCTGCCCTTTATGGACTGTCATATCAATCACCTGGGCAGCAGCACCAATGGATTCAACAACCGCATCCTTCACTGCCTGGGGCTCTCCTATTACTGTGACCACTACCCGATTGTAGTCCTTATCTGCTTCGTAGTTTAAAAGCTTCACCCCATCCTTTCCCCGAAAGGGCTCCAATATTTTCTCTATTTTGTTTAAATCTCTACCTTCACTGTAGTTCGGTACACATTGAACGATTTTTCCATTGCCCATAGCTTTTCCGCCTTTCTTTTGTATTGGGGGTTGCATGGTGTGCAACCCTTACCAAATCTATGTTTGCCCCGCTTCTTCAGGAGGGCACACAGGTGCTCCACTAGATTTTATGCTTTTCTACCAAGGATTTTATTAAATCTTCCCTTGGAATATAGGGGAGGGTAATATGGTCGGTTTCTCGATTGTTTTCGTTATACTCGATGCTGGTACTGATAGAATTTTCATTTCTTGCCCAGGCCCTTCTTGCCACACCACCCATCACATCCCAAGGCATGGCTGATTGAAGGATTTGATCTACTCGCTCGCTGCCATCCAGTACCATGCCAAAACCTCCATTAATAGACTTGCCGATTCCTACACCGCCTCCATTGTGCAGGGCTACCAAGCTCATTCCTCTGGCTGCATTTCCGGCGAAGCATTGGGTAGCCATATCCGCCATAACATTGCTGCCGTCTTTAATATTGGAGGTTTCTCTAAAGGGAGAGTCGGTCCCACTGACATCATGATGATCTCTACCCAGCATGATAGGTCCAATTTCGCCATTGCGAACCATTTCGTTAAACTTTAAGGCTATTTTGGTCCTTCCCATGGCATCCTGATAAAGAATTCTCGCTTGGGTTCCTACAACCAACTGATTCTTTTCCGCATCACGAATCCATACATAGTTGTCCCGATCCTGCCCTCTGCGCTCTGGATCGATACATGCCATGGCTGCTTTGTCGGTTTTAATCAAATCCTCATGCTTTCCACTCAGACACACCCACCGGAAGGGACCATAGCCATAGTCAAAGAGCTCAGGGCCCATGATATCCTCCACATAGGAGGGCCATATAAACCCATCCTTTTCATCAATACCATTTTTAGAAATCTCTTTTACCCCCGCATCATAAACGGATTTCATAAAGGCATTGCCATAATCAAAGAAGTAGGTTCCCTGATCGACCAAAGCCTTTACCGCTTCATAATGTCTTCTCAGGGTTTGATTGACCCGCTTTACAAATTCTTCTCGATTTTCCTTTAGCATTTGAGTCCTTTCCTCAAAGGAAACTCCTTGGGGACAATATCCTCCTTCATAGGGTGCATGACAAGAGGTTTGATCGGAGAGCAGGTCAATGGCAATATGATTTTTCGCAGCATATTCTAACAGGTCTACGATATTGCCATAATAGGCAATGGACATAGGTTCTTGCTTTTTCATATAGGTCTGGGCCAGGTCAAATACTTCCTTTAGATTAGAAGATACCTTCTGAACCCAACCCTGCCGATGTCTGGTTTCAATTCTGGAGTAATCAACCTCAGCAATGATCCCCACCCCATTGGCAATCTCCACAGCCTTTGGTTGGGCACCGCTCATGCCTCCCAATCCAGAGCTGACAAATAAAACCCCTCTCAAATCTTGATCTTCTGGGATCCCCAGCTTTAATCGCCCTGCATTGAGCAACGTGTTGAAGGTGCCGTGAACAATTCCCTGGGGTCCGATATACATCCATCCCCCCGCAGTCATTTGCCCATAGTTGGCAACCCCCATCTGTTCTGCGATGTCCCAATCCTTAGGCCTATCAAACATGCCTATCATAAGGGCATTGGTAATGATTACCCGGGGAGCCTCTGTCTTTGATCGAAAAAGACCTAAGGGGTGGCCCGATTCGATCACCAAGGTTTGCTCTTGAGTCATCACCTCCAGGTATTTCTTGATCAAGCGATATTGCATCCAGTTCTGACATACCCTTCCTGTCTCTCCATAGGTAATCAGTTCATAGGGGTATAGGGCTACTTCAAAGTCTAAGTTGTTATCTATCATCACTTGAAAAGCTTTTCCTTCAATGCAGTTCCCTTTGTAATGGTCTATAGGTTTTCCTTGAAGGACTCCCTCCGGTCGAAATCGATAGCCATAGATTCTTCCCCTTGTCAACAGTTCTTCTAAAAACTCTGGTGCCATTTCCTCGTGGAGGTGCTCTGGAATATAACGGAGTGCATTCTTTAATGCAATTTCCGTTTGTGCCTTGCTCAGCTTAAACCCCCTATCGGGAGCTCTGCGAATTCCCTCTTTAAAATGAGGGTATGGCGGCAGCTCATCATCCAGCTTTATCGTCATGGCCTGCCCAATCCTGTCATTATTGATCATCTCTATCTCTCCCCTTTCCCTTTTACAATATACCCATTTTCAGTGAAACTATTTTTCTTATCTTTATTATATTACATAGGATTGCCTTCCATTAGAGGTCTCATGCGAAAAGATGTTTTTGCCCAAAGAAAAAACCTTTACAGTTTTTTTCTGCAAAGATTTGTAGGAACCTTTATTTTTTTTGCTTTAGATTTTGCAGTTTGTTTTTTATGCCATTATTTTTCTTCAGCTCCTGAGCTTCCTTTTGTTTTTCTTTCCCTTTGTTTTTATTTTGTTCTGCTTGATCCTTTGAATCCTTGCGAATTTCTTCTTTTTTTGGATTTTCTTCTTTTATGTCCTCCCTTTTTAAAGGAGCAGCTTTTTTTTCCTCCAACTTCTCCTGAGCCTTTTTTCCTTTCTCCTTCTTGTTCGTCTCCTCTATCACGGGTACCTTATCGGCCTTCAGTCTTCCCACATTTTTGTTGAGCATATCCTGTACCTTCATGTTTTTAATTTCCTCCAAGGTTATAGGCTGCTGTTCTTTCTCTGCCTGTTTAAAGACCTCGTACTTACCTAGAGAAATTTTTTCCTCCCTAGCTTTTTTAAAATCCTCCTTGCTCCCTTCCACATAGGTAAACGCAATACCCTGAAAAGATTCTTCTGCTTCAAGTTTTTTTTCTATCTCACCTTCCAACTGCTTGTGATATCGTTCTTCTTTTAGCACAGCCGTTGAAATAAGCACAGCATTTTTCTCCTGTGTGAGAAAGGCCAATGCCCTTGCCCTATCTATAATCTGCAGTACGGCATCCTCAACAGCCATGCCCTTTAGGTCATCCTCCAAAAGTTGTCGAGCCTCTTCATTAATCGGTATTCCTCTCAATATCTTATTTTCTTTATCAATTTCCAGTTCTAAGCTGGGATTAATATCAATACTGACCACTGCAGCCACAGAGTTCAGAGCAAACCACGGATGGAGCTTTCCCAAGGAGCTCATAGATAGAATAAGGATAGCCAAAACCGCGGCCATCCGTCCAAGGCTTCTGAGCTTTGTTCTATTCTCCCGGTAGATATCATCTTCAACAAAAAGAATTTCTTTTCCCAGGCACAGGCCTTCCTTCTTTATGACTTTCAAGTATTGGGTTCCATTGGTCAAAACAATGGCAAAGTTTTGTTCAATTTTTACAACGCATCCCTTATATACCATGGCTCGCACCCCCTTTACCTTCCTCTATATACTGTTTTAGACCTTCCAATTCACTGTCCAATATCAGGACGGTAGCAATGATAAACTTTCTGCTCCGCTTTAACATCTTCATTGTTACATCCATCCTTTGAACCAATTGGCTGTTAGGCAAGACTTTCTTTCTCAACAATTCATCTTTTAGTCGTTCTTCTTTTACGATAAACCGGGCAATTTCTATGGCATTTTTACGGGTATCTCGATGCTTTGGAGATTCTGCTGCCAGATCCCGAAAGGATATTTGAAAGGTCTTCAGACGTTCTTCCAATATTTTTATTTCCTCTTTGAGTTCTATTGTCTCAATCAAATCTTCCACATCTCTTTGTGCTTCGATCCAATGTCCTTCCTCTTCCAATTGATGAATAGAAAGGTTTTTCTCATGCTTCTTAACTTTTCTCAAATAGTCGGTAATTCGACTTTTGATTACTAATTCTGCAAAGGGAATAAAAGCCCCCTTCGCTACCTCATATTTGTCAATGGCCTCATTGAAGGCTTCTAAGCCAATGCTGTATTCGTCACAATTTTTCGAATCTAAATAGCAGTTGATGTGGTTTGAAATGGTTTTAATAACAAAGGGAATGTATTCCTCAATAAATTTTTCTCTTTCTTCTTTATTCCCCGACTTTATTTTTGTCAATCTATTGGTAAAGGTGTCTTTCTTTAAAAAATTAAATAGGCGGGCCAACCCCTTTACACCTCCCTATATCATAGAAATACGCAGCACAAAAAAAAATTAGGTACCCTAGAGCATTGTATCAAAGTGCTGATTTTTTTCAATATGATGGGAATCATTCCCTGCTATCGATCCAATTGAGCATCTGCTCTGTTTCTACAGGAAAATCTAAAAATAATTTTATCATATCGGAATGATGCAGCTTTTCAGCAATTATCAGCTCTCCTAATTTTCTCTCTGAAGCATTATATTTTTGTAAAAATTGAATGCTGTTTTCTATGTCAATAATGGTGTCTTTCCTACCATGGATACATAGGATAGGGATTTTCTCTTTTCCATGAATATATTCAATGGGATTGGCACGATGCCATTCTCTGGCCCTTCTTATATAGAGCCTCAGCAGCTCCTTCAAAATCCAGTTCTGTTTTCCATGCAAATTTAAGGGGGCACCTAAGGTAATCAGCCCCCCAATGGTCTTTCCAGCTTGTTTTTCTAATTTCAAGGCCATCAAAGCAGCTAAATGCCCACCGGAGGAATGACCTGCTAAAATCAGTTGTTTTTTATGATACCCTAATTTTTCTATCCGCTGTAAGCTTTTATTCAGAGCTTTTTCTATATCCTCCATTTGTTCTGGAAAGGTATAAAAAAGGGAAGAACGATGCCCTACTAAAATAGTAGGGTAACCCCTCCTTGCAAAAAAATCTCCTATGAACCGGTAAATGCTCGGTCTCCCAAAGACCCAACCGCCTCCATGAATAAAAAAAATTGCTTGTTTTTTTTCTATGGATTTTTCTCCCTGGAAGAATAACAAATATTGACTGCTTTCCTTTCCAAAGTAGATTTTCTCCATAGGAATCTCTCCACTATACCTTTGATTGGCAAGGAGCATCCGAATGAATAAAATCGGCATAGAGAAATATTCCTCCAAGGCCCACAGGATCATAAAGCAACAACTCCATTTTTAAGTTGTATCCAACCTACGTTTTTTAATAAAATTTTCTAAAAAATAAATGCACTAAGGGTATAAAAATGGCCGGCAGCATATTGCCCACTTTAATCCGCTTAACCTCCAGCATATTTAGCCCAATTCCCACGATTAGCAAACCCCCGATCGCCGACATTTCTCGGACAACCTCCTCTGTTAGAAACACTTTCATATAAGAAGCCGTTAGTGTAATAAAGCCTTGATACAAAAACAGTACCAAGGAAGAAAAGATAACACCAATGCCTAGGGTAGATGCAAAAACAATGGAGCCTATTCCATCTAGAACTGATTTTGCATAAAGCGTTTGATGATTTCCTGTTAAACCGCTTTCTAAGGAACCGACGATAGCCATGGAACCTACACAAAAAAGCAGGCTGGCTGCCACAAAGCTTTTTGCAATGCCGCCCTCTTCCTTTCCCATTTTATTCTCTAGCCAGTTTCCCAAGTTTTCAAGATTTTCTTCTATACCCAGCATTTCTCCCAAAACACTGCCAATGGCAAGGCTAAAAATCACTAAAACCAAATTTTCCGTTTTTAAGCCGCCCATGATACCTATCAAAATAACAGAAAGTCCTATGCTTTTCATAACGGTTTCACTATACTTTTCAGGAATTCCCTTCCTAAATAATAGACCGATCAAGCTCCCTGCAATAATAGCCAGGGCATTAACAATCGTACCTAGCATGTGTTTTCCCCCTTAAGTTGTCTTCAATTTTAAAAGTTTTTTGTTGTCTTTCCCTTTCCAACCCCCAGTTCTCTGGCATAGTAGAAAAGATACTGCTGAGCAAATCCCGCATCTTCTCCAAATCGCTCCTTGGCGTAAGCCTGCAGGCGATTTAAAGGAATGCCCTGGGGTACATAAAAGTATTCCATCACCCTTTTTACCCAGGTGTCAATTGGAAAGGCATCATATTTTCCCATTGAAAAAAGCAAAATACAATCAGCTACCTTGGGACCCACACCACTCATTCTCATGAGGGTTTTCCGTGCCTCCTCTGTAGGCAGGTTTTTGATTTGATAGATATCGATCTGTCCTTCTGCCACAATAGCCGCTGTATCTACAATATACTTGGCGCGATAGCCCGTCTTTGCTTGCTTAATTTCATCGATACTTCGGTTTAGCAAGTCCTCTGGCTTTGGAAAATCATATATCTCTTTTCCCCTATAGTTCCCCAGATATTGACCATAGCGCTGGCTCAAATCCTCAATAGATTTTTGAATCATAGGGATTCCTCTATTAGAGGAAATAATAAAAGAAATCAAAGTTTCCCAAGGGTCCTGCCGCAAAATACGAATACCTGACCCAAAGGCTGCAGCCTTTTTCATAATCTCATCATTCTGAGATAATCGTTTCTTTATCTCCCTATAATTTTGATCCAGATGAAAATAGGAATACCAGATAGTATCAAACTCCTCCTTTGATGCAGGATGAAGAATCAACTGTTCCCCTTGACGGCTCACATTGATAACTTTCCCCATAGCTGCCAGTGTATAGCTTCCATCTGCTTCCCCCCACCATCGGAAGCATTGGCCGCATTCAAAAATATGAGACAA
>JBFNEZ010000118.1:0-12150 GCA_040797825.1 Thermotaleaceae bacterium | reverse complement strand
CGTTTTTCCTTATTATAATTTATCCGAACAACACTTTTAATGATTTGAGGAAATTCTTCCTTCTGCTTTACCGCATGGGCAAATAATTCGTTGTACTTGACTAGATCATAGGTTTTAGCGTTTGATCTATCAATTACATCATCAACTAAATCTTCGCACAGACCAAGGATTTTTGATAGTTTATCCATGTATTCAACCCCCTGCTTTCAGTTTATATAAGTATCGTCATTTGTTCCTTGATATCGGAAGCGACACCTTTTTTCCCTGTAACTTCCATTTTCTTTATTTTTTGTTCATCAATGAAAAGAGCCATACTCACCTGATTATTGCCAATATTGGTGATACTAACCTTGACCTCTTGAGCCAAAGCATTTTTAAAAACTTGACCATTATCATTAACGGTATACCCTATATCTTTTAACGCCTCAACATTCTCTCTATTTCTAAGCCATTTTCGTACATTTTCCTTTATCGCTGTAATGTTCACATATTCTACTACAATACTGTAAACTCCAATAATTAAACATCCTCCTATAATTAAAGCAAGCAAGGCAAGTAAAGCATTAATCAAAAACCTCATCTATTCACCTCCCAATCAATAAGCTGCTCTGTCTAAATTTCTTGTACACTATCGCTGCCTGTATCAACAATTAATATCTTTTTATCAAAAAAATTAGTTTTATTCAACAATCTACTGAGGTCCTCTGCCAAAGCTCTGTATTTTATAATTCTACATTTTGAAATGCTGCTGTCTGATTGTTTGTACAGAGCTTGCACCATTATATTTTCTCCATCATTCAAATTGAAAAGTTCTTTTACTTCCTTACTCGTTTTGATGCTGTTATCTAATATAGATGCGTCTGTTAGAACGAATACATGATCAGCATGGGTTTTTAAAAGTTCTTCATTATTTTTAAACCACTTATATATTTCATTTCTATTTACCATATCTAGACTTAGTGTTTCAATATCACTATCTTCTCTTGTGAAATAATATACCATTGCAACTCCTATTCCTAGACCAATCGCTACGCCTGCTAGAGTTGTAAATTTCATGAAATTCACTCCTTTTTAAAGTTTGATTTTTACATTTTAGGGTTTTAAAATAATGTAATTCTAACACATCTTTATATAAAATACCTACTTCTACCCTGCGAGATGCAAAAATCAAACCTTAAAAAGTCAAAAGAACAGCTAAGCGGATTAGCTGTTCTTTTGACTTTTTATAGCATAATTTGCTTTAATACTCTACTATAATTGCGACTAACTGGAATTTCATCTGAACTATTTGTTAGTTGAAGTAAATACGTACTATTAAACATTGGAAAGATTTTTTCTATCTTCTCTATATTCACCAAATAGCAGCGATGACAACGAAAAAAGCCATAGTCTGCTAATCTTTCTTCCCAGTAGTTTAGGGTTTCTCTTATACTATAAGATCTTTGGTGAGTTACAAGGACTACGGTTCCACCTTCAATCATAAAATATAAAATATCAGAAGGGTTCAAAAGAATAATCCCTTCTTCTTGATAGATAAATATTTTTGAAAAAGGATGACTATAGTTTCGATGCATATCTTTAAGCTTTTGCTGCCATGGATCTTTAATAATATTATGATTGTATCCATGCATCCTATTTTTTACCAACTTTTCGATAGCCTTTCCAATTCGTTTTGGTGAAATAGGTTTTAAAATATAGTCTATAGCGCTCACCTCAAAAGCTTTAATGGCATATTCGTCATAGGCTGTCACAAATACAATATAGGGGACAATATTAAACTCTACAATTTGCTCTGCCACTGCAAATCCACTAACTTCTGGCATTTCAATATCTAAGAAAATAACATCCGGATTTAATCGAGGTATTTCTTTTAAAGCTTCGACAGGGTCGCTAAAAGCTCCAAGGATTTGTATCTCTCCATATTGGTTTAATATGTATTTCAGCTCCCGCAGTGCAACCTTCTCATCATCTATCAATATTACCTTAAGCACTTTTGTTCTCCCCTCCATTATGATGTTTGAGCTGCTGTTTCTCTATAGGGCATATGAATAGTAATTCTTGTTCCTCGTCCAGGTTCACTTTGAATTTTAAGTCCTTGACCATAATTTGTCTTTAATCGCGTATGTACATTTAATAGGCCAATTCCTTGATCTTTCTTTTGTCCCTGGAATAAATCCTCTATTTGCTGCTGCGTCATTCCTACACCATCATCAGCAATTTGGATTACTACAGTTCCATTTTGATTTTGTACAGATATGGTAACAGTTCCGCCTTTTTTTATAGGATATATACCATGTCTCACCGCATTTTCGACAATCGGCTGCAGAATTAGAGGCGGAACAAGCATTGATGTATCTGTTCGAATATCATATTCTATTTTCAAGCGCTCACCAAACCTTGCTTTTTCAATTGTTAGATAAGAATGAACAAAATCTAGTTCCTTTTCCAAAGGAATATACCGCGAAGTATCTCTAAAACTAAATTTTCCTCTCAAATAATTGCTTAGTTCATCCAGCAGCTGCCATGCCTTTTCTGGATCCGTACGACAAAATGCCATAATAGTATTTAAAGTATTGTACAAAAAATGGGGTCTAATCTGGGCCTGAAGGAATTGTGTTTTTGCCTCCAGCATTTGAACCATAAGCTTTTTAATATTCAATAATGTATCTACACGAGCAAGCATTTCCTTCTTATTAAAAGGTTTTGTAAGATAATCATTAGCACCTGCATCAAAAGCCATTATGATATCTTTTTCTTGATTTTTAGCTGTTAGCATGAGTATTGGAAGCTCTAGCATAGAGTAATCTTGTCTTAATATCCTGCATACTTCATATCCATTCATGTCGGGCATCATAATATCTAAAATTACCATATCTATATCTATATTTTCTTTCATTATTTTTATGGCTTCTTTGCCGCTAAGTGCTGTAATAACAATATATTTTTTTAAAAGCAATTGATTGATCATAACCTGTCGATTAACATACTCATCATCTACAATCAAAACTTTAAATTCATCTTCTTTATTATTCTTATTTTTTACACCCTTTTGTTCAGTAGTATGTTTACACGTTGCATCTAAATTTCTAAATTTGTAGGCATCTTCACTGGAATTTGACCATAAATTATTTCTCTTTAACATATCTAAATGTATACTCTCTAATTTTTTATTCTCAATCGGAAGGGTAAAGATAAATTTAGCTCCCTTACCTTCTTCAGAATCCACACAAATAGTACCCCCATGCAGCTCTATCAATGTTTTAGTAATGCTAAGACCCAATCCGGTTCCACCAAATTTTGAAGCAGTGCCTTTGTCTATCTGTTCAAAGGCATTAAATATCTTTTCATGCTCTTCTGGAGCTATTCCTATTCCTGTATCGGCCACTGTAATTTCTATAAATCGTTCCCTTTGAACTGCAGATAGGGTAATTGTACCAACTTGTGTAAATTTTATGGCATTTCCTATTAAATTGTGCAAAATTTGCTGTAGGCGATTTACATCGGCTTGTATTCGTCCAAAGTTATCTGGTATATTATTCTTTAAAACTATTTTTTTATCATCGGCAAGAGGTCTACATAGTTCTAATACCAATCCCACTATCTCTTTAAGACATACATCTGATTTTTTTAACTGGATGTCTTGGTTCTTCAGTCTTGAGAAGTCTAAAATATCATTTACTAAAGCAGTTAAACGTCTCCCACTGGAAATAATCAAAAATAAATTTCTTGTTTGTTCTACATTTAAGGAACCTGCTACACCATCATTCATAGATTCTGCGATACCTATCATTCCGCTTAAAGGTGTTACAATTTCATGCGTTACATTCGCTAAAAATTCATCTTTAATACGATCCATAGCCAATAGTCTTTCTGACATTTCCTCAATAGTGGTGAAGGCCCTTGAAAATCTGGCTGACAAAATAAAGGATTGGGAAAAAATAAAGATAAAAAGCCCAATAGGAGTCATATTTCCAGTTGCAATTATCCCATTATAATAAAAAATATCATTGATTACTGCAATAACAAAAATAATTGTTCCAATAAGAATAATTCTGGCGCCATCCCGCCTTCGCAGAACAGCAAGAGATATGACATAAAGGAGATAGATACAAAACATAATGGAAGCCATCTGAAAACTGGTCAACATATAGGTATATATTCTGGATGATGTCATCAGTACTATGGCTGAATAGATCATACACATACTAACAGTCCCTTTATAGATCACCTCCGACATCTCTTTTGGGAATAAGACATGAATAGACATATAAAAAATCATCATCCCCAGGTAAAATGTCAAGTATTCCAACTTAAAAGCTACTTCTTGAGGTAATTGCGGTATAAGCAATTGCAAAAATTTTTCTCCCACCAATAAAATTCTAAGGGCAATTAAAAAACAGAATGTACTAAAATAAAGTGTAGAGGGATCTTTTTTTCGCAAGGCATAAAGCGATAAATGATAGAAGGCCATAACAAGAATACTGCCAAATAGAGATATGTCAAAAAATACATTTCGATCATGCATTTTACGAATTTGATCACTTTCGCCAATCATTAAAGACTGCCATATGCCACCCTTCCTATGTACAAAGTTGGATACCTGTATAATGAGTTCTACAGTCCCTTTCTTTGAACTAAAATGAATAATATTAGGAGTAACATTTGGAACAGCAGACTTCTGGTCAATGCCTATCTGCCCATTCATTGAGATTTGTTCTCCATTGATCCAAATTTTATGGGACGTAGCAATAGATGAAACCCTTATGGCATACACCTTTTCCTGAACAGGAAGTATGATTTGCATCCGATAGGTAGCATAACCATAACCACTATTATCTTTTTTATCAATATTATAATCCTTCCAAGTTCCTGGTACCCTTACATAATCTTTATTGGTAAATTCTTCTTTATCTACTTTAAAGGCTTCTGGCCTATACAGCTGCTTCCAATGAAATTCCCACTCACCATCTAATCGAACAGGACCCTGTTCTTCAAAATTCCATTGAGACAAATCCAGAATGCCATGAGCTGCCCTTTGCTTTTGCATTCTATTCTCGCATCCACCTATCATAGATAAACCTATTAAAATGATCAAAAGACTGAAAATGGTTTTGATTTTTTTATCCATAATCCCTTCACATACATCCTATAAAATATATAATCTAATATCCATCTAACAAAAAATCACTCCTTTTACCTGTCTATACCTTTAGGAGTGACTTTACCATAGTTGAACTAAATTTTTTTATACCTAACATCTACTCACTCATGCCATCGTTCCTTTGATAGTCGGGGCATCAAGGAAAAACATCTTCTTTCTCTATATTAACGCGATTTTTAGTAAAAGTAAATGTAATTACTGTATAAATTTTACAATAAATAGGGATATAACTTTTTCCACTATGGAACACTTATTTTCAATTTGAATATTCTGTACTAGGAAAAGGACAATCTTCAACATCTCAATACACTTTAGTTGTTATACAAGGAGGTGAGAAGGTATGGGTGAAAAATTAAGTCATTTAATCGGATGCACTCCCGAACAAGGCGCTTCACTATTGTTTTTCTTCTTGCTGCTGGTAGTACTCTTTCAAGGACCTTGTAGAGGTTTATTTGGGGGTGGCGAAGAATTATTGTTCTTTTTCTTGCTGCTAGTTATTCTCTTCTGCTATCCATTGATTGGAGGCCTATGGGGCTGCTAGCTTATAAAGGAATGGGAGACAACTCCTATTCCTGATACATAAAAGATAATGAGTTGTTTGCCCCTTTTATTACTGGAAAGGTTGTCTGCAATTCACAAACCTCCTTTATAATGTGTATGTACGGATAACTCACACTCATTATCTTTTATGTGAATATATGCTTATCACATTATTTAGCTGTAACCGCAATAAAGTCCAAGAGCCTGTACTTCCATAAACACTACTAAAGTGTTTTTTACATAAATCCCCATACCTACTAACTATAACATCATTAATGGGATTGGACTAATAGAAAGAAAATGGTGAAAAAATGACAGATACTTCCTCCCAATACAAAGACATGCCATATAGCGTGGTGATATCGCATTTTTCTCCAGACATAAAAAACAGTTCCTAAGGTATATAGAACACCACCTGTTATAAGAAATATAGTACTCACTCTAGGTACTGCCAATACCAATGGTTTGATTGCAAATATTATTAGCCATCCCATGAAAATATAAAGTACAGTAGAAAAAATCACAAATTTCTTAACCCAAAATACCTTAAATATGATACCTAATAGGGCGATACTCCAAACAGCACTAAATATAATCCATCCCAAAACGCCTCTTAATGGAATTAATGTGAGAGGGGTATAGGTACCTGCAATGAGCAGATAGATCGCTGCATGATCAAATATTTCAAAAACATTTTTTGCTCTTCCTTCTGGAAAAGCATGATAAAGAGTAGATGCTCCGTAAAGGACTACCAAGGTGGAACTATAGATTATAACACTAACCAAATGCCATATGCTGCCCCACATATTCGCAAATATCACTAATACAATAAGCGCGGCAATGGACAATAAAAACCCAATACCGTGTATCACTGCGTTTGCAATTTCCTCACCCTTTGTGAAGTTTTCTATATTATCCATTGATTTCTCCTTTTATATTTTTATGTCTCTACGCAGCTGATTTATAGGCTTGCCTTTCAATTTTTTTCATTTCTGTTTTTATGAGAATCACAGTAATAACCGTTGACAATAAATCTGCAAGAGGAAATGCTATCCAAATTCCTATCAATCCCAATCCATCAATTCTAGGCAATATTAATACCAGGGGAATCAGAAACAGTACTTGTCTTGACAATGTTAACCATAAGGATGGTATAGCTTTTCCTAAAGACTGAAACAATGCTGCCCCTATGATTTGAATCCCTACAATGGGTACAAAAGCAATAATTATCCTTAAGGCATAAACTCCATTACGGATCAATTCTGGATCGTCATCAAACATTCCTATAATATAATGGGGGTATATTACTCCAAACAAAGTGCTTATTGTAGCAAATATAATGGCGCTATAAACCGATAGCTTAACTGCTTCCTTTACCCTATTGATCTGCTTTGCTCCATAATTGTATCCTACAATAGGCTGCATGCCTTGAACAATACCAAACATAGGCATAAATAAAAACATCATAACACGGTTGATTACACCATAAACAGAGATAGCCAATTCTCCCCCATAGTAAGCTAAAGAATTATTTAGAACAATAGCAAGAAGACTACCTGATATTTGCCTGGCAAAGGAAGGAAGTCCTACTGTAATCATCTCATAGAGAACCTTCCCATCTAATCTTAAATGATGAAATTTTACCTTTAAGCTACTTCTACCCCCAAAAAAGTAAATCATCACATAAATGAAAGAAAATGATTGAGATAGAATTGTGGCTAGAGCTGCACCTTGAACACCCATACCAAGTGGGAAGATAAAAATATAATCTAATACAATATTTGAAATCGCTCCAACCAGCATAGAGAACATGGCTACCCTTGCATTTCCCTCTGAACGAATAAGATTATTTGCAGAAATTACAAACGGAAAGTATATACTTCCAATTAGTATAATTTTTAAATAATCCTTAGCGTAAGGCAATAAAATATCTGTAGCACCAAAAATCCTTAATATAGGATCAATAAAAAGCAATCCCGTAGTACATATTAGAAGTCCCAAAATCCATACTGCTACAAAGGAATTTCCTGCCACCTTCTCTGCCCTTTCAATATCCTTTGCCCCTAAACTCCTTGAAATATCCGATGCTGCTCCAAGTCCTATCATTTGTGCAAAAGCCATAATCACCATCTGTACAGGAAAAGCAATAGTCAAACCTCCAATGGCCAGATACCCAATTCCTCTTCCAATAAAAATAGTATCTACCACATTATACAGCGCATTTACAATCATTCCTACGGTAGCTGGCAAGGATAAACTTAACAACAGCTTACTCATTTTCTCATTTTCTAGTTTATATTTTCTATCCTGCATGTTCCACCTCTTTCTATAAATTCTTTCTAAAGTTCAGCATTATGATCCGTACTTTGATTATAATCGATTGCGCTGATTACCATTTTTTTTAAAATATTTTCTATACACTCCTGTTCCTCTTGTTCTAAATTCTCTATCAGCATATTAATCCACGATGAGAGTACTTGACATAGAATCGGTTTTATTGCTCTGGCTTTATCGGTAATAAATAGATTATAAGCCCTTTTATCATGAGGGTCCATTTTTCGAACAACATATCCCGTCTTTTCCAACTTTGCAATAGCTCTTGCTGTGGTTCCCTTATCCATCATAAGCAACTTAGAAAGCTCCTCTTGACTAATACCATCTTTTTGGTAGAGTGCCAATAAAAAGGTATACTGCCCGCTTCCTATGTGGTAGGGTTTTATTTGCCCGGCAATATAAGATTGGGACTGCCTATAGAGGATAGAAATCCACTTTCCAATAGGGTTTATCTCACATTCCACTTTCATACCACCTCTAATATATATTGGTTGCATCAACAACTAATTTTAGTATATACTAAAATTAGTTGTTGATGCAACCAATATAATTTGGTATATCTATTCCTATAACGCCTTTGAAAGGAGATACTTATGGATTCCATTACCCATACTTTACTGGGACTTGCAACCTATGGTGCTGTTAAGAAAGATAACATGTCTACTAAAACAAAAAAGTCTTTACTTTTTGCTGCTGTAGCAGGAAGTCAGATTCCTGATATAGATTTTCTTCTACGATTTACAAAAATAGGCAGCGTTATGTATCAAATGTGGCATAGGGGCCTTAGCCACTCTATATTCATGGCTCCTCTATGGGCATTTTTAATATATTTTATTTGTTCAAGAATTTGTAAAACAAAAGACAAAAGAATATTTTATTTAGCCCTCATCAATGTCTTTATTCACATTGGCTCTGATTCTCTGAATGCATGGGGAACTGGTTTGTTGGAGCCTTTTTCCTCTCTAAGGATAAGTCTTGGCTATATTCCTATTGTTGATTTTGTAATCTGGACAATTCTATTGACAGGGTTCATACTTACCAAAGTTAAGAAAACTTATCCAAAACATAAAATTTGGCGAATTGTGTGGGTAATGATTTTAGTACACGTGACTGTCCAGGGGATCCAAGGACACATCATTCATCAAGAAGCAACGGCCTACTATGAGAAGTCTGCCCTCTCTGCCCAATTTATTCCTTGGCATTTTTCTGTAGTAGGCAAAAATGAGGAAATTTTTGATATTTATAATAAAACAATTTGGAGTGACAAAAAAATCAGCAACACCTTATATTCTAAAGAAAATGCTGATTTGCAGCCTTTATTTGAGCGAAACCCTAGGGCAGCCGTATTGATGCAATGGGCTCCCTTTGTAGTAGTTGTAGAAGATGATGAAAAGCTAGGAATCTATGATCCTCGTTTTTATCGGAGAGGTCAGTCCTTTCTGTTTCAATATATCAATAAAACATGATTCTTAAAGCAATCTCTATACTTTAATATAAGGTAAAAATAAAACAGATACTTTCTGTCTTTAGAGAAAGCATCTGTTTTATCGGGCTATATTCTTATTTGTCTGATATCGTCTTTTAATCTTTCAATATCTGTAATCCAATCTTCAATATCGTGTTCATGCTCTAACTCATCATTTAGGATCGTTGTTGCCATCTGATATGTAGCATGGTCCTTTCCATTGGTATAGCTGGCAATTTCTTCATATCTCTGAATAGCACATCTCTCTCCACTTAAATTTTGCTGCAATATCGCTTCTACATATGGATCCGTAGGTTCCTCATATTTACATCGAGCCAATTTGCTCCATAGATCTGGATTCAGCACAGGTGTCCCTCCCAGCTGCAGAATCCTATTAACGATAAGCTCTGCATGAGCAAGCTCTTCAGTAGCATGTAAAAGGAGCTCTGGTTCTATCTCACTCCTCATGGGTCCCTCCATAAGCCTTGCTCCAATCCAATACTGATAGTATGCAAGCCATTCTTCTGCTAAGGCTTCATTGAGCATTTGGATTAATTTCTCCACATCTAAGTTCGCAATTTCAACTGCCTTTCGTCCCATTTGTGGTCCTCCTTTATCATTTATTTATCATCTATTTAATTACCCAGTTTGTTACCATTCAATCATAAAACGAAATCTATACTGTGGTAATAATAGATTAGACCTTAAATTTATGAACTTTTTCATTCAACTTTTCAGTTAATGCAGCCTGTGCTTGTGATAAAGTAGCTACTTCTGCTAAAGCCTCTACTACCTGAGAAACATTATTAGATATTTCGTGAGAGCGACTGGTTGTCTCTTCAGAAGTAGCTGAAACCGACTCTATAGCAGCGCTAACTTGCTGAATAGTAGAGGCAATATGTTCTATGCTAAGGGTAAAATCTTTTGTCAATTTCCCAACAGATTCTGCATCTTCTCTATATTTACCGCCCGTTATTATAAGGGTGTCATAGTCTTTATTTACTTTTTCATCAATAAATTTTAATACCTCCATGGAATTTCCAGACAGATTATCTACGGCTTTGTACACTTGCTGCACAACATGTTGAATATTTGTAACAATCTTAGAAGATTCCTCCGCCAACTTTCTTACTTCATCGGCAACAACGGCAAATCCCTTTCCATGCTCCCCAGCTCTCGCTGCCTCAATGGCGGCATTTAGGGATAGGAGGTTGATCTGCTCTGAAATAGCCGAGATTCCCTTGGCCATAATTCCAATCTCTTGTACAATCTTACTTTCTTCAATGGCTTCTAATATCTTCAATTGCTGCTCTTCATAAATTTTTTCAGCAACTTTTCTTGATTGTTCTGCCTCTTGTTTCATCGCTTCAGCTCGTTGTAGGATTTGCTCTGAAGACTGGTTTCCTACCTTTGCTTGAATAGCAAGATTGTTAGAAGTTGAAGAAACCTCCTGTGATGAAGCATTTACTTCCTCCAGGGCGGCACTGGTATCTTCTGTACCTCTTGAGATCTCTTCTGTAGCTGCATCTATGTTTTGAACCTGTATCAGTATATTCTCTACTGTGCTAGACAGTTCTTCTCCAGAAGCACTCATCTCCAGAGAATTTGACAGTATTTCTTTTAGTAGTCCTTGGATATTTGCTACTGCCTTATTAAGAACGGAAATTAGCTGCCCAATCTCGTCCTTTCTATCTACATTTATCTGTTGAGTAAAATCTCCTTCTCCAATGGCCTTTGCGAAAGCTAAACCTTGTTTTAGCGGTCTAGTAATAATTAAGGAGAGTATAAGTCCTAGCAAAATAGCAAGAATAATCGAAATAAAAATAGTACTGGTCATGGATTTAGCTGATCGCGTATATATAGTTCTTCCCTCATTTGTAATATCTACTGCCATTTTTTCATTTAAAACCATCAATGTATTGAGGGTTTGCTGTACTGTCTCTGCCGTGATTTTCAAATCCTCAAATGCTATCATGGCTTCATCCATCCTATTTTCATCCATGAAAGAAAGATAAGTATCCTGTTTCTTTCTATAACCTTCCATTTCTTTTTGAAATTGTTCTAGAATTGTCCGGCCATCCTCTGTCAGGTTGGTTGCAGCATATCTGCCCATTAATTCATCATTGAGTTTTCTTAATTGCTCTGTCGATTTCTTTACTTCTCCAACACTCATTCTATTCCCTTGCATGAGTAGAGCATTGAAATTCATTCGGAGAGAATAAATATTTTTTTGGATGCTGATCAGGCTTTGCGTAGGAGCAAGGCTATCATTATACATCCTATTCATGCCACTGTTAATTTCTCCCATGTTTTTAAGTCCAATAAACCCAACTACACCAATTAACAGAGATATCACAAGAAAGGCTGAAATAAGTTTAAAACTTGTTTTTAGATTTAAATACCATTTCATAAATAAGATTCCTCCTTTGCAATGACTGTTGCGATGACTATATATGGTAAACTAAAATGTTTTTACCATATATAATTTCGACATTTTTTATGGAAAACCTTTTCTTTTAAATAATTTTTTCTATATCTTTATACAACAAAATCACTTCCTTAACGAAGATCAGGAAGTGATTCTGTTGATTACTTTTTTCGTTTCTAAGATTTATTTTTCTATTCTTTTGAAAAGGTCTTATACATTTCT
>JBFNEZ010000117.1:0-12207 GCA_040797825.1 Thermotaleaceae bacterium | reverse complement strand
ATGATTTTGGAAACATACATGAATCTGTTTATAGAGAAGTATTCCTGGTAGGAAATCGAGGTAAAAATAAAAATCTTAATATGTTCTATTTAGATCAATATAATGCAAGCTCTAAAAAAGCAATACCTGTTAAATATGGCTTTAGGATTATGCAACAGGAGGGTATATATACTACCACTGATTCCTTGGATATATCAGGCGGAGTCTTTACGCCACTAACCTATGCAGGAGGCTATTTAATCTTTGGAGATAGTAAAGGAAATATTCATGCATACAGTGCCTTAAAAGAGGAAAACCTTGCTTTGATGAATATGGAAAATTCTGAGGAGAAGCTCTCCAGAGGAGAAACATATGTTGCAGCAGTAGATGTTGTGAATTACACAGGGGAAAGTCAAAACAATATTCCTATGGAATTTTATATCAATGGAGACCTGGTCTACTATGCTAAAATAGATATTCCCGAAGATGGCATCACTGTTAAATTCCAATATACATTACCTAATAATTATGATTTAGACAAAGTTTTTATTGAGGCAAAGCTCAATATGAGAGAGCCTAGGGATTTTGAAGAAACCACCTATGAAGATAATGTTTTATCCATGGATTTAAAAGTATATCGTCCTATTGATTTAATTGCAAAAAACCTACGTAACAATACTCCTGTTCCGGCAAACAGTGGGCAAATAGCACAGGTAGATATACAAAACGCTTCTGATATGAATTTGGAGGATATTTTAGTTTATTATCGTGTCAACGGTAAGAACATAAAAAGTGAGAGAATTTCTCTTTCAGGGAATAGCACAGTAACTAGATCCTTTGCATGGACAGCTCCCAGCTTCACAACAACGGCGGTGTTATCGGTGGTTGTTGACCCAGAAAGGGAAGTAAATGATATAAATAGAAACAATAATACAGCTATTTATAATGTACAGGTAAATGCGACCCCTACTATTATCCCTAATAGTTGCAATAATGGCGTGGCCAGGGGCGGATTTAATGTAGAATACATCTGGCAAATAGGAAGTACTCCACCACCTGATAGTAAGCCCATCTATGCTCATGAAACCGTTAATTATGAAGAGACGATGACAATGAAGGTTACTGTCAATACCAATCAGCAAAACCAAAACAGCAGAGGTGGTTGGGAGATTGTTCCTTATTCTAAAAGAGAAGG
Organism: Thermotaleaceae bacterium; assembly: GCA_040797825.1. Classification (GTDB taxonomy): domain Bacteria; phylum Bacillota; class Clostridia; order Peptostreptococcales; family Thermotaleaceae; genus Geosporobacter. The sequence continues at coordinate 11,033 of JBFNEZ010000117.1, read as the reverse complement.
TATTTCTGCCAATAAAGTAACGCGATCCGGTTATGGTATTGAACTTAAAGTAGATATTGATTATTCGGAGTTAGGAAGGTGGAGCGCCACTAGGGGCAGATGGGAAATACGACCCTATGTATATTTTAATGGGATGAGAAAAGATGCTCCATTAAAGGGTGCAAATTATTTAAACAGGCTTAAAAATGTTAAGGTTTACGCTAATTTGCCTAATGGACAAAGGGTTGAAATGGTTAGAACCAAAGATGGAACCAATGCAGTCACCTATGAATTACCAGAAATCACATACACACCTGCAGGACTAAACGAGACCTGGAGTGGAAGATTTTTCTCCATGCCTCCAAGAACACCTGATGGGAAGTATCCTTTTACCATTGAAGTAGTGGGAGGAGGACAAAGTAACTTAGGTTGCACAGTAGAAGAAGAAATATATATTTACGGTGATGTATTTAGAGATACAAATGTACAAATAAGTAGATAAAGACTTTCTCCCTAAAGGTATCGATTATCCTTTAGGGAGAATTCTATTTTTGGCTTTAAATTTTATTTTAGAAGGGAGAGAAGAAGATTTATGACAATTATGCCAGGTTATCAGGAAAGGTTAACTGATTATAGAAAGGGATTTGAAAAAAGTACTAGGCGAAGTATCTCTTTAGATGAAATATGGCATGGATATAGAGTGGCAGCACTGGCTTATGATATTTCTGAAGCTTTGGGCATGAAGATCAGGGATAAGGGAGATATATTTGCTGCAGGGCTATTTCATGATATTGGAAAGATAGAAATTGAGGAGGAAGTTCTTAACAAGCCTACAAAGCTTAATGCATATGAAAGAGAAATAATAGAGGCACATGTAGCTTTAGGGGTAAAAATAGGTGTTGAGTTAGGTCTAAATTGCAATGTTATAAATTACATATTAAATCATCATGAAAATTATGATGGAACCGGATATCCCTTCAGGAAGAAAGGTGAAGATATCTCCCAAGGAGGACGTATTCTAAGAATTTGTGATGTGTATGATGCATTGCGAATGGATAGACCTTATAAAACTGTATTTTCTCATGAACAAGCAATGAAAATTTTAGCAGAAGAAAAAAAGAACTTTGATCCGCTAATCTATGAGTTATTTATCGAAAAAGCAAGCTGGAGGGGAGATGATTTCTATGATGGCCAAGGCGCATATTAAAATAGGTGTTTTAAGCTATATATTAGTAAATACCCTGCCTTATTTTTCTAAAATTCCTTTCATTCACGGAGGGAGAGGGGAAATAACAGTCGCCGCTGCATGCGCTGCTGGTGCTGCTGCGTTGATGGTGGATGCAGACAGCCAACACAGTAAGATCAATCAGTTAAACCCGATAACCGGCACAGCTAATAAAGCAATAGGTTCAGGAGAAGAATTTCTAAGAAACATCTTAAAGATGGTTTTTACCATCGGAACCGGCATCACTATCCTTTATTTAAGAGAAGAGATATACTCAGCACTATACTCTATTCAACAGCTTCGATCATACATCAATTGGATTATCTATGGAGCTGCAGCTCTCTTTTTATTACTTGGGATAAGTGGCAAGAATGGGGAAAGGAAATTAAGAAACATACCGATCCTGGGCAAGGCTTATAAAGGTGTTCTTTCAATAATAAACCAGGGCGGCAATCTTTTAAAGCGGAGCTTGATGGTCATCAGCTATGGGGGTGTAAGCTTATGGATCCTGAGATACAATTACTATCACAGCCAGGATCCGATGTTATATATAATCGGCGGGCTGTTTATAGCTGCAGTCATTTTTCCTCATCGGAGCTTCTTTCATTCCTTGGAAGGCCTACTGGTTTTCGGAGCTGCAGTAACTTATCTCACCAGAAAAATTGGTTATCCTCAATTAAATCAGGCATTTATAATCGGATATTTTAGCCACATTTATCTGGCTGATATTTTGACTAAGGAAGGTGTGCCTTTATCTAGTATTCCTATGATTTTTGAAAAAATAGGCTTGCATAAACTATTTAAAAGGTATGTACTATATAGAACCATTCACAAGATTTTGAGTACAAGATTAAGATTGCCAATCATGAGCACCGGTACAACATCTGGGAATGTTATAGAAGAAGCATACTCCTTGAGTCTGCTTGTACTTTCTGTTGTATCATTTATGGTATTTGGCGCTGAAATAAGGTTGATATGAGAAATTATATAAACTCAGTTGAAAAGGTATTATCAGGTTCAGGCAGGAGGATTAATTTTACATCTCAAAGATATCATATAGAATGTTATCATAAATGACAAATTCTTTTTTATATTAGATAAAAAGAATTTTTGAGTATTAAAATAATCAAGAGCATACTAAAAGGCGTATGCTCTTTTGAATTAACCCTTTAAAAGAAATGTCTTTATCGAATATATCTTTGATTCACATTAGTTTTTCTCTCGTTGTTTTACATACCTGTACAGGCTCGTTTTACTAACACCTGCGGCTTTTGAAATTTCAGCAATAGAGTATTCTTTACTATCATACATCTTTAAAGCCAGGTCAACATCACTTCTATTTTTGGGTGGACGGCCGCCCTTGCGACCACGTGCCCTAGCACTGGCAAGTCCTTCCCTAGTTCTTTGACTGATTAAATCCCTTTCAAACTGACTAATTCCGGCAAATATTATAAAAAGCATCCTACCTTGTGGTGTAGTAGTATCAGCCCAAGGCTCTTTAAGGCTTTTGAGATTGGCTCCTTTATGATTAACTAGATCTGTTAAGTACAGTAAGTCTTTGACTGATCTTCCGAAACGAGCTAATTCAGTAACTATTATTGTATCGCCTGGTCTTAATTGGTCTAGCATTTTATTAAGTTCGGGTCTGTCCTTTTTCATGCCTGTTATTTTATCTTTAAATAAACGTTCACAACCTTCTTTGATGAGCTGATCTGTCTGCCTATCCAAATTTTGATCGTTTTTACTAACTCTTGTATATCCAAATTTCATATTTTATGCACCTCGTTATCCCTTTTTCAAATGTTCGATATAACCCTTTATTTCATCTGACAAACCTTCCAGCCTTATTTTAATCATTCGAAACCCTCCTATGTATCTCGTTTCTACTAATAATATCAAGACAAAGCCTGCAATCACCTAATGCTCTATGATCTTGATAATTTTCACCGGCAGCATGTTTAAGGCTTACATATTGATCTGTGTTCCAGGCAAGCATTACATTTTGCATAAGACATTCATATTTAATGGAAGCAGACTTAATGCCTACAGCCTTACAAGATTGTCTTATCATTCTAGCATCAAATTCTGCGTTATAAGCTAACACAGTTTTATTTTCAAGAATTTCCTTAACCATAGGGTATATCGTTTCCCATCCTGGGGCATTTTCTTTAACTAAACGTTCATGACTGATACCGTGTACGCTTTCAGCTTCTTCTGATATATTGACTGTAGGCATGACGAATGTGTTCAATAAGACATTGTCGTTTAAATCAATAATAGCTATCTCTACTATTTCATCATAATCTTCAAGACCAGTTGTTTCATTATCTAGGATTACATAGTTATCCTTATGTTCCAGCCAGAACCGACGACGTTCATAGGCATGCTCTCTACTTAGGCAATCATCACACCATCCATCTTTTAAAAGATTCTTATGTTGAACGATATCACCACAAACAATGCAAGTTCTATTTTTTATGGAAGTGGCTTTCGCCTTTTCGATTCCTTGTCTTTGATTTTCCGTGAGTGGTTTAGCTTCTAATCGCCACCTTTGAATATCCGCAGCAGTAAGACTTATTATTTGTCTAGGATCATATATAGGACAATCCAAATACTTCCCATATGCCCTTTTTGACGAATAAGTACCCACTACATTTAGATAGCCTTTTTTAGTCCATTTCTTTCGTTCGGCCTTAGTGATATTCAGCTTTTGTTCAATTTCATAATAGTTAAAGCCAATGATACTTTTAAAAGTTTCAATTAACTCATAGGCCAATTCTTCATTAAGGACATTTGATATAGCTTCCATAGCAGTATCTTTAGTAATATTGGTTTTATCAACAAGTCCTTTTTTTGATACAAAATTTATGAGTGTCTCTTTCGTTATAAAATAGAGTTTGTCCTTTACTACTTGAATAATTTCCTGTGACATAAAGACTACCCCCCTATGAATACCAAAATTATAAAATAATAGTACCATAATAGGTAAAAACATTCAATAAAAGGAATATGATTTTGGTAATAATTTTGGAGCACACAACTATTAGATTTTAGGTGCAAATCTAAATCTAATGAGAAAGCACCAATAACGACCGTTTTTGGAACAGCGAGAGTACATTAAAAAGCAAAATTACTTAAATTAGAATCTACTTGGCCTCAGGGTGCTCCCACTACCCCTTCTACTGATTTTGTTCTAAGAAAGATAGAAATTTAAAGAATATAGATGTATATTGTCAAAAAAAGCAGTTTTCGATAGCTAGTTTATGTCAAAGGACAATTGGTAAAATTTACACAGAACGTACGTTCGGTTATAATGTAAATAACTGGTGTTCCAATAACTAAACGAGAGGTGATAATTTATTGAAAAACCAAGGTCTTAAGAAGATGACAGACAAGGATTTAATCGTTTTTCTAGTGGCAAAAAACTTTGAAATTCAAAATATAGAAAAAGAAGTTGACCGTAATAGGAGTATTGTATATTTTGAAGACTCTCCAGAGCTACATAAGGCCATACTAGCCTATACAAACAAGACTAATGATACCAATATTTCTCTTGTAGACTACATGGCTGCAGAAAAGAGAGTAACAACTCTTTTAAATCTTCAAAAAACATCTTAACCTAAAACTTTCATAACTTTATTTTATATCCATTCATCTTTCAACTTAAAGTGAATCTTAAAGTTGAAGGAGAGATGATGACTATGCTTAAACCTCCAATTTCTAGGATGGGCGGGAAGAGCAGATTGAGAAAACAGATTATTAGTTTAATTCCTGAACATACTTGTTATACGGAGCCCTTCTTTGGCGCAGGTTGGGTTTATTTTGGCAAAGACTCTAGCAAAGTTGAAGTAATTAACGATGTGGATCAGGAACTTATGAACCTGTTTAAAATGTTAAAACACCATTCAGAAGAGATACAAAGATTACTGCAGTACGAGGTTTGTAGTAGAGATGTTTTTACTGAATACAAAAAAGAAGCTAAAGTATCTACATTAACAGAAATACAAAGAGCTGTAAGATATATCTATATCCTTTCCCAAAGTTTTGCCAGTAAAGGTATTTCTTTTGGATATGGAACAAACACAAGACCTTCGCCTCAAATATTTCAGATAGAACACCTTACAGCTTTAAAAAATAGGCTTAGAAACACCTTTATTGAAAACCTTGACTTCATAGAAATTTTTCAGAGATATGATAGACAGTATACCTTTCACTTTTGCGATCCACCATATTTTGAAACTGATGGCTATGCAGCCAGATTTGGCGAAAAAGAACATTTAGAACTCAGAGCTTGCTTAGAAAAAACAGAAGGAAAATTTCTTCTTACCATTAATGATCACGAGAAGGTGCGAGAGTGGTATAAAGATTTTAATATCATTGAAACAGAGGTACACTACTCAGTAGCAAAGGATAACGAAGCTCGTGGCAAATACAAAGAACTTATTATAACCAATTATCATGTTGGCCATGGTGTTACTTAAGAAGTGCACCTTACCATAAAACTATCTATGGCCCCCTGAAGCTTTTAGATGGAAAGAAAAGCGCTGAATCCCCCAGTGCTTTTCTTTATATCTAATCAGTTTATTAATATATGAAAGGATGCTTATTTTATGAACTCAAATATAGAAGAGAAAAAAAGACATCTATATCTACCCGAAATAACTGGCTTCCTAAACCTTTCAAGAAGGTATATCCGAGAAATAGAACTTTTGCAAGACATTGATGTTTCCAAGGAAGATGCAGTTGCAATCAAAAAAGCTGCTTTGCAAGTGGGTAAGATTACCTTTACATATTACACCGATGATCCAGGTAAGGATGTGGAGTAATGAAAGGATTATGTGGCAGAAGATGCAGTCAATGCTTGCTTTACGAAGATTGTGGTGGTTGCTCCCTATGCGAAGCTTCTTTATGTAAAGGTGGTTGCGATATTTGTTTTTCTTTATGTTTTAAAAGGCCAGCTGCAGCTGCATATCTTATGTCTATTGGCGGGGCAAAATTAAATCTGCAGCAGAATAGAAAGCTTTCTTTCCCAGTACATATCCCTATTTTGCCGGACCGTTTGAAAATAAAGCCCCAGCATAATCTTATGCCGGTTGTGGGCATCCATGGAGGCAATATGTTTGCTCGTAATGGAGAGAAAATAAATAACAGCTACTTGCAAAAAGGTTTTACAGCAGCTCTAAATATTGATGAAAAAACAGAAGGGATTCTACAATTTTATGTACCAGATAGAACCCTGGAAGGATTTTGGGATAATAGACAAGCGATTTATTCTGACCTGAAAAAGATGAACTTTTCCGGCATCATTTCACCAAATTTTAGTGTCTATGAGGATGCTCCACGGGTGGATCATCTATATAACATGAAGCGAACTTCTATAGTCTATAACGAAATGCTTGACATAGGATTACCAGCTATTTTAGATGTTTCCTGGTACAATAAATCCGACCTAGAAAGATGGTGCTCTGCCATCAAAGCTTTCAACGTTAAGACAATAGCCTTTTCCTTTCAAGTGGTGGATGTAGCATTAAAGGCATCTGATTTATGGAAATCCTACATTTTAGGTTTTAGATACTTATGTAAAAATATATCTAAAGATACAAACATTCTCATTGTAGGCGCTGTTTCAAGAAATAAGATTGAGGAAATATTTAAAGCTTCCAGGGGCCAAAAACTCCATATTCTTAATCAATCTGCTTTTGTACAGAGTAGACGTGGAATTTCATCCGAGACCAGGAAGGCGAGATCTGATTTATCCTTCGACGAGTTACTTTTACAGAATGTAATGTATTTTAATAATACCTATAAAACTCTATTTAAAGAAATACAGACTGAAAAAGACTAGGAGGTGTATAGAAACATGCCCAAAGCAAGAAGAACAGGCACCGTCGCCAGCAATTCTGAAGATAGTTTTCAAGCTACGGTTGAATCAGGTAACTCTTCAAGAAATGCTGTTCTTGAAATGGCTCAAAGATTAGCTACTAGACTTCAACAAGCCAGTAGCATTGATGTTTCATCCTATTCAAATACTAGAAGGCAGCAGGAAACCCTACGTGTTGAATTTGATTCTGAAGATATTGGAAGAGCTCGTGTCTTATCTGGAGACAGAAGCTATTCTGTAGATTACGAGGACAACACATGCAACTGCATTCATCATCGTGTAAGAAACGCCCGCTGTAGACATATCGATGCAGTACATCAGGCATTAGGCCAAGTTAGGGAAACCATTTCCTTAAACACACCTGCCGGCCAATTGGCGGATCTTTCTGAGACCAGTGAACAATTAATTAGAATAGATAGCGTAGATGAAGCCAATAGGCAGGCTTTAGAAGGGTTGGAAGAAGACGATGGCTTTTTCTATAGCGATGAAAATAACCAGGAGGACTTTGAAAGGTTACTAGCCCATGCACAACAAGAGGAGCTTCCCTATGAATATGAAAATGTTTTAAATAGCAGTAGAAACACCTTTGGGATAGAGCTAGAATTTGTTGGTGGAAACGCTGATGCCATTGCTAGAGAGCTATATCAATTGGGGATTTGCTCCCATGACAGGAGGCTCCCCTATCACTCTACTGGAGTACCAGGAAAATGGAGACTAGAAAGGGACGGAACTGTTAGCTCTGGAAGTGGTGGTGGTGAACTGGTTTCTCCTGTATTAACTGATACTCCCGAAACCTGGAGAACCATTGAAAAAATCTGTGAAGTTGCTAAAAGACACGGTGCCAGCATTAACCAACAATGTGGTGGACATATACATGTGGGAATAGAACCTTTAAATACGGCTAGGCAGCGGTGGAAGAGATTTTTTAGAACCATCGGCGGGTTTGAAGAAGTTCTTTATCGTTTAGCTGGAGGTGATCTAGGGCAAATTAGATCCAATAGCGGTCGGTATGCCCAGTCCTTCCAACAAAATGCTAGAAGTACTACAGTTTCAAGATTTTCATTAGAAAATCGTAATGATGTTGATACTTTGGCCATGAGGGCATCTAATCATAATCGATATTATGGAATTAATCTAACAAATATCTACCAAAGCAACAAGCCAAATACTGTAGAATTTAGATACTTTAATGGTTCCCTAAATCCTGCACAAATCCAAGCAAATGTTAAAATCGCCAATGGGGTAATCATTGCAGCACAAAAAGCAAGAACCAGGGGAAGTGTCTCTGAAACAACAAAAAGACGTGGCCAAATCTTACGGGATACCCCTATGGAAAGGAGAAGAGATGATTCTCTAGCTAGAAGCTTTGTTGATATTATATTTTCTAGAAAGAAAGATAAAGATGCGATACTGAAGGTTTTTGGAAAAAATCGATGGGCTTTCTAATTGTACTGTCCAAGTAAAAACAATATAGGATATACAGATATTTGACTATATATTACAAATCCATAACTCTACAAAGGATGTGACCAATGAAATGAAAATAGATATTTTAGCTCAACGCAGAATCATACGAGATCCAAATAATTTAGAAGCTACAGTAGCTCCAACTATGCCTTTGATTATTGTATTAGATAATGGTTTAGTAGCAGAAGCTACCTCGATTCGAGGGCTTGTTAGTATCATCGTAGGAGACGAATACTTCGATGCTGAGGACAGTTTAGATGAATGGTATCATCGACTATTTATAGCTAGAAAAGAAAGTATGAAAGCTTTAGGTAGGGGATTAAATGTAATGGTTTATGATTCTAGAAAAGGCATCATAGACAACAACTATGCCGCTAATCCTACTGATTCTGATTATGAAATTGAAATAGAAGAAGGAGATTTGGAAAAAATTCATATTGAAACAGAGAGGATGTTTTTACTTTCTTTAGCAAAAATAGAATCTATTGTCCTATTAGAAAGGGAAGATAGCTTTCAATTACGTCCTCACGAAGTGTGGAATAATATCCTTAAAGATACTACTCTTCAATGTTGTAAAAATTGTCTGCAACAATCAAAGATGATAAACAACCAGCCTTCATGCCTAGTATATGGTCATTCGATTGAAAAAAATTTTGGGGTTACATGCAATTCTTTCTCTTTTAAGATTCCCCAAAAGAAGCGTAATGCCTTAAAAGTAGAAGAGTATATCAATATTCAATCTGCTTATAATATCGATTCTCTCTTGCAATCTTTGGGGCAACATTGGACTATTAGCTAGCCCTTTTCAAAACATCTTTCTACTCAAACTTTCGGCTTTCATCTCTAAACTTATTTTTATAAGTTGGAGGAGATGAATAATATGTTAGCAAAACAACTATCACCCTTAAGCAATTCAGAGAACTGTACTACTATCAAATTACTAAGCCTTTTTTCGGGTATAGGTGCCTTTGAAAAAGCTTTAATAAAGCTAGGTATACCTTTTGAGATAGTTAATTACTGTGAGATTGATAAATACGCTAGTAAGGTTTATTCTTTTATCCATAACGTTAGCGAAAACTTAAATTTAGGCGACATATCTAAAATAAATCCAAAAACCCTGCAAGACTTTAATCTTGTAACTTATGGATTCCCCTGTCAAGACATATCCACTGCAGGCAAACAAGCAGGCATTAAAGAAGGTACCCGCTCAGGCCTTTTATATTATGCCTTAAATATTATTGATGAAAAAAGGCCTGATTATGCTATTGCAGAAAACGTTAAAAATTTAGTAGGCAAACGTCATAAAGAAGATTTTGAAAAATTGCTGCAAAGGCTAGAAGAAATGGGTTATGTTAATTATTGGAGAGTGTTAAATGGCAAGGTTTTTGGTGTTCCACAAAACAGAGAAAGAGTTTTTATTGTTAGTGTAAGAAAAGATGTAGATAGGGGTTTTAAGTTTCCTGAAGAATTTACTAACAACTTAAAATTGATAGATATGTTAGAAACTGAGGTGGATGAAAAATTTTATATTAGTGAAGAAAAGACTAGCGCTTTGCTTAAAGATTTAGATCCAGTTTACGCATTAAAAGCTAGCCATACCCTTCAGGCGAATAACAAATCTTTCGAACATTCTAGGGAATTTTGCACCGTTAAAGTACATCCCTGCATTACTCCTGAAAGATCCAATAAAAGACAGAATGGTAGAAGGTTCAAGGATGAAAATGAGCCTATGTTTACATTAACAGGACAAGATCGTCATGGGGTCTTAATTAGTTACAACAAACTAAAATTAAAAAAGGATGGAGTCTCAAGTTGCCTAGATGCTAATTATTACAAGGGGTTTGATAATCGTGGTCTGCGAACAGGAATCATCCAAGTAGGGAAATTAGATATAAGTGGTCATGATTTTATCAAAAGAGTATATGCTCCTGAAGGTATAAGCCCCACTTTAGTTGCCAGTAAGCAACCTAAAATTGTGACGAATGGTAATAGGCACGATAGTAGCAACTCAGTAACAAACGATTCCTATAAGGATTGTGAAAATTATCCCGCACAAGAATATAAAATTAGAACGCTCACCCCATTAGAATGTTGGAGGCTTATGGGCTTTGATGATGTAGATTTTTACAAAGCCAAGTATATTCTCAATAAAACCTTTTACCAAAATAGAGATAGATCCAACAGTCAACTATATAAAATGGCGGGTAATAGTATCATAGTAAATTTGTTGGTGCATTTACTTGATAATCTGTTAATTTCTCCTTCAAGTAGTCATTCATCTTATACGAAAAAAGTAGCTAGCCTTAAAACCTATTATGGTAGCAACTCTTCAAAGAAACTTATGCACCAATTAGTTAATGAAAAATATGGTTCCTTAAAATTGAAACATCCTGATTATTTAAAAAGAATTGCTTAATATATGCCAAAATCCGGTCATGCCGGCTTTTACACTTGACTCCTTCAACTTTCGTTGTATTTACC
>JBFNEZ010000116.1:0-12333 GCA_040797825.1 Thermotaleaceae bacterium | reverse complement strand
GGGTAAACCCCTTTTTATTTATGATAAAAGGCTTCATAAAAAACCTCCCTAAAATTATTCACGTGCAACAATACCCCATAATATATTTCCAGTAATATCTTTTAAAGACCAGTTAATTCCATCAGGAGATGTAGCAATTACCCGATCCCCTACAGCGGTAAATTTTTGACTATCGAGCATCCCATTCCCTGTAATATCATACATGGCCCTATTTTTATTGCTACCCGATACAATAGTAGGACTGAACCAATCGTCCCAATTATTTGCTTTTCCATCTTCACATATTTTAATTGTTCCATTATTTCCTACTGTAACAAATCTGTTATTAGCAAAAATAATTGCGTTCAAATCACTAGTAATAGTAGTTTTTAAAGAAGAAACTTCTAGATTGCTGTTATTCATGGATAATATCAAAATACTTCCTCTTTCTCCTACGGCTATAAATTTATCAGAGCTATGGGTCACAGCTTTAAGGTTCCTATAATCAAAGGCATCTAATGATATATCTCCTGTTGATGCTTTAATAGGAAAATCTACTTTATTCCATTCCAAACCATCCTTAGAAATAAGGATAATCCCAAAATCATGATCAGGATTAGATCCAGCTGGTGGCGTATCAATATACTTATCACCCACCGCTATAAAGTATTCAGTTGTAGTACCATCTTCTCCCAATATAGATCCCCAAGAGACAGCATTAAGGTTCCTATTGGAAGCTTCATTTGGAATACGGCTCCCGGATACTGGAGTCCAGTGATTTCCATCATCAGAAGTTATTATAGTTCCCCGATCCCCCACAACAACAAATTTTTGACCATTATAGGCCAATCCGTTGAGTTTTTGATAAACACCAGTTGATTTTGGAGTCCAATCATAACCCTCTTCCATGATATATAAAATACCTTCTTCCGTACTGCTATGCTTGCCAACAGCAATAAAACGCTGATTTTCCCAGAAAAGATTAGTGATTTTTCCTATATTTAGTTTTGAATTTTCTCGATACAGAATGCTCCTAGAAACCTCCAAGGATTTATTGCCGTCTAAATGAGATCCGTTTATTGTAACAAAGTAGGGTAACCGTACTTTAATTTTGCCTCTAACAACTTCATTCCCCGTAGTAATGGTTATTATATATTCAGAACCAGCATTGGTCAATCGATTCACACCACTGGGCAAGTTAAAGCTAGCTTTAGTAGTACTAGCTACTGTTAAGCTTGGACTATAACTATATCCTGTATCATTTGATATTTTTATAGTGCTAGATCCAGCTTTAAAGTTTGTGTTTTCTCCTGTAACATTGATAGTGCCTTCGCCAAGGGAATAGCCTTCATCAACGATTCTCGGTTCTAATTCAGCTGTAGGAATAAATGGAATAAATGTTTTAAGTTGATCAGCTTCTACGATTCCTCCTGAAATCGTTCTATTATATACAACAACCCCACTCTTTTCAACAACAATCGGTAATTTTGCTCCTTTAAAAGCGGTTTCATCGTTAATTCTTGTTTCCATAATACTCTGGGCTTGAAAAAGATTATGACTATTTTTCCCAGCCATAATAATACGCAAAAAATTCCCTGTCATAATCGGCAAAAAAAATATAATCAGGATAGATAATATAGTTAATGATACCAAAACTTCAATCAATGTTAGTCCTTTTTGTGTATCTTTGGTTTTTATTGCTTTAAGCATCCATCCTATCCTCCAAGACAATCTGTAATTTATTCCCAATAATAAGGCTTTATCCCCTTGAGTTTTGGCCTTTCCGTATTATCTATTATGGGGATCAAATCTCCTTCTTTAATATTTAAGAGATCCGTGCCATCTTTAAAATAATAGGCATTTCCGGCAAGTGTTTTGCCTTTATAGCTGATCTGAGTTGGACTACCATTAATTTCTATGCGAAAATCATAAAAACCCAAGAGAAGGATCCAACTTGCATTCCATTTATAATTTTGTCGTACTATTTTTTCTCCATCGAAATAAACCTTTCCATATTTAGTGTTAAAAGTTCCACCTGGCACCTCAGTATATGGAATACCAGCAAGTTCTTCTGGAACTTTCAAAATAAGTCTTCCGTTGCGTTGCGTTCTAGTCCAAGAACCATAAAACCAATGAGAATATCTGGTTTCAGGACAATAGCTTATTTCTATATTGTCAAAATAAATACTCTCAGCACTTACAGTAAAAGTCTTATTATATACTGGCTCATATCGATATCCTTGATTATTTAAAGCTCCTAAATCTATTTTAATGGGACTCCCCAAAACTATCTGCTTTGCGCCAAAGGAACCATTATACTCTGCTTTGTCTTCACAAGTAAAAATCTTATTTTGATTCAATGACAAATAAACGAACTCTTCATCGAATTCCTTATTATGGTATTCACCTATTTTACCAGCTTCATTGTACCATCCCAAATCAAGGCCATAGGCAAAGGGGTAAGTGATGATGCGAACAGTACGAGAGTAATTATCCACAGTTCCTGTAGAAGTGATTTGTGTAAATCCATGGCGTTCACTTCCCGGCTCGTCTATTTTCTCAATAGTCACATCAAAATATCCCCCACAGGCAGTAGGTTTATTTAGTTGAAATGTATCTGTGTCTAGATTGAGATATACTCTTTTTAGTGCACCCTCTGGTTTATTGGATGCTGCCTCTTGGAGCCAAGCTGAAACGGCTGCTTCTGCCCCAGCTCTTGCTAGATAATAAGCCCTTTTTGATTTTTCTTCAATAGATACCTGTAGCAGCTCTGTGGAGGTAAGCTGCAATACTGCCGTAGACAAAATAACTATAACCATCATAATCATTAAAATTAAAATCAATGAAGAACCTTTTTCGTTTTTTAAAAGTTTCATATATCAACCTCTTAGTCAATCTATTTCAATCACTAATAAGCATAGGCTATCTACTTGCATTAATTATCTTTTGCATATTTTCTTGATCTAGGGCATACTCTAATAAAATATCTTCTGAGATTATATTATCCTCATATAATAATTTTAAATGATTATCCATAGTCTGCATGCCACTCTTTTTCCCCGTTTGCATCAGTGAATATAGCTGATGCATTTTGCTTTCACGTACTATGTTTCTTACAGCAGGTGTTACAATCAAACTTTCTACCAAAACCACTCTCCCATTGTTATCTTTTCTTGGCAACAAGAGCTGAGAAATAATTCCTGTTAATGAGTTAGCCAATTGTACTCGAATCTGTTGTTGTTGATTTGCTGGGAATACATCAATAATCCTTTCTATGGTTTGTACTGCGTTTCTTGTATGTAATGAAGCCAGCACTAAATGCCCTGTTTCAGCAGCAGTAACTGCAGTGGATATGGTTTCTAAATCTCTCATTTCTCCAACCATTATGACATCAGGATCTTGCCTAAGACCTGAACGTAATGCTTCTGAGAAACTAGGGCAATCTCTTCTAATTTCTCTTTGTGTTATTACACTTTTATTATGTTTATGAACATACTCTATAGGATCCTCAATAGTTAAAATATGACACTGTTTTTCTTCATTAATCAAATCAATCATTGCTGCTATTGTAGTTGATTTTCCACTACCCGTAGGTCCCGTTACTAGAATAAGGCCTGAAGAACGCCGTGACAAGGTTTTTACGATTTCAGGTAATCTTAAAGACTGAATGGTAGGAATTGCATCACTAATGATTCTACAAGCTATACCAATTAAACCACTATATCTGTAAATGTTTGTACGAAAAACCCCTTCGTCTGGTATTTGATAGGAAATATCAATTTGTCCATACTCGTTGAATCTTTTATATTGCTCATCATCTAATAGTTGCTTTGTCATCTCAAGTATATCTTCATTCGTAATCACAGAAGAATTTAGAGGGGTTAATACCCCATTCAAGCGAATAAAAGGCGGTTTTTCAGCGACAATATGAATATCTGAAGCCCCTATCTTTTTAGCAGAATCTAGCAATGCCAGTATTTTCATAGATCATCTCTCCATATTCAGCTTAAATTTTAGCAATTGCTATAGAAAATGCTTCATATACCAACCTAAAATAAGCTCTCCATAAAGTATCACAGTAATTGTTGCTATTGCAATAAAAGGACCAAAAGGAATTGTATCTTTTCTAGTTTTTAATTTAAAGGCAAGCAATATGACTGAAAGAATACTGCCTATGATAAAAGCCAATAAAGCAATCAAAATAATATTTCTCCATCCAAACCAAAACCCCAGCATAGCCATCATTTTAATATCGCCGCCACCCATGCCCCCATTGGAGATCACAGCAATCAAAAAAAAGAATCCCCCACCTAATAACAATCCCCATATGTCATTTAGTAACTGTATGGGTTGACCATTAAAAAAGTATGTGCTCAGTTTATATAATAAGGCCAAAACAGATCCCAAAAGAAGCAATTCATCAGGGATGATTTGGTGATCATAGTCAATAAAGGTAATACATATTAAGATACTCGATAAGGAAACAAGAAATATATAGGAAATGCTAAAGCCATATTTTAAATACAATGATAAAAAAATTATTCCTGTTAATAACTCTACCAATGGATATCGTATTGCAACTCTATCTCCACAATATCTGCATCTTCCTTTTAACAACATATAGCTAAAAATGGGAATCAAATCCAATGGCTTTAAAAACCTATTGCAATTTGTGCAATGGGATGGTGGATACACAATGGATTGTTTTTTAGGTATTCTAAGTATGCACACATTTAAAAAAGAGCCTATTAAAAACCCTAGTACCAAAACTATAACTATCAAGTAAATTCAAATCCTCTCAAGTAATATTCAATAAGTTAAGCATCACATGGCACTAAAATCATAAAATATTACAACGGGGACTGTGATGTCCCCGTGTAAGTTGAAGCTAATAAATCTTCCTTTACAATACACCTTATTATTTTGGATAAATTGCTGCAGACTCGCCCTTTTTAAATATTTTAAACTCCGTTGTTGTGGTGTCAGTAAAAGCAACGGTCCAATCAGCAGTTGCATGTGCTGCACCAGTTGTAGTTACTCCTACTTTAATGTCATTTAAAAAATTGTTAATTTCACTATCAGTAGGCTGTCCAGCCGGGTTTTTAGCAACAGCAGCCATTGTAACTGCACTTGCAATAGTTCTGGCAGTTGCCTCATCTGCAGTTTTTTGAGCATCTGCCGATACATTGCTAAATCTTGGTACGGCTATCCCTGCTAAAATACCTAAAATAGCAATAACAACAACTAGCTCAATCAATGTAAAACCCTTTTTGTTTTTAATTTTTTTACTAAAAAACCTTATCATTTTTTTTCCCCCTTTGAATTAAACAACATGAATTATGTATGATTACATGGTTTGAATCATATCAAACATGGGCAACATCATGGCAACAACTATAAATCCTATCACCATTGCCATGACTACAATCATCAGTGGTTCCAGCATGGCCACCATTTGCTGGATAGCATCTTCTAATTCCTGATCATAAAAGTCAGCAGTTTTTGAAAGCATTTCATCTAGAGAACCAGATTCTTCTCCGATGCTGACCATAGAGATCATCATCGGTGGAAATACTTTCATTTTTTTTAATAATACGGCTAAGCTAACCCCCTTTCGTATGTCTTCCACTACCATTTCTATCCCATCAGTAATCACCTTATTATTGGTCACATTCCCTGCTGCCTCCAGGGCAGAAATAATGGGAATACCGCTGGATAACAAGGATGATAGTGTTCTTGTAAACCTAGAAGTCACAATTTTGGTCATGGAACCTTTTACAATTGGTATCTTAAACTTCAATTGATCATAGAGCCTTTTCCCACTATTTGTTTTGAGCATCTGATTAAAAAGAAAAATCATTCCAACAATCCCTGCTAAAAATAAATACCAAAAGTTTGTTAAAGCAGTACTAAGTCCAAGAATCATTTTTGTAGGCAGCGGCAACTCTACACCAGAAGAAGTGAACATAGAAATAAATGTGGGCATGATAAAAACGAGAAGAAACACAACGACACCAACAGCGACCACGCCCAAAACCACAGGATAGATCATAGCCCCCTTTATCTTACCGTTGATTTTATTTTCCTTTTCAAAATGCTCACTCATTCTTCCTAAAACTTCATCTAGGGTTCCTGTCATCTCACCAGCTTGTATCATGCTAATTAGAATCGGTGGAAATACGTTTTTATGCTGGATCATAGTTTCTGATAATATGGATCCCTTTTGAACCTTAATATTCATATCTTCAATGACTGTTCTTAAGGCCTTATTCTGAGTTTGATCCATTAGTACCTCAAGAGAATTGGTTAAAGACATTCCTGCATTGATCATGGTATAGAACTGTTTACAAAAGATAGCTAGATCCTTCCCTTTTACCTTCGGTTTAAAAAGCTGTATCTCGGATATATCTTTTGATTTGCTTTTTTCCTCCTCGATTCGTATAGGACGCTGTTGCTGGTCACGAAGCATCCGGATTACTGCATTTTTTGAATTTGCAGAAAATGTGCCCTCTATCCGTTTTCCTGTACTTGTAATTGCCTTATATTTATAAACTGTTGCCAATCATCCACCACCTTCCTAGGGATGTCAAATTTTTATAACGTTGTGATAGCTATCTGTCGACTGATCATCTCATAATCAACTGCATATTTTTCTAATGCGTTTCGAGAAATCAGCCTTCGTTGAAATAGATTTATTAAAGAAGCATCCATAGTTTGCATACCTGATTTTCCGCCGGTTTGTATGCTGGTTTGCATTTGGTGTGTCTTGCCTTCACGAATCAGGTTGCGGATGGCTGGATTGGTTATCATAACTTCAAAGGCAGCTATTCGACCAGAACCATCGGCTTTCGGCAAAAGCTGTTGGGAAATTACCCCCTCCAATACAGAGGATAGCTGTACCTTTATTTGCTGCTGTTGATGGGGCGGAAACACATCGATAATCCTATCGATGGTTTTTGCAGCGCCGATGGTATGTAGGGTAGACAATACAAGATGTCCTGTTTCCGCAGCAGTGACAGCAATGCTGATGGTTTCCAGATCCCGCATCTCCCCTACCAAAATCACATCGGGATCTTGCCTGAGTGCAGCCCGAAGGGCATTGGCAAAACTAAAGGAATCATTGCCAATTTCCCTTTGATTGACTACACTTTTACTGTGTTTATGTAAATATTCTATGGGATCTTCTAGGGTTAGAATATGTTCTGTTCTATTTTGATTCATATAATCAATCATAGAAGCCAAAGTGGTAGATTTGCCGCTGCCCGTGGGACCCGTAACCAGGATCAACCCCCTCTTCTTTTGAGCCAATTCTTTCATCACAGGAGGAAGTCCCAGCTCTTCCATAGTGGGAATTTGAAGGGTTACCACTCGAAGGGCCATACTACAGGTTCCCCTCTGTTTATATACATTCACCCTAAATCTTCCCAATCCTGGATTTGAAAAAGAAAAATCCAGCTCTCCCTTGTCCTTAAATTGTATAATTTGCTCTGGTGTCATCATCTGATGGACAATGCCTTTGGTATCATCGGGCATCAATTTGACATCCCCTATGGCAATTAGTTTCCCATTAACCCGAATAATAGGGGGCGAACCAACAGTTATATGTAAATCAGAAGCCTTTGCTTCAATGGTTTTCGTTAACAGTTCTAATACATCCACATAACTCACCTCTTAGAACAGATTCATCTTATCTACAAATCAACACTATAGGTTACGCGCACAAGTTCATCCATAGTAGTGGTTCCATTTAGTACCAATAATTTACAGGAGTGGTATAGTGTCAACATACCATTTTCTACAGCCTTATCCTTAATAATATCGATGTCTGCATTTTGATTGATCAAGCTTCGTATCTCTCGATTTATAGTCATGATTTCATGGATGGCTGTCCTGCCAGAGTACCCAGTGTGGTTACAAGCGTTACAACCCCTTCCCTTATAAAGCCCTATAGATTCTTCAACATTTAAAATCTGTCTTTCTGCACTATCGGCTTCATAGGCCATTTTACAATGGCTGCAAATTTTCTTTACAAGGCGTTGGGCAATGATTCCCACTACACCGGAGGAAACAAGATAATTGTCAATTCCCATATCCATTAGCCGGGAGATAGAACTTGCCGTGTCATTGGTATGTAACGTACTTAAAACCAAATGTCCTGTAATCGCAGCCCGTATGGCAATCTGCGCCGTATCAATATCCCTAATTTCTCCTACCATTACAATATCTGGATCTTGTCGGAGTATAGAGCGTAGGCCTAAGGCAAAGGTCAGTCCTGCCTTAAGATTTACTTGGACTTGATTAATCCCATCCAACTTGTATTCTACAGGGTCTTCTACGGTAATAATATTTTTATTGATCTGATTTAGTTCCTTTAGTACCGTATAAAGGGTGGTAGTTTTTCCACTGCCCGTAGGTCCTGTAACCAAAATAATCCCTTCCGGATACTTGATAATTTTGTCAAATAATCTTAGATTTTGCTCTATAAATCCCAATTCTTCTTTTTTTACAACCAAATTACTTTGATCAAGAAGTCGAATTACAATTTTTTCTCCATAAACCGTTGGCAATACAGAAATACGCATGTCAACACGCCTATTCTCAATCATTACTTCAACCCGTCCATCCTGAGGAACTCTTTTTTCAGATATATCTAGCTTACCTATGATCTTAATCCGTGTGACAATGGCAGAATGGGTGGATTTTGCAGGGGTCATAATTTCTTTCAATTCCCCATCAATTCGAAAACGGATGCGAACATATTTTTCAAAGGGTTCAATATGTATATCACTAGCCTTAGATTTTACAGCTTGACTAATAAAAGAATTCACAAGCTTTACCACGGGAGCATTATTGATATCATGCTGTAAACTATTTTCTTCTTCCCGAATTCCTTCTAATGCATGCATGATTTCAAATTCTTCAATAGCTTTCTCAGCGACTTCTTTATTGTCATAATATTTATTGATTGCATTTAATATCTCATTTTTACTTGAAATCACTACATCAACATCTAAACCTGTTACCAGTTTGATATCATCAATGGCCAGCAGGTTTAAAGGGTCAGCCATTGCTACAATAAGCTTGTCCCGGATAAGATTAATAGGAATTGCAAGATGTTTTCTTGCAAGATTTTCGCTAATTTTTTTAGGAGCATCCGGATTGACATAATATTTATTTAAATCCATATGGGGTATCCCCAACTGAAATTCAAGGACTTCAATAATCTGCCTTTCTGTTAAAAGTCCCTCATCGATCATCAACTCTCCTAATTTTTTTCCATTTTTTCTTTGTAATTCAAGGATTCTTTCTAATTCTTTATTCGTTATTAATCCAGATTGGATTAGTAAATCTCCAAGACGCATATTTTTGTTAATCATTCTTATCGCTCCAAAGTTATATTTACATTAAAAAAGTATTAAAAAAGCCAACAATATCTCATTATATTGCTAGCCGGTTACGCCACTACATCCCTACAGCATAAGGCGTCCATCTATAGCTGTAGTTCCTATGTCCTATTTACAAATGCAAAATCTAGTTCCATAGTCCTATTCGAGGGCTAAAAAAAATAGTACTCTATTCCCGTGTAATCTTGTGCTCTTTCCTCTACCTAAATTTTATATCCTTTTTTTTCCTTTGTAAACCACAAATTATAAATTTTATGTTATTTTTAATGTTTAATTTTTAATAAGGTTCTTTTAGAGAAATTTCTACAAAATAGTCTTAGATAAAAATAATGCATTATTTTCATCTAAGACTATTTCCCTTATCAATTAAGCTCACTATACAGACCTTTTCAAAGATTCTTGCAGAACAATTTTTAGCACATGGCGCTCTACTTTTCTAACTAAGGTCGTCCACCAAAATTCCTGTCCTTCTATAGGAATAACCAATATAGTAAATATTCCCAAACGATTTCCACCCAGAATATCCGTAAACAGTTGATCCCCGATTACAGCAGTAGTATCTGGAGTGGTTCCCATCCATTGCATGGCTTTATTAAAGGGTCCTCTACGGGGTTTTCTTGCTCTGTGTATAGCAGGCAGTTGAAGTTCTTCGTTAAATTTTACTACCCGATCAACTGTATTGTTGGAAACCAAACAAATAGAAAATCCTAAATCCTGAAGCTTCATAAGCCAATCTTTTACTTTCTCACTGGCATATTTTTGATCCCACTCTACCAGGGTGTTATCAATATCAATAATCAATCCTCGAATATTTTTTTGTTTTAAAAGAGATAAATCTATTTGAAATATAGAATCAGCATAACATTTGGGCGTTAACAATGTCCACATTTTTTCACCTCATTTTATTGATCTATTCATCATTATATCCCAGAATAGAGATATAGAGAACCCTATTTAGAAATATAGGTATTCAATAATAACATTGCCTTGGAAATAGTGAATATTCAACACTTTCTGATAATTAAAGCCCTATTGTCGAAAAAAATACTAGAAAATTGGCAGTTTCTTTAAATTACTACCAATTTTCTAGTATTATAGCTTTTTTTCGATTTTTTCTGTAATATGGCGTTCTCTAAGATATTTTTCTATCTGTTTCCTTTCTTTTTCATCAAATTCAAAGGCATGTACAATCATACCTTGATCTATTAACTCCATATAATCCCATGCAATTTGTCCATCGGTATTATATACTACTTGAATAATCGGCTCAATCAAGTTCCACCGTACCATAGTTTCTTCGTCAAAAATAACACCTAGGTTTATATCAACCGAATTTCCTTCATAGGTAATATCCTTTATTCCACTGATTTTCATAGCAATTCTCCTTTCTTTCATTAGTATTTCCATCTATACCAGATAGATTACTGCTAATTCTTCTATAACAAGTGAAGGGAAGCATTTCTACACCATGCTTCCCTTCACTTGTTAAGCTTTAGATTCGTCTGCAATTATCCATATTCTCATAATATAACCACTCTAATCTTTATAAAGCTTCTATATCCAAGTTTATTTATTATCTATAAAACATTGTATATTTTTCTAAAGTTATGGTATATTATAAATAAGAAATTCTTTTGTACATGATCCAATGATGTTTAAAGAAAGAAAGCAGGGGGCAAGCCTGCTTTCTTTCTTTTTGCTCATTGCAGCAAATTCATCAGTTTAGAAGTCTTGCCTTTTTATACAACTCATTCTATTTATTTTCCTTTATAATCCCAAAGC
This sequence comes from Thermotaleaceae bacterium, assembly GCA_040797825.1. Taxonomy (GTDB): domain Bacteria; phylum Bacillota; class Clostridia; order Peptostreptococcales; family Thermotaleaceae; genus Geosporobacter. The sequence continues at coordinate 1,168 of JBFNEZ010000116.1, read as the reverse complement.
TTCTCTTGCATTTTTAAGGGCCTCTTCAATAGTATCTCCCCAGGTCAAACATCCATTCGGGTCTGCAGCTTGTACATTCAAACTCACCGAGAACTTACCATCCTAGATTTGTCTTGTGACAGAAGCAGAGATCGTAGGCTTAAGAGGGTTGCTGTTTATGATTTCAATCATGGGCGCATTTTTCAAGGAATTAGGGGTTCCGAGCAAGCCTGGGTAGACTACTGTAACGTGTATCGCTCCTAATGCGTCAGATGATGGCACAGTCGTTTGAGGCACCGGCATGGGGGTAGGAGGCGAGATGACCTTGGTCTCCGCAGGCGTCATGGGCTTTGGCGGTGACGGTGTGTCGACGGCTTTGGTTGATTTCGCTGGTTGCGGTGCGCGGAACGACACGACACTTTCTTCTGGATTTAATCCACCATAATAAGTCGTCTGCTTATCTGTGCGCGTGGAAATCTTGATGAACAGCCACTGGCTGGCTGCTGCTTGGTCAGGAAGAAGTCTAAGAAGTACGTCTGAACATATTGGGCAAGGCTTACCTCGGTGACCTTTGATGTGGCCTTTAGGGTCAGCGGAATGGTAAAGCTATACGTGAGCGGCTTATTTACTGGCGCGCCTGTACGGCTGACGGCAACACGAATACAATCAGAACGGTGAACACCAATAAGACATGACGAATAGGCGAAAGGGTCATATGGCCACATAAACTGCAAATGGTGTGCATGATAAAGATATTTCAATATTTTTTATAGAGGCTTTAACATTCTCTCCAGCTTTCAACTTAATATTTAAGTTGAAAGCTGAAGGTTAAGTTTAGAACAATGGACCCTTCTTTATCTTTAATCCCTTCGTCACAAGGAACATCATCAGATCCTTATCGGTTATTTCTCTTAGTTTTTCTTCTTTCATTTTCATCACCTCAATATTCGGGAACACCAGTTAAGAATATTTTATTAGTACATATGTTCGACGGCAAATTTTTGAATTCCTGGCCCTGATTCAATAACCTCTTGCTTTCTCGCTATTTTGCCACCTTTGCCATATTTTGGTCTATTTTAGAGCTTTACACTCGAACACGCGTTCAATATAATTCGATTATAATGGTTTGAGAATTATCCCATCAGCTGTTGGGGGAGATCCCCAGACACGCCATGGAATTATTCTGGCT
>JBFNEZ010000115.1:0-12392 GCA_040797825.1 Thermotaleaceae bacterium | reverse complement strand
GTTTTAAGCAGATTGCTGAAATCTTTGATTTTGTGCAAGTCGCTTATGCAGTAGCTAAGAAAAGCTTACTTGAAATCCTTTATTAGAAGCTTTTCTTATATTTGTATCAAATAGACTATTTCAAAGTAGGGGAATCATATGGCGATTTTAAGTTTTAAAGAAATTGAATGCATGGATTGTTATAAATGTGTCAGACATTGTCCTGTTAAATCAATAACAGTTAAAAATGGACGAGCACAAATACTTGAATCAGAATGTATATTATGTGGAACCTGTACTGTTGTTTGTCCTCAAAATGCAAAGGAAGACAGTAATGATATTCCTAAAATATTAGAGTTACTTAGCCAAGGGCGTCAAATTGTGGCAACTGTAGCGCCTTCATGGATTACTGCATATCCCAAGGCATCATTTCAGACCTTTTCTGATGCACTTGCTGAGTTGGGTTTTTCTTATGTTTCTGAAACAGCAGAAGGAGCATATGTTGTGAAAAGCCATTATGAAAAATTGGTTGAGGATAAATGGAATGATGTAATCATATCTTCCTGCTGTACGACTATAAATCTATACATTGAACATCATTTTCCCGAGGCACTGGATTTTTTGGCTCCAATAATCTCTCCTATGCAGGTAAGTGCTCGTAAGTTAAAGGATTTATACCCTAATGCTATAGTGATATTTATTGGTCCATGTATTTCCAAGAAAGCTGAATGTGGTGAAAATGGTGCAGACTATGTAATTACCTTTGATGAGCTTGAAGGATGGTTTGAAAATTCTAGTATAGAACCTAAAGAAGACGGTTCAATACCTACGCCAAAGCTTTCACGATCATTTCCATATGGCGGAGGTATATTAGATAGCATGTTAAAAAATCGCAGCTTTCAATACATCGCTATTGATGGGATTGAAAATTGCATAAATGCATTGCAGGAAATCGTTTCAGGCAATTTAAAGGGATATTTTATTGAAATGAGTGCATGCACTGGAAGTTGTATAGGGGGACCATCTTTTCAAAAAAGCCAAAATAAGCAGATTTTTGGAAAGACTCTGGTTAGAAAACAAGCAGTAAATGAAAGTGGAAAGAATATTGATTTTGAGACAAGAACTGATTTTTCGCTGAAACAAAAATTTCTTGATAAAAAAATAGTCTGTATGCCTCCGACAGAATGGCAATTGGCTGCAATATTGAAGAAGATGGGAAAAAATACTGTAGAAGATGAGCTAAACTGCGGTTCGTGTGGATATCCAAGCTGTAGAGAAAAAGCAGTTGCTATCTATGAGAATAAAGCAGATATCAACATGTGTTTGCCATTTATGAAAGCCCGTACGCAGTCTTTTGCAGATAAGGTAATAGAAGTATCACCCAATCTTATATTAGCTGTGGATATTGATATGTGTGTCATAATGATTAACAATGCCACATGTAAAGCATTCCATCTATCCTCACCTGAGGATATCCTTGGTTCTCCTGTATCACGTATACTAGATGAGTATAATTTTATTGATTTAATTGCAAGTGGGGAAGAGAGGATAAGCAGAAATATATATGTTGCAGAGTATGGTTTATACCTAGAACAGATACTCATATATGATAAGGGAAATAGCATAATAAGCTGTATAATGAAGGATATTACTCAGCTTCGCATGGAGAAGAATAGGATTCGTCAAGCAAAGATGGATTCTGCTAATATGGCTGATGAAATTGTGGAGGCTCAGTTACGTACAGTACATGAGATAGCTTCTCTTTTAGGAGAAACAGCTGCAAAAACTAAGCTGGCAATAATGGATTTGAAAAAAACAATACTTATGGATGATGAGATTTTTTAGGATAGGTGGCTTATATGCTGGATTATGTATTAGATTTTGCAAAGATAAGTTATAATAAATATACAGAAAGTATTTGTGGTGACTTTTACTATAAGGAAACGACAGAAGATGGAACCACTTTAGTTCTTTCTGATGGACTAGGTAGCGGTGTAAAGGCAAATATACTTGCAACGCTGACTTCTCAAATACTAGGCACATTACTTTCAGGAGGTATGCTCTTAGAAGATGCTGTTTTTACTACAGTTCAGACATTGCCTATGTGCAGGGAGCGGAAGTTAGCCTACGCTACATTTGTAGCGGCGAGAATACAGAGATATAAGGTATATCTGGCACAATTTGATAATCCTCCTGCTATACTCCTTCGAAGCGGAAAAAGTATAAGTCATGAGTCTGCACGTTTTTTCATTCAAGAAAAAGAGATTTGGGAAAGTACAGTACCGTTGCTTTCTGATGATATGCTCTTTCTGATGACTGATGGTGTTACAAATGCAGGTATAGATAGCGAAATTGGCAAAGAATTAGGATATGGTGAAGTTGTAAAGCTTTTGGAGCAATGGTATAAACCAGGAGTTTCAGCTGCATGGTTAGGGGCCCGTTTGATGAATGCCTGCTTATGTCTTTATGATGGAAAGCCTAAAGATGATATAACACTATTGACACTGCAGCTTCGGGAACGGAAAGCCATAAATATTATAATCGGCCCTCCAGAGAATCCAGATGAAGATGACAAAATATTAAGTATGTTTTTTAGAAAAAAAGGAAAACATGTTGTATGCGGCGGAAGTACAGCTAAAATGGTTTCCAAATTCTTAAAAGCACCTCTTATGCCTTTAGAGGGTACATCATCTGAGGGGATACCTGCTATGGCGAAAATAGAAGGAGTAGATCTTGTGACAGAAGGTATCATTACCTTAAAAAATATTCCTAAGCTTATACATGAGTATGAGAAGAACGCTATTATATTACTTGAATTAGAAAAGAGAAAAGATGGTGCTGCTATGTTGACACGTATGTTAATCGAGGATGCAACAGATATTAATATATATTTAGGAAATGCTGTAAATCATAGTCATCAGGAGGACGGGTTAGGAATTGATATTGTTTCAAAATTGAAACTTGTACAGGAAATAGCGGAAAGTCTTGAAAAGATAGGTAAAAAAGTAAAGATTAGCATGTGTTGACACTTGAAAAGTTCTATGATACATATTTAATATACAAATAAAAAGCTGTATCTAAATTTAGCATTACAAGGTGATATCAATGGATATTTTATATATGAGAGAAGCTTTAGAAGAAGCTAAAAAGGCAGCTACCATCTATGAAGTGCCTGTAGGTGCTGTTGTTGTTTATGAGGGAGAAATAATCGGCAGGGGTTATAATCAAAGGGAAACTTCAAATGACCCAACAGCTCATGCTGAAATACTTGCAATAAAAGAAGCAAGTAAGCATCTTGATGCTTGGAGGCTGCTTAATTGCACTATGTATGTGACTTTAGAACCCTGTGCCATGTGTGCAGGTGCAATAGTAAATGCTAGAATGGGAAAATTGGTTATAGGTACTAGGGACCCTAAGAGAGGATGTTGCGGTACTGTGGAGGATTTAACGAATCATCCTAAATTTAACCATAGATTAGAAGTGGAATTTGGTGTATTAGAAGATGAATGCAGCAGTATAATTTCTAGTTTTTTTAAGGAGCTTAGAGAAAGTAAATAGATTGCTATAAAAAAATCTCACTATATATAGTGAGATTTTTTTATAGCAAATAGGAAAGTTTTACTTTTTGTCTCTTATATTTTAAAAACTTGACCTAAATGGGTTTTAAGTATATTGACGAAATTTTTGATTTCGTGCAAGTCGCTTATGCAGTGGGCAAGAAAAGCTACCTTTAACGTGCTCATAGACGCTTTTCTTAATATTATGCTTTATAAGAGGTATTTTACTATAAATTATTTTTTGGTGCGACTCTAATCCAAGTTTCTTCGTAGCATTTTCCATTTGCAGTTTCATAGTACATCTCAAATTCAAAGCCCTCAATTATAGTATAATTTGAAGTTGGAAGCCAGTCAGTATAAACACGGCTGGTTAATTCCTGCGTTGCCTTAGGAGTTTCTTCTATGATATGAGGTTCATTAACAAATATGGCCCATGTAGCAGAAGGAATGTCCACAATCTTATATCCAGATGTATCACTTAAAGGAGTCTTCAAGCAACAAATCATGTAAGGAAAGGTAGTACCCTCAATATCTCTGTAACCGCAAACTGCATTTAAGGTACTTGGGTAACCCGAAGATCTTATTAGCTGATCAAATCTCCCATCCTTACGTAGTTCACACCAAAATTCTGGTATGGCTTTTAAATTTTCACCATCCTTTGTATCAAATATTTCTTCAATTCCATAGACTTGAAATGCTGGTTTTTCCATGATTTTGTAGTTCATTTCACTATCTCCTTTAATTGTTATTTGGAAGGATATACGAGGATAGGCTTTAATATTAGCACCGCATTTTCTTGCTGATGTGGGAGTGATGCCATGTAAGTATTGAAATGCTCGACTAAATGATTCAGGTGAATCATATCCGTATTTTAAGGCTAAATCGATGACCTTTGTTTCACTGTTTTGTAATTCAAAAGCAGCAAGAGTCATTTTTCTACGTCTGATATATTCGGACAAGGGAATGTTGGTTATAAAGGAAAACATTCTCTGAAAATGATATACAGAACAACAAGCAGCTTGTGCTATTTTGTCATAATCTATCTTTTTCTGGAGATTATTTTCAATATAATCCAAAGCCCTATTCATACTCTCTAAGCAATCCATATGTATTCTCCTCCTTTAATTAAAGTATAGCAAGATGATAAATTCATATCCTTGCAATAATTGCAAGATATTGCAAGAAGCTAAAGATAAAATGGATTATATCAATGGATTCTATTTCCTTATATACTTTTAGTAGCCCTAAGGGGTTAATGTTATAGGGTTGTTATGTTTGTTGTTTAATATATAAACTATACTATTACAATAATTAAATTTAATTGTCTATATCAATAATAATACACACTTGACTTTTTTTTCAATACCAATATATAATGATTTTAAATTTAATCTATATTGAATTGACAAAGATAAGATAACATATGAGATCAGGGATTATTTTCTAAGGAAAAAGAGTTTTGAATATAGAATGAATTATTATAATCAAAAAAGACAGAATTGTATTTGACGGGTAAATATTGGAGGAATTTAGGTATAAAGGAGAGTTGCCATGAACGGCTTCATCGAAATAAAAAATGCACGAATACATAATCTAAAAGGAGTAGATGTAAAGATCCCCAAAAATAAACTAACTGTAATTACTGGTGTATCTGGCAGCGGAAAATCAAGCCTTGCATTTGATACCCTTTATGAGGAAGGAAAACGAAGATATCTTATGTTCTCTGGGACACAGTTTATAGTTGACAGTACACCTTCTTTTGACAGTATGACAGGGCTTTCTCCGACGGTTGCAGTAGAACAGCGTATAATCCGTCAGTCTAATCCTCGAAGTACAGTTGGTACACGAACAAAAATAAGCAATATGCTTGCTATGTTGTTTGCCGCTTATGGGGTGAGAGATGACAAATATAATGATGGCATACCCCTTACGATGGAGATGTTTCAAAAAAATTCTCCCAAGGGTATGTGTGTAAAGTGTCTGGGCACGGGAATTATTAAAGAACTTGATGAAGAAAAGCTGTTTGAAGATTTATCGCAAAAAATAGAGGATGTTTGCTTAGGATTAGGAAAACGGGGAATTACAAAGCGAATGCTTGATAGCTTTTGTAAATATCATAATATCTCTCCCACAGACAAACTCTCAACGCTTACTGATGAGCAATTAAACTTTTTGAAATATGGTGATAATGGAAAATCATCCTTTATGGGTTTTGTGCCATGGATAATGCATACTACAAATGGAGCTTTCTCGACATCGAGTCGCCTCGAATATTTACTTACCAATGCAGGATATATGGGCAAAGCATCTTGTCCGAAATGTGGTGGCACGGGTCTTGGAGAACAGGCTTCTCATACTGCTATAGGAGGTAAAACTATTTCTGAGCTTGAAAATATGTATATAAAAGATTTGTACGAATTTTTAGCTACAGTCCCTATGACATCACCTTTGTTAGGCGAGATATTAGTAAAGTTAAATTGCATGGTTGATGTGGGGTTGCATCATCTTGCGCTTTCACGACCTGTACCAACACTTTCAGGCGGAGAAATTCAAAGACTATTTTTAGCTTCTTATATAATTGCTGAAATGGATAGTATTATTTTTGTATTTGACGAGCCGACAATTGGATTACATGAGGTAGAAAAAGCTAAGCTGATTAAAATTTTGAAGAATCTTGTTAGTCGTGGAAATACAGTTATAGCTGTTGAGCACGATGAAAAATTTATACGATCTGCTGACTACATCATTGACCTAGGTCCAAATGCAGGTGTACTTGGCGGTGAACTGATTTTTCAAGGTGGTTTTGAAGAATTTTTGTATTGTAAAAATTCAAATACATCACCATATTTAAGAGGTGAAGAAACTCTGGAAATGGAAAAACGAATCAGGACTATCGATATGCTAAATGTCTTAAAGATAGAAAATGCAGCACTTCATAATCTGAAAAATGTTACAGCAGAGATACCACTTGGATTAATGGTAGGTGTTGCCGGAGTATCAGGAAGCGGAAAATCAAGTCTTATTTCTGATACACTTGTGCCTAAGTTAAAAGAAATGTTGAATACCAAGTGCATAACGGATGATGAAGATGAGGAGTTTACCTATGAATCTAATAATGTAATTATAAGCGGTACGGAACATATAAAAAAATGTTTTGTTATTGACCAAAAACCAATCGGAAGAAGCCGCACATCCTGTCCTGCCACATACACAGGTATGTTTGATCGTATCCGCGCTTTGTTTGCAAAGGAGAGCGGACTTTCAGCAGGTCTTTTTACCGTTAATTCCGAGGGTGGCTGTAAAGTATGTAAAGGTGACGGCGAGATACATTATCATGTAGGCTTTGGTAATTTTATTAACTTAGAATGTGAGGCTTGCGGTGGAACAGGTTTTATTCCTGAGGTTTTAGAGGTAATGCTTGATGGAAAGAATATTAGAGATATTTTATCAATGACTGTGGATGAGGCAGCAAAATTCTTTAAGGGAAAGGATAAATCAATTGATAAAATTCTTGCAACGCTTTCACGTGTGGGTATGAACTATATCACTTTGGGACAAAAAACTCCTACCATATCCGGCGGGGAAAGTCAGCGTATCAAATTGGCAAAGGAGCTTTCAAAAGGACAAAATGCAAAGGATGCAATTTATATCTTGGATGAGCCTACTACAGGGCTATCATTTCATGATAGTCAAAAGCTATTAAAACTTCTTCAGGAACTTGTAGATAAAGGTAATACAGTTATCCTTACGGAACATGACCCTTATGTGTTATCAAATTGTGACTATATCATTGAGATGGGTGTCGGTGGAGGCAATGATGGCGGAAATATTATAGCAGCAGGTACACCGAAAGAGTTAAAACAAAACTCAAATTCTATAATAGGACGGTATTTGAAATGAACCATGAAATTGAGGAATATGTTGACCATTATATAAAACAAAGAAGATATCGTCTTATCAACAGCATTTTGCTTTTTAAGGATAATGAGTTGATTCTTGAACGATATTATAATGGATTTACCAAGGATAGCAGAAATAATATAAAATCCATATGGAAAAGTATTTTGTCCATATGTATAGGTATTTGTCTTGATAAAGGATATATTAAGAGCTTAGACGAACCTATAAGCAATTATTTAACAGAATTCGCTCAGAATGTTCATCCACATCACAAGCTAATCACTGTTCGGTATCTTCTAACCATGTCATCAGGCATATATTGGAATGGCGGTGTTCATTATCACTGCCCCATGCTTGAACAGCTTTGGAGATCAGAAAATTGTTTGGAACATCTTTCAGATATAGCTATGACAGATGTACCAGGTACAAAATTTGTGTACAAGGAATGGGATGTTATTTTACTATCTGCACTCATAAGCAAGGCAACAGGTATGAGCACATACGAGTTTTGCAGAATAAATTTATATGAGCCCCTTGGAATAACCAGTGGTGAATGGGCTGCATTTTCAAATGGTGTGAATTATAGCATTAGCAACAACCCAATTATTGAAATGCAATCGGATTTATCTGCTCATGATCTTGCTAAAATTGGTTTTTTGTTTTTGGAAAATGGAAAAGGGATTGTTAGTGATAATTATATAAGACAGGCTATTTCTCCTTCTCAAAGAGAAAGGAATTATGGTTTCTTATTATGGTTATTTGATGGCGGTTTCAGCTGTCGTGGATATGGAGGTCAGGAGGTGAATGTTCTACTAGAGTCAAATATTGTTTACGTAATACAGGCAACACCATCAGCACAAAGTAAAAGCTATGAAGATGTCTTTGATAATATCATTAAGATAGTATAGGAGTAATAAAGTATATAGTATGCATAAAAATAGGGCTTAGATAAAAGAAAGAGCGACCAAAAGGTTGCTCCTAATGCTTTATATGTCTGATAAATTAGAATTTATCAGCTTTTTTTATCTTTATTTTTAGCCATTCAATTAGAAAAGAAATAAGAAAGCAGACAATATAGGAAAGCACTAAATAAACTAATGTCTGTTCTAATATTGGAGGATATGTATTGTTGTAGAGCTTAGAAAAAAGGATTCGAGGTAAAATAATACTCCCAATTGTTACTCCTATACTCACTCCTATTGCAGATTTCAAAGCCTTTTTAACCATAAGATTCCACCTCCATATTGGTCTATTATAACACATAAACATACAGAAACACCCAGTTCTCCTTACTTTTTCAATTATATATAGGAAACAAGTAAGGTACTGGGTCCTGTTTAAAGCTATACTTCAATATATTGATATACTAGATTATTTTAGTTTCTTTATACATTGGTAGTAGAAACTGAAATTGGTTTTTGTCCACTGAAGCCTCCTTCTTCATTTACGGTAATCGAAAAAATATGTGGAGTCATCATAAATATTATTGAAGTTGCATCAGCCACAACAATTATGCCATATTCGTTAATATGCACATCACCAGAAGCACTTGTATTAGGACCTGCAGTTACAGATATGCTGTCACCTACTGTAACATAATTATAGATGTTCTTAAGCTGGTCAGTATCACAATTCTGAGGAAATGGGCTAGGTGGACTTAAATAAGTTATGGAATCGTCATAAATACTATTTGGAAAATAAAGCATTGTTATTTTATCAATATTAAAAGCAAATGATTCATCTTCTGACTGGAGAACGAGCATTGGTATACTTTCAGTATCAGGAGCTTTGTAAAGGGAGTGAATCGGTCCTGAAACTGTTGCAAGTCTATTTGAGAAAATACTAACAGAATCACCTTGATATATATTGACTATTTGTTCTAAAACATGGGCAAATTGCTCTAAAGCAAAGCAACGACTATTATCAGCTATATCACTGTTTAAATAAAAAACTCGCAGATTAGCTTTAGATGGTATCGTAGTTGAGAAAAAAACAGTAGTATTTGATGTATTTACCAATGAGATGTTGATAGGGGCATCACTGACATCTAAAATAGCTATTCCATTCATATTACTTGTTTTATTTGGTGAATTGCTATCAAATTCATGACCTTTGTCAGAAATTAACTTAAAAATAACGCTGGGTGAACCGAAGATTGACTGCATAGCTACATACCAATCAATGATGTACAGACCATTTTCAGAAATAGTAATGGTACCTGTAATATTATTATAACTTATATTTCCTATCATACTAATTGTCTCATCAAATATAACATTATTATTATTTTAAATACTATCATCGTTATTTTTTTGAAGTTGTAATATTATATTATTCATAATTACACCCTTTTTATATAGTTTAAATTGATCTTTATATATTATATGCCTTCGATTCAAAAGTGTTAAATACAATAGTCGCAAGTTAAGATTAAGGATATATTCATAATTTATCATATAAATTTAAAAATCCATTGTTGGTAGCAACGGATTTTTAATGAGGATTCATCTTAAGGATGTACGTTTTATATTTCTCTTTATAGGTACCTTAAAAATTAAAGTTATTTTACTGTTCTAAACATTTCCCTGAAATACCATATCAGTATCCCTGCATAAATATTGTACTGATTTTCGGCCCGTTTCAAGGGCAACAGGAAGTCCTCCGGGAATTATAAGTCGGTGGCCAGCAAAATAAAGATTGGATATACTTTCAGGTTTTGATGGATAGGGATGCATCTTTACACCTTTACCCATAATCGACATCCATGAACCTTTATAAGAACTCAGATAGCGCTCATAAGTCAAAGGAGTAGCGATATCCCACACTTCTACCTTGCCGGCAGTCTGAGGATATTTTTTCGCCAAAACATCAATGAAATTTTCTACAAGTTTTTGCTTTTCTGATTCATAGGTGCCATTTATTTTCTGCTCTTTCCACCACTCATAACTATCTCCTGGCAATATAGAAGTAATGGCAGTACATCCATTTGGAGCATAGCCTTTGTAAGTCGCATAGTTATTTATACTGATTTCCTTGATTTGTTTTCCGGCACAGAATACTGGAGTATCACTTGTAAAGACCATACTTTCATGAATATCAGACAAGTCCTCTTTGATTCCTAAACAAATAAAAGTATTTAGCATAGGTTTGGTTTCAGAGCGCATTTTATCCGCCCACGGCTCTTTAAGTGGACTGGCAAATAGAGTATCAATTGCAGCCAGTGTATCTTGTGTAATGATAACCGCATCTGCAGAGACTTCTGTCCCGTTAAAAACAATACCCGTAGCACTATCACTTTTAATTATAATTTTTTCAACTTTACTATTATATTTTATCACACCGCCTAAAGCTTCAAATCGTTTTGCTATCCTGCCAGTCATGGCAAGTGAGCCACCTGAAGGATATCCACCATCACCCTTTGCAAGAGTTGACAATGTGAATAACATGCTTGTGGCATTGTTATCATCGCCGACAACATTTCTGAACAAATCTTGTAAAAAAGGACTTTTATACCGCATAGCATATTCTTTTACCGTTTGATCTGAGTAGAAAGACATTCTAAAAAATGCAGGAATCATAGAAATCAATTTTGATATCGGTATAGCGGATTTTTCTTTAACCTTTACGTTTTTAATATCCGTAATGGGCATATCCACTTTCATAAATTTTTTCAAATCCCTGCAAAGGCAGATTATTTCCTTTCTATCTTCGGGTGATAACTCAATCAAATGAGACTGTAGTTTATCAATATCTCGATATAAAAAAGCCATCTTTCCCTTATCTTCAAAGGTAAAAAACGGGTCGCGGTTATAAATGGAAGTATTGTCATCCAGTGCCCCGATTTCACGCCAAAGCTTATGGAGGGCAGTTTTCGGAGAAGAACCTGTCAGCCAGTGCATACCACCTTCAAAGAGATAGCCCTTTCTTTTCCAGCTTGTAGATGCACCGCCTGGAATGGAATGAGCCTCATAAATCACCACATCAAAACCACTTTGGCAGGCATATACGCCTGCCGTTAGTCCAGCAATACCAGCACCGATAATAATAACTTTTTTCATCAGCCTTACCTCCTTATTATATCAATAATCCAATCACTATCAGGACATGGTGAATTTGGATTAAGCGCAATTTCCTCCGCAATGCCCCTTACAGCAGACCAAAAAGCAATTGAAAGAGCATAAGGGTCACCACTGCGGATCGTACCTTCTTCCTGACCTTTCAAAATTAGCTCAGAAGTTGGCTTATAAATATTAAAACTGGCAAGCATCTCTTTGACATAATCAGGAGCTGCTTCATTATAAAAGGCTTGATTCATCAATACAAACATCTTTGCAGTAAATGGCTCGGCTTTGATATAATGAAAAATTTGCCTTGCGACATCTTCAAAAAAAGCAAGGGGTTCTTTTTCAATAGGAGCCATAATACTCATAGGTCCTGAAATGCCAAGACTTATCAATTCTTCATATAGTTTTTCCTTTGAAGCGAAATAATGAAACAACAATCCCACACTCATTCCAACCTGCTCTGCAATGTCACTTACTTTTGTAGCAGAATATCCCTTGCGTATGAATAAATCCAGTCCGGCATTTAGTATCTCACTTCTTCGCTTTTCTTTTTGTTTTTCACGAATTCCCATTATTGAATCTCCATTCATTGAATATATATTCAATATTATATATCTATTATTGAGATTTGTAAACATCTTTGAAGAGAGTTCATGGGTTTCCAATATATATGATATTAAGAATGCTATTATAACAATGGTGGAGATGTTTTTAATGATTTTTCTATAAAATACGAAAATGACACCGTACTTGAAAGCTTTCCTTCAAATTCAGTGCCATTTTGTTTTGATAAAAAACAAAGTACATAGACTAATCTATGTACTTTGTTAAAATATTCTGGAGCTGGCGAGAGGAATTGAACCCCCAACCTACTGATTACAAGTCAGTTGCT
>JBFNEZ010000114.1:0-12495 GCA_040797825.1 Thermotaleaceae bacterium | reverse complement strand
TGTCCACGTCTCTGATTCTTGATTCTGAAGCTTGTAGGTTTTATGAAGATGTATCTAAGTTTTTAATAGTATGCTCTAATCTATTTTGAACAGCTCCTAATTTAGCGCGTTCTTCAGAAACTAATTTAATAGCATCATCTATAGTTGTAATAGCGGCTTGTGCTGTAGCTGTATCCTTAGAAACATTTATCCCTTCACCTGTTCCTGTACCAATGACAGATTTAAATACTACTGCATCTCCATCAGCAAGACCAGCTGCCGCTACTTGGAATGCTAACGTAGCTTCGTTTCCAGATGCATCTTTAAAAGTAATACTATAGTTGCCTCCCGCAGTCGTAGCAACAGGTCCAGTTGTATAAACATTGCCATCTGAATCAAGTAAATCTTTCCAATTTGCTCCATCTTTAACTTGAACTTTTCCACCAACTGCATCGGTAAGAGAAGCATCAGTAGCAAAGGTAATTCTATACTCGCCTTCTTCTAACTTACCTGCAACTAAATCAACTGCATTAATTCCACCAGCAGCTGTTGTTACATCAACACCTTGTCTAGTTACTTGCAATTCTGTTTTTTGGCTTGTATATGCTGGCGAATCAGCAACCCCCTGCCAGCTTATCTTAGCAAGATTGTTATCTATAACTATGTCAACATCTGCTGCAAATCCATCTGTTGTTTCTTTAGTTAAAACAATTTTACTGAATTCATCCGCAGCTAAGGCGCTAACATTGACCGTTGCATTTTTAGCCATCACATTTCCATCTTTGTCTTTTAAATAAACAGCTACTGTATCTGCTGTCCCTGTCGCTTCAATAACTAGGTCATATTTTCCGACAGCTTCTTGGCCCCCAAGGTCAATAGATTTAATTCCTAATAGATTGCTTCCAGCAGATACCCTTGCAGATTCTGACTTGCTTTGATCCGTTACAGATAATGCTTTTGCTGTCATATTTCCAATATTTAATTCTATCTTTTGATTTTCATTAGCACCAATTTGGAATGTTCCTGCAAAATCACCTTTTAATAAATTTTGTGTATTGAATTCTGTCGTATCAGCAATTCTAGTGATTTCCTGTGCCAATTGATCAATCTCACCTTGAATCGCCGATCTGTCTATTTCTACGTTAGTATCATTTGCAGCCTGTACTGCAAGCTCTCTCATTCTTTGAAGTATGGCATGAGTCTCGTTAAGAGCACCTTCCGCTGTTTGAATTAAAGAAATACCATCTTGAGCATTTCTAGAAGCTTGATTTAAACCTCTGATTTGTCCTCTCATTTTTTCAGAGATAGATAAACCAGCTGCGTCATCTCCTGCTCTGTTAATTCTCATACCAGAAGATAATTTCTCCATGGACTTTGCACCAGCGCCATTTGTAACGCCCAACTGTCTGTGAGTATTCATAGCCATTAAGTTGTTATTAATTCTCATTTTTTTCTCCTCCTTGATTTTTGTTTTTTGGCATCCTTGCCATTTTAAATAATTATGTAAAACTTTTTTGTATCCAACTCTGTCGGCCGCCAGTTTGGATTGGTTGTTTTGTCTACAGTTTTATTATCGGAAGCTTTTTTGTAGAACTTTAGTGGAATTTATAAATTTATTTATTTTTTTTTGAAGAGTTTTGTCAAAGCAGTCACGTCCACATGGGTAAGGGCTGCAGCCTTGTTTTCCTCCTGGATTTCTATATAGATTTCCTTTCGATGAATGGTCACATCCTTGGGCGCAGAGATACCCAGCTTCACCTTTCCATCCTCGATACCGACCACTTTTATCTCTATTTTGTCATCAATGATAATGCTTTCATCTTTTTTTCTGGTTAATATTAGCATATCCTCGCCCCCTCCTATTCTTTCGGCTCTACAGGGAGTTTTTGAAAAATCTTGTATTTTAATGCATAGTCCTCCTGATCTAGTAACAGTTGTCTGCCCTTTTTCTGTTCCATGTTAAGGATGAGAGGACCTCGAAGATTGATGGTGATATCCTCTAGTTTTTCTGGAACTACTGCAATGGTGTAAACTAAGATTTCCTCTTTTTTCTCTATCTGAAGCTGCTGAATAACCTTTTCCGGAATATTAAACTCATAATCTTCCTTAAAGTAGAAAGGATTTGTGATAACAAAGGCCAGCTCTGGCTCTTCAATGGCTTGGAGCCATTGGAAAGGGTTTTCTGCGTCGGGATTGGGCAAGAGAGCATATTGTTTGATGTCTTCAAAGCCTGGCAGGCCCTCTTCAAAGGTAATGATGGCCTCTGGAAGAATTTCTATTTGTCCGAAGTGTTTGGTTTGTAGTTTCATGGGGATTCCTCCGTTCATTGTATTCGTTTAAGGAACGACGAGACGTAATTTCGTTGTTTATTCTATTATGTGGCATAAGGGCAGCATGGTATGCTGCCCCTACGGATTTTTGGTGATATTGCTAGTTTATTTGTTTTAATGGAAAAGCTCAACCAGCCATCTGGTTGAACTTTGTGCCTATATATTCAATCTGAATACTGTTTTTTTGCCTCAGATAGATATCAAGCTTGTCTGGGGTATAGTTGACGATAGGTTTGTTCACCTGGACTTGTGGATTGACCTTGCCTTCCTTCACCTGGATATTTACCGCTCCCCCTACAAAGTCTATTTTAGGTCGGCTTTTGGGGATAAGGTCAAAGGCAAAGGATTTTTGCTTCCAACCGAAGGCATTTTCTTCCGCTTGAAAGGGTATGGGATCGGTTTTATTTTCGATGGCTCTCATTTCTTTCCCCTGACGGACAATTCGCTCTATGGTTTCCATCAGTTTTTGCTTAGAAAAACTGGCATTATCAGCTGTAAGTTCAAAAACATTCTTCAATCCTGCCTCAGAAAAGCATTGACTCTGATCGATTCGTACCTGCCCCTGTTCTGTATGGATTTCTACTTTAGCATGTTCAATGTTTAGGGTCATATCGGCCTTGGGGCTCTTCATATCGAACCCTCCTGGCCTTCGATCAATCCCAATAAGGGCTGGTGTGGTGGTAATACGCAAATCCATGGTATCCCTCCTATCGCAAGAAGTCTATTAAGGTAGGCTGGATGATCCGTGCCCCTGTGGACAGAGCTGCTCGATATACGTTCTCTTCCATGGAAAAATTCATGATGGCTTCTGCCATGTCCACATCCTCTACCTTGCTTCGAAGGGTTTTATAGTTGAGGATATTGTCATCCAATCGATTTTGATCCAGCTCTAATCGATTGGTTTTTGCTCCTATTTCTGATAGTTTAGCCAGTATGTTATCCATATTTTTATCTAGGTCAGCTAACATGCCACTGGTATCTATCTTTTCCTCTTTTACAACAGCTTTCTGAGACAACTGTCCATTGGTGAATCCAAATTTTAATGTTCCATCTTCTGAGATCGCAATATCATTAAAAGCATCCGTATCATCCGCAGCTTTTCTATACATCCCTTTAAATTGCAGTCGATTATCTGTAGTGAAAGATACTTCTATATCCTCAATCCCTGCATTCTTCAATGCTGCTTGCATATCTTGCAGAAGTTGGTTTTTACCGCTCCAAGAATTCACGTCATATTTTTTAGTTCCTGTATCCACCAGTTGTATAGGTATACCATTAATCTGAAAGATATCGCCATCGGTTACTTCAATAGTTCCTTCCAATCTATCTCCAATTAAGAGAGGCTTAAAAACCTGTCCTGAAGCAGGTGTAGTGATAGTTCCAAAACTAGTATCTACAACTTCAAAATCTCTGTCAGCCATAATATTTCCATCAGCATCAATCGTAACTCCGCTTTTCTTTAAATGCTCTACACCATCGATTGCCTTCTGAATTTGTGCCAATGAAAGGGTATTGGGAGATTCTGTCTTTGGAAAATTTACAGTAAATAGGTCATTTCCCATCTTTATCGTTATGAAAGCATCTCCAGCGTTGTTGTCTAAAGCATTTAAATCTACAGATAAGCCATCTATCTCTACCTGATGCTTCATGTCCACAAAGCCTTGCTTATAGTCTGCTTTCCCTTGCAGTACATTCTCCAGCTTGGTCAAGCTTTCAAACACGCCTCCAAAGCCCTGCTGAAAGAGATCGAGTCCGTTGATATTCACATCTACCAAGCTTCCCATGCCAACCTCTACCCGCATTACATCTCTGGCTTGGGCTGCTGTAAGTTCTTTATTTACTGCCTTTGTTAGGAAATTCATAAAATCAATGTCATCTGTCCCGCCACTGACCATTCCTCCAGGACTGAGCATGTGTCCATTGTAGGTAAGCTTTTGACCTACTGGAGTTTCCTCTATGCGAAAGGGTTGCTCCGTTGTCTTGTAGCCCGAAAAAATGTAGGCCCCTGCATAGGATGAGTTTCCGATGGCTACGATCTGTTCCTTAAGCTGACTGATTTCTTTTTGAATGGCTTCTCTATCAGAGTCTGCTAGAGAACCCGTAGCCCCTCTAACGGTCAATTCTCTTACTCTCTGAATCACATCCTGAATCTGGGTTACAGCAATCTCTGTGGTCGCCATCCAGGACAGAGCATCATCCACGTTCTTTTTATACTGCTCTGATGCCGAGATATCGGAGGATAGGGTCAGTATCTTTGCCATTGCCACGGGATCATCGGAGGGTCTTTGTATTCTCTTTCCTGTGGCCATTTGTTGTTGGACCTTGTCCATTCTATTTAAACTATTGTTTAGATTTCTTAACATGGTATTGGTCATCATGCTATTGGTAATTCGCATTTTTTATCACTCCCATCGGGAAAGGTTGCGTAGACGGAACGCATAAGCTGCATTCCCTACGGACTATAAAATGGATTTGATAGGGGAATGTATAGGATGGGTTCCCTAAGATCCATATATTATTCTCTATCGGCCAACTACACCCATGCGGTTGATGATCACATCCAACATTTCATCAATGGCACTGATCATCCTTGCATTGGCATTGTAGGCATGTTGAAATCGAAGCATATCTGCCATTTCTTCGTCAAGAGATACCCCTGATACAGACTGCCTCTTGTTTTCTATTTGTTCTAATAAGACCTGTTGATTGCTGGTAAATCGTTTGGCCTGTTGGGTATCTACACCTAGATTAGAAATCAGGGATTTCATAAAATCTCCAGGCTTTCCCCAGTCAAACATGGTAGCCTTATCCTTCAAATTGTCTAGTTTCAATGCGTTGCCCCCATCTCCAGGGAGTCCTGCGTGGGTGGTGCTGGCGGCAATGGCATTGAGTTCCCCATCTACCTTATCCGAAATCCGAATACTGGTAGCGGTTACTTGAGGGGTTATGTAGTATTTGCCATCCATCTTTACAATCGATATGTTTTTGTAGTCCAGTCCTGCAGGTACAGTGATATGGGTTCCCAGACTGCTGGCTCCTCCCTTTTCCAGAAGAGCCATGACTTCCTGCTCTGTTTTTCCCGACGACATAAGACTCTCAAACTGGCTGGTGATATCAAAAAATTGACCTCCACCCATTTCAAAAAAATCTACTCCCGTATCCCCATCCAAGGTATAGCCTTGACGATGGATCATATTGAACTCTGTGGCAAAGGTTTTGGCAAAATGATTGAGCTGTTCCATATAATAGGGAACTCCCTTCTCACTGCCGCTCACATTGTCTCGTCCATCCAAAAGCCCCTTTAATTCTCCCCCACGGATAGTAAAGGTAGCTCCATCCTTCCAGACCACATCACAAAGACCTGGTACGTCTGCATTATTCTGTTTTTCATCTCTTGTCACGGTCATCAGTTCTGAGGTTCGGTCATGGGCCACTAGGGCCTTTCCACTTACCAATATATTCACTTTTCCTTGATTGTCCTCATAGGCATCGATATTAATGATCCCAGACAGCTGATCAATCAATAGGTTTCGCTGATCCCTCAGGTCGTTGGCATTATTGCCGTCTAGTTCATAGATATAGATCTGCTTATTCAGACCTGCAATCTGATTTGAAATATTGTTGATTTCATCAACGGTGGTTCTTACAGCAAAATCCAGATCCTTCTGGGTCTTCTCCAATTGTGTTCCCATATGATTGAGGGTTTTTGCAAGGGCTATTCCTCTTTCTCGTACCAAGGCCCTTACAGTCAGATTGGAAGCATTAGATGTAGAACTCAACTGTTGCAAGGAGGCAAAAAATTCATCCATCACCGTTCGAATCCCTGAGGTAGAGGGTTCATTCATGACGGCCTCAATATTTTGGAGCACTTCACTTCTGGCGTTCCATTCCCCATAGGCCTGATTTTCGCTTCTATATTTAAAGTCTAAAAATTCATCTCTTATGTTGCGCACATGGATAGTCTCTACCCCTGTTCCCAGCATTCCATTGCCATTGGGCAGACTGGTAGGTGTAGCAGCCTTCATCTCCAATCTCTGCCTGGTGTACCCTGGGGTATTGGCATTGGCGATATTGTGTCCTGTCACATAAAGTGCTCTCTGGCTGGTAAAAAGACCAGAACGTGAAATATTTAGTCCAAAAAAAGTCGACATTCCTTTATCTCCCCTTATATTTTTGCATCGAATACATTTAATCGTTTTTGAATATTCTTTTCATCGGCTCGATTGCCATAGGTAGTTCCTTCTGTTCGAACACTATTCAGCAAGTTCAAATTGAAGGTAACATATTCTAAGGATTGCTCGATAAGTTGTCCATTCAGTGTATTGATTTCTTGAACTTCTTCTATGGTATCCTCCAGCTTCTCACGAAGAGAAAGCAGCTTCCTACCCCTATCTTCATCTATATATTTAAGCAATTCAGTAATATTGGCGATTTCCTTTACACCCAGTTCACGCAGCAGGTTTCCAATGATGATGGTTCTGATTTTATCAATCTTCCCCATCTTCAAGATCATATCTTGCTCTAAGCTCGTTATATAATCCAGTTCCTTTACCTGTCCCTTGATAATAATATCTTTCTTTTTTTTAGCTAGATCTAGGTAGTCACGATAAATATCATACTCTTGTTTTAGTGCAAGCATCAATTGCTCTATAGATCTTGACATAATGCCCCCCCTCTTCCATGAACCGATAGGATTTCTCCATATTATATTTTTTTATCAAATATGCTGTTGACAACTTCCTCTGCCGATGGATTATAGTTTCCTGAATGAATTTTTTTACTGATTTCTTCTACCCTTTCATTCCTGATATCAGGCAGCTTTTTAAAAGCATTGAGCGCTACTTGAAAGGAACGGGCCTCCTCAGAAATCTCCACCTTGTCTTTCCCCTGCTTTAATTTCTCTCCCTTTGAGGCTCCTTCTATATTTTTTTTGTATGAATTTACAACTTTTTGTATACTCGGATTGTTTGAGATTTTCATAAAAACACCTCCATACTCGCCCTTTTTCTATTCATAGTATCGGCAAATATGGAGGATTCCTTTACACTTTTTATGGGATTATCTTTTCTTTTTCATCTCTGCGGTAAACATTTTGTTTCCATCCCTTACTTGAGGCTTCTCTACAGGCTTAAAGGCACTCTTTAGTTCTGCCGTCATCTCATGGGTACACTGATCACAAAATCTACCCGTCCTTATACTTTTTCCGCATCGCTCACAGTCCAATACCAAAGAGCCGCCTTCTCCTACGATCTCCAGTCTTCCCTGCCGGAGATATCTTAGAATAAGATCTTCTTCTACCCCAGTTTCTTCTGAAACCTGGGTAATCGTTGATTTTGGATTGTCGTAAAGATACTCCTTTACTTTTGCAAAATCTTCATCTTCTCCTTTTCTACAACGGGCACATATTTTATTGACCCCATCATATTGATAGATTCTTCCACATTTTTTGCAATTCCGTATATCCGCCATGGGCTGTCCTCCTATCCAATTTTTATCAAGGAGGACACACAGGTCCTCCACTACAATTCCTTTGAGGACACACAGGTCCTCCACTACAGTTCATCGTTTTCTATATACTTCTCCCTGCAGCAAAGGTGAGGGTGTAGACTTCTTTTGCACCTGCCCTCAGCAATACTTTGCTGCAGCTGTCTAATGTACTCCCTGTAGTATATATATCGTCAATTAACAGGATTTTCTTAGCTTTTATTTTATCTTCCTGTACAATTTGAAATACATTTTTCATGTTGGCTTTCCGTTCTTCTTTGGATAGCTGGTTTTGTGTCTGGGTATCCTTCATCCGGATCAAATTTTTGCTATCCATGGGCCAGCCCATCTCTCTGCTGATGTATTTGGCTAGAATCTCTGATTGATTAAATTCTCTTGCCTGCCTTCTTTTTTTATGCAGGGGAACCGGGAGCACCCAGTGAATTTCTTCCACTTCTTTTTCTTTGAGCTTGTCTATCATTATCTCAGCTAAGTGGTAGGCCAAATACCTTTGTTTTCCATACTTGAATCTATAGATCAGTCTCTTGATTTCCTCATCATAAATCACGCAGGTATAGCCTTGGGTAAAAGAATGATTGGAAAGAATACAATCGGGACACTCGCTGGGCAGATATAGTTCTTCTAAGGGTTTGCCGCACTGCTGGCAGGTTCTTTCATGGACAAAGGTTATTTGTTCCTTGCAAAGAGGACAGAGAGAATACCTTTCAGTTTTTTCAATCCCTTCTCCACAAAGGATGCAAAATATATTTCTTGGATAAACAAAGTCCAACAAAGCCTCCCTTAACTCCCAAAGAGCCCTTCCCATTTTCATCCCCCTACCTTTTAGGCAACTACCCTATCGCCGCCCAGTTCTTTACCCTTATACATCCTCACATTGGCAATATCGATCAAATGATTGATGTTATTGGTTACATCGGGATAGCAGGCCATGCCGATACTCACTGTAATATTTAAGTTTTCCTTTATCAAAGGCTCTATCCTCTGAGACAATTCTTTCACCCCTCTGCGTATGTCATCGGCAATGATCCCTGCCCTCTCATAGCTTTCATTCAGCAGTATAATAGTGAATTCTTCCCCCCCATACCTGGCTCCAACGTGTTTCTCTCCAATACAGGTTTTGATGATGGTCCCAATTTCTGCCAATATTCGATCCCCTACCAAATGACCCAAACGCTCATTGATTCTTTTAAATTTATCAATGTCAACCAAAAGCAGAAACAGTTTTTGTTGCTCCTGGTCTGCAATCAGCAGGGATTTTCGCAGTTTCTCATAGAAATGCTTATAGTTTAACAGCCCCGTTACCCCGTCTAGAGCATAGCTCCGTTGCAGCTTGCCCAATAGACGTTCATTTTCTAGGAGCATTCCTATTCCCCAAGAGGCCCTATGGAGCAGCTCCTTTTCAGTTTCTCCCCAATTTTGCTTCTGAGGATGATAAACACTCATGGCTCCAATCATCTTATTTTGATAGCTTAAAGGTACTACCATCACCGATTGATAAGTAACTGTATTGTCCCATGAAAGCTCAATATGTCCCTGGTGTATGTATATCCCTTTGGAAGCCTCCTCTAGCAGTCTTCCTTCCATACCCTTTCCCCTATAAAATCCCAGGGATTTTATTCTTTCAAGGGAGGCTCCATGGCCCCCTTTTCCTATGAAGATATCCTTGGTCTCGTCATAAGAAAAGATGAGACCAAGAGGTGCTTCCAGTATTTCTGCCACGGCTTTGGCCGCTTCCTTCAGAGCCTCATCGGCTGATGGACTGTCCTCTATAGCTTTTCCTATCTCGCCGCTCAAGGTCCAGCCCTTCATGGTTTTTCCCAGCAGTAGTCTCTGATGACCTACCTCCTTCATCAAGAGCCCTATCCAAAAGGAGACTCCAAAGAGATAGATGAGAAATCCCAGTCGATTCCATAGGGAAGGGCTATCCATAATATCATAAAAGGATATCAATAGACACAAAATCATCATTCCAAAGGCCTGACCTGTCCTGCAAAATACTGCAGCCATACCGATAGCCAGCATAAAAAGAGGGATATGGGTATCGTTAAAAAGACCTCTTGTATAGTACAAAAAAAGATTGCATAGAAAAAAGTTTCCCAACAAAAGAATTTGCATTTTCTTTCTATAATCAACATGGGTAACCTTAAAGCAAAGAAATATAGCATTAAATCCAACTCCTAGACCTACTACCCACAGCATTCCACCAATGTCCCATCTATGAACAGTGGTCAAGCTTAATAATAAAACACTTAAAATCGTTATACCTATTAGCTGCTGCAATCTATTTAGCTTCTTCTGCATTCCACTGACCCCCTTATGACAGTTTTCAAACCTGCTTCCGTCAATGCCTAAAATTCGAGAACCCTATCCTGCAAAAATCTCCCCAGTCGAACTCCCAGGCCTGAATTTCTTCTGAGAATACGATGGTTGTCTACCATATTTTTCAAGGAAGCTTCCTGTCCTACCATGACCACCAGCTTCTTAGCCCGAGTTACAGCCGTATAGAGCAGGTTTCGAGTCTGCAGCATGGGTGGTCCCCAGGCCACGGGCATAACCACCACAGGAAATTCACTGCCCTGACTTTTATGGATGGTAATGCAGTAGGCCAGCTCCAGCTCATCCAGCTGACTAAAATCATATTTCACCAGCTTGTCATCATCAAATAGTACCCAAAGCTCTCGTTCTTCTGGGTCAATTTCGTGAATATATCCCATATCTCCATTAAAAATTCCTTCTCCTTCACCCTCTTCTTTGATCTTCTTCCATTTCAAATTATAATTATTTTTGATCTGCATGACCTTATCCCCTAGGCGAAAGGTTTTTTCCTTCATTTCCTTTTCTTCCTTGCCAAAGGCCTTTGGGTTTAGGATGGACTGCAGGCGGTTGTTTAGCTGTATCATCCCAACCTCTCCCTTTTTCATAGGGGTCAGCACCTGAATATCCTTAACCGGGTCAAAGTTGTTGAACTTAGGCAGCCGCTCCTTACAGAGGGACTCGATGGTTTCTGCAATGCTCTCTGGTTTTCTTTTGGAGATAAAATAAAAGTCCTTTTCTTTTTGATTGATATAGGGATACTGCCCCTTGTTGATCCGATGGGCATTGACAATGATCATACTCTCTTGAGCTTGACGAAATATCTTGTCCAGCTTAACCACTTGAAAAATACTACTTTCTATAATATCTCGCAGCACATTTCCCGGCCCCACGGAGGGCAGCTGATCCACATCTCCAACCAATATCAGCCGGGTACCAGGAAGGATAGCCCGCAGCAGTGCCTTCATCAGCAATATATCTACCATAGACATCTCATCGATGATCACCACATCGGCAGCAATCGGTTCTTCTTCGTCTTTACCGAAGGCCATCCCCAGATCCTCCTCTGCATAGGCGTACTCTAACATACGATGGATGGTTTTTGCTTCTCTTCCCGTGGCTTCACTCATTCTCTTAGCCGCCCGCCCTGTGGGTGCTCCCAGGACAATGGACAGGTTGTGCATTTCAAACATGCGGATAATGCTGTTGATGGTGGTAGTCTTTCCCGTTCCCGGTCCTCCTGTGATTACCAGCACCCCTTTATCCAAGGCTTGTCCAATGGCATCCTTCTGATTTTCAGCCAGTTGGATTCCTTCCTTCTCTTCTATTTCAGCTATTTCCCCTTCTATATTTTCTGTGAGTAGGGGGATATCTACCTTAGCCAGCTCTATTAATTTTTTGCACACATAGGTTTCTGCAAAAAAGTAGGACAGTCCAAAGACTACCAGATCCCCCTCCAAGTTCTCCAACTGGATCTCATTGTTGAGGGCCAGGTTCATCAAAGGTTCTTCTAAAATGGGCATATCTACCTCTAGCAATTTTGCCGTCTCTCGAAGAAGCTCCTCCCTGGGCGTATAGGTATGTCCCTCTAAATTTCCTTGCATCAGCATATATTTGAGACCACACATCATTCGATAAGGAGATCGGGGATCCAATCCCATGCGCTTTGCAATGGTATCAGCGATTCGAAAACCAATTCCAATGATATCATCGGCCAGACGATAGGGATTTTCCTGAATGAGACGAATGGTCTCTTCTCCGTATTTTTTATAAATTTTTACAGCATAGTTGGGTGTTACCCCATATTGCTGAAGGAAGAGCATTACTTCTTGGAGCTGCCGCTGCTCTTGAAAAGCCTCGGCAATGAGATTGGCCTTGGCTTCTCCTATTCCTTCTATCTGTGTCAATAAATGGGGCCTGTACTGCATAATGTCCAAGGTATCCCGCCCAAACTTGTCCACAATCTTTTTAGCCGTCTTTGGTCCGATCCCCTTGATAAGGCCCGAAGATAGGTAGTTGACAATGCCTTCTATGGTAGTAGGTGCCACCTGGCGATAGGTTTCGATCTCCAACTGTTTTCCATAAACCGGGTGGACAATCCATCTTCCCGTAAAGGCAAGGGTCTCTCCCTCATTGACAATGGGCATATAGCCAACGACGGTTACATCCTCTTCCTCGGTGTCTACAACCCCAACGATATAGCCATTGGCATCATTATAAAATACAATATCGGTTAAAACCCCTTTTATTTCTACGGTCATAGGCGCCTCCATACTCTAGGGCGGAACGCATAAGATGCGTTCCCTACGTTTATTTCTTTATTTAGATTCGGGATGCATGGGATGCATTCCTTGGTTTGTTCCTTTAT
>JBFNEZ010000113.1:0-12496 GCA_040797825.1 Thermotaleaceae bacterium | reverse complement strand
CCCCAATAATACAACCATAAAAAAAGTGGTCAAATATAATTGACCACTTTTTTATGGTTGTATTATTGCAATTGCTTCAATTTCTATATTTGCATCTTTTGGTAATCTTGCCACTTCTACGCAGGACCGAGCTGGCTTATCTTCAGGAAAATAGGTTGCATATACTTCGTTGATTTCAGCAAACTGGTTCATATCCTTAATAAATATAGTCAGTTTTACTGCATTTTCTAGTGAAGTACCTGCCTCTTCTAAGATTGCTTTAATATTTTCGAGGCATTGTTTTGTCTCAGCTTTTATATCTGTTGTTAACAATTCCCCTGTTAAAGGATTTACAGGCAGCTGACCTGATGTAAAGATTAGGTTTTCCAGCTTAACAGCCTGGGCATATGGTCCTATGGCAGCTGGCGCTTTTTCGGTTTGAATCATTATTTTCTTACTCATGAAAATCCTCCTTATTTACTATTTACACGGATCTCGTCTAAATAGTTATAAATTGTATATCTTGAAACACACAAAATCTTAGCTACATAGTCAATAGCCCCTTTTATTAAAAAGGCTCCTTGTTCATCTAACTTTTTAACAACATTTACTTTTTCATCCTTATTCATATAGGAAACAGGTTTACCATAGGCTTCCAGGGTTGCTGCTACAATATTGGTAAGGACATCATTGACACTATTCGATGGGGTATCCTTTGCCTTTGACTCTTCTTTTTCTTCTGTTTGTGTAATTTCTTGAATAGCATTTTGTGCCACAATTAATTCTGACATATCAAAATTAATACAAAAACAACCAATGGCCTTTCCTTCTTCATCTTTAATGAACATTGTACTCGATTTCAGCGCCCTGCCATCCGTACTTTTCCCTGTATAATTAATGATATTATCCTCTGTATGGCCTTTTTGAATAGCTTGCAGTCCTACCTCCGTCATAGGGCTTCCCACACTTCTCCCTGTTACATGACCATTCTCGATTGCAATAATAGAGCTTTGAAAATTATCAAAATCATGAAGTACAACTTCACAATTTTTCCCAAAGGTTTTTGCAATCCCTTCCACTAAGGGTATTATGCTCTTTAAAATTGGATGCATTCCATTATCCATTATTCCCACCCCCTATTACAACATGCATTTTAGGTTTTAATTTTCTAAATATGCTAAAGAAACATCAAGAGCCTGTCTAACTTTTATATTTCTATAACCCAGTTGTTGTTGGAATTATATTAATTGAAAATAGTACCCCGTAAATTCACTTCTCTCAAAAAGACCATGAATTTTCATATGGTACTATATCCATCGAATACATTTAATTATATTTTGAAAAGTAATAATTTTTAAATAATTCGATAATTATTAAATATTATAATGAGTAAAATCTTATATGTCAATAGTTAATTGATATGCATCCCGCCAAAGCCTTTCAATATTATAAAAACTACGTTGCTCTTCTGTAAAAAGGTGGACAATTATTGAGTTATAATCCATTAGAACCCAAGTTCCTGACTCGTATCCTTCCTTATGGTTTATAAATATATTATTTTTTTGCAATCGATCTTCTATTTCATCAGCTATGGCTTTTACTTGTCGTGTCGATGTACCACTGGCAATTACAAAGTAATCAGCAAAACTTGAAAGTTGATGTATGTCGAGAATAATGATATCCTGACCTTTCTTTTCATCAATAATTTTTCCAATATTTAAGGCTAATTTTTTTGATTCTTCGATCATGTAATCCTCCTAATTTCTTTAGTTTTTAAAATGAAATATATACAAGAATAGATAGATAACATAAATAAAGAGATAATAGCAAAGCACCATGAAATCTATCAATCATTCTTTTGTAGGTTCCACATAATACAATTATTACCATCATTAATAAAGATACAGGTATATCGAATACAAGAGTTTGTGGAACTTGCACAAGGATTCGGTCAGCGATACTTAAATCTCGGGTGGAAATCAATAGCCCATTTTGAGATAGAAGAGAAGAACCTCCCAGTACCATTGTAATATTTAAGATATTCGCACCAATAATATTCCCTACAGAGATCCCCATATGCCCTTTTATGATAGCCGTAATTGAAGTGATTAATTCAGGTAATGAGGTTCCTAATGCAATCAAGGTTAGACTAATGACTTGTTCTGGTACATTAAAAATGTTGGCAATTTCTACACCATTATCTACTAGCAGCCTTGCTCCTAAAATTATTAATCCACATCCAAAAATAAATTTACATATATTTTTAGCAAAACTAAGGCCATTCCATTTTTCTACCGAGTCCTTTGCTTCTACATTCGTTTTAAACTCGGTGATATTAATAATTATATATAGAATTAATATTAATAGCAATACATAGCCATCAAATTCATCTACCACATAGTCCCTGGAAAAATAATAAAAACTAATAAGAGCTCCAATCATCAACAAACCTTTTATCGTAAAAAATCTTCTTCTGATTGTTACAGGTGATATCAATGAGCAAATACCCAAGATAAATCCCATATTACAAATAGTAGATCCAATAGCATTCCCGATAGCCATTTCCGTATAACCTTTTGTAGCTGCAATCGTAGAAACAAAAAATTCTGGTAAAGTAGTTGCAAAGCTAACTAAAGTAGCTCCTATTAGAATTGTAGGGATTCCTGTAATGATAGCTATCCATATAGCAGCTTCTACAAACAAGTCTCCACCTTTAATTATTATTATCAATCCTATAAAAAACATCACAAAAATTAAAATCTCATTCATAGAATTCTCCCCCAATCCTTTATCAATAATATATATACACTAGATCTATGGAATATACATGTTTTTGATAGACATCCTGCAGTGAAGAATTCTATAGCTGCAAAAAGAAGAACCATTGGTTTTCCAATGGTTACTTTTTATAATCACTTCCAACAATAATGGTAATATCCGCTTCAGCTTGTTCGTGAATATCCTTTTCAACATTCTTTACGCCTAATAATTTTGCAATTTTAGCTGCTTCTGAGGCTTTATTTTTCCTATCATAAATATGGGTCT
This sequence comes from Thermotaleaceae bacterium, assembly GCA_040797825.1. GTDB lineage: Bacteria > Bacillota > Clostridia > Peptostreptococcales > Thermotaleaceae > Geosporobacter. The sequence goes on along the minus strand of JBFNEZ010000113.1, from coordinate 9,472 downwards.
GATTATATTTTATTCCTTTTACAGTATCTACATTGACAATATTATACCCCTCAGCCTTTAATTTATTAGAGACATCTGTAGCTACTCCGCTAATACCCGAACCGTTTAGAACCTCAATAGTAACGTCACTTTTAAATTCATTTAAATCGGCAGACTTATTTACCTGCTGTGTATTCTTATAACCTTCATGATATAATTCATTCATTAAAATTTCTATTTTGCCAGTATCCGGAATGTAATAGGATATACTGCTAACTGTCTTTGGTTGTCCTGGAAGGGTGATCGTAGTGATATCCTCCATCTTGATCCCATTGACCTTAAGTCCATAGGAGGTCATTACACTAACAGGCATATCTGTAGAAACATAATTGCTGAAAGTCTTTATTAAATTCGGTAATTTTACAATTGTTTGTGGTTGAAGAAGCCGATCAGCCAAAGCCTTTAAAAAATTCTGTTGGGCTTTAATTCTACCTAGATCTTGATCAGCATAGCCTTTTCTAAATCTTACAAATTGCATAGCCTTATCTCCATCTAGAACTTGTATTCCTTTTTTCAAGTCAATTTTTAAAGGAGGATCAGCTGTTGGGTCGCTGTATTTCATGTTCATTGGAACATCAATCTCAACACCGCCTAAATCATCAACAATTTTACCTAAAGCTCTATAATCAATGCGTACATAATAGTGTACAGGTATGCCTAATAAATCCTTTACCGTTTTCATGGATAAGTCGGGGCCGCCGTAGGCATGGGCATGATTAATTTTGTCCATACCTTTATGCCCTCGAATAACAACCCTACTATCTCTTGGAATAGAAATGACATTAACCTTTTTTGAAGCGGGATTAAAAGTGGCTAGCATCATTGTATCTGTTCTAGCATTTTTACTAGATTTTTCATCCTTTGCATCTACACCTAAAATAAGTACATTTATTGGTTCGTCTTTCTCTGGTACATCCTCTTTGCCCTCTATCAAATCATTTGATTCTGTCCCCGCACTTAAACTATTCAAAAAAATATATGCTCCCATACTTAACACAATGGTAAAACATATAAAAGATATCAACATTACTTTTAAAAATTTTTTCATTCACTCACTCCTGTTCCCATCATCTTGTGCTAATAAGAGATAGTTTCTTGCATGTATGGTATCTACATGTAACAGCTGTCCTCTCTTAATGACATAATTAATTGTGTGTTCTAAAGCCATTAAAGTGGCTTTATCTAAATCAGATAAAGCCATCTCTCTTACTTGTTGGACTCCACTAAAATTTCTTGTAGGTTCAATATAGTCTGCTAGATAAATAATTTTATCTAATGTAGTCATATTCGCTCTACCTGTTGTGTGGTATCGAATAGCATTGAGTATGTCTTCATCAAAAATATCAAACTCAGTTTTTGCTAATTCTGCCCCTATCATGCCATGTAATAACTCAGGCTGACATTTTGTCAAATCTTCCAATATTATATCAAATTCTTCTGCATATTTCAACAAACCTTCTGCAGAAGTATTTTTTGCACAATCATGAACTAGTCCAGCTATGCTTGCTTTTTCAATAGAAGAACCATATTGCTTTGCTAATATAATTGCTGTTTTTTGAACACCTATTGAATGATGATAACGTTTATCTGTAAGCATTTCTTTAATTCGGCCCTCAATATAAGCCATATCTTTCAATATGAATCGCTCCCTTATTATCTTTTTTGCTATGTAATTATATTATATATGATTGTAGTATTTTGACAACAAAAACAATTTCTTATATTAAAAAAGAAACTCAAAGAGAACTGAGCTTCTTTTTTAATATAAGTCCTAAAATCCTTATTTAAGACTTGGGAATTTCTATTTTAGGATTTTCTTTAGCCTTTCGATATAGCACAAATTTGCTCCCTATAGCTTGGACAAACTCTGCATGGGTTAATCTAGCTGCTTGGTTGGCAGCATCTTTTGTATCTAATAAACTGTTTTCCAGTACATGGACCTTCACAAGCTCTCTAGCCTCAAGGGCACTATCTAATTGTTCAATAAAGCTTTCACTTATACCGCCTTTGCCTATTTGTGTAATTGGTGTTATAGTATTTGCTAATCCTTTTAAGTAACTTCTTTGCTTACCTGTTAACAATTGTATCCTCCTCTTTATGCCTCAACTTCTTTTCTAAGTTTTCTTCTATGGATTTCATAGCTTTTGGTTCCTTTTTTCCAACCACTTCTAGTCTTGTCCTCTAAGGTTTTGGGATTATGAACTTCACTAATGATAAAATCATTTTTTTCTAAACAGAAATATGCAGGTGACCCTTGTTTACAGTTTTCGCAGTTAAAACAACTCATATTAAATCCTTGACCTCCATCTCATGATTAATCATAATATTCAAATTCAAAATCATATATTTTAACTGTATCTCCGTCTTGAATACCTAATGCCTTTAGCTCATCCACGATACCTCTCTTTCTTAGAAAGTTTTGAAAATATCTCAATGAATCCATATCTCCAAAATTCGTCGAGTACATTAACTTATCAATTGGTTTTCCCTCAATAACATAATAATCGTTTTCTCTTCTGACGGTTATTTTATTATTTTCATCTTCATCGGGCTTATAGTATTTAAATGTTTCTTCTTCATCAACAACAGGTTGTTCTTGGATCTCATCCAACTGTCTTATCACATAACGCAACAACTGTTCTACGCCTTCCTTTGTTGCAGCTGAAATTGGAAATACATCATAACCCTCTTTTTTAACTGTCTCCATGAAGGCCATGTATTCATCTTCTTGTGATAATAGATCAATTTTATTGGCAGCTATAATTTGAGGTTTTTTTCCTAGCTTGCTGTCATAATGCTTTAATTCTTCATTAATTTTATGAAAATCATCCAGGGGATCTCGCCCTTCTATTCCAGAAACATCCACTACATGAATTAGTAGTTTTGTTCTTTCTACATGTCTCAAGAATTCCAATCCTAAACCAATCCCTTGATGGGCACCCTCTATCAATCCGGGTATGTCTGCAAGAACAAAACTTTTCTTATCAATTTCCACAACTCCTAAATTTGGAGTTATAGTTGTAAAATGATAATTTGCAATCTTTGGTTTTGCACTGGTAGCAATAGACAAAAGTGTAGATTTCCCAACATTAGGGAATCCTAGGAGTCCAACGTCTGCCAACAACTTTAATTCTAAGATTACCCATCGCTCCTCAGCATGTCCTCCACTTTCAGCAAAACTTGGAGCTTGTCTTGTGGATGTGGTAAAGTGAATATTTCCTTTTCCTCCTTTTCCGCCCTTTGCAATGACTGCCTTTTGCCCAGGTTCTGTTAAATCAGCAATAACAAGATTCGTTTTTTCGTCACGTACAATGGTACCAGGTGGAACTCTTAATAGGAGATCATTTCCATCTTTTCCATACATTTTTTTACCTTTACCGTCTTCACCATCTTCTGCAATATAACTTCTTTTGTAACGAAAGTCCATCAAAGTCCTTAGACCTGAATCTACCACAAATATCAAATCTCCGCCTTTTCCACCATCTCCGCCATCAGGTCCTCCCGCTGGAACATACTTTTCTCTTCGGAAGGATACAGCCCCATCTCCACCTTTTCCAGCTTTTACAAATATTCTTGCTTTGTCTACAAACATTATATATCACCCTTAACTATGTATTCAATATATTTTTAACTTGCAAAACACAGCAAATTTTTCAATCCTAGGCTATTTTTTTAGTAGCCTAATAGCACTATTATATCAATTGTTCCTTTGCTGTCAAGCCGCTTTATGACCATATGTATATATTCAGCCTTTGCAATCAAAATTATTCTCCTCATCCCATGCTTCCTAATACAACGAGCATAAAAATAGCCTCTAGGGACACTTTCACTAGGGAACCCTAGGTTCCCTTCGATGACTGCTGCTGCAGTCTGAGCACCCGCCTTAGTACGGCAGGGGACTGTAACCCCTCTTTTTATATAATAGGAAAGCAACACTTTCCTATTATATAAAAAATCCACGCACATTCGCGTGGATTTTTCTATTCTGCAATAGCTGCTTCTTTAGCATATACACTGACTTGCTTTTTATCTTTACCTTTTCTTTCAAATTTCACAACACCGTCTACCATTGCAAAAAGGGTATCATCTCCGCCTTTTCCTACATTGGTACCTGGATGAATTTTCGTCCCTCGTTGTCTAACCAATATACTTCCAGCATTGACCATTTGTCCATCTGCTCTTTTAACACCAAGTCTTTTTGCTTCACTATCACGGCCGTTTTTGGAGCTACCTACTCCTTTTTTACTTGCAAATAGCTGTAGATCTATATGAAATAGTAACATTCTCTACACCTCCTCATCATGAAGCTCAATATAGCTTTCATACATACCTTGTGTTCCTTTTACTCCTATATATAGGGTATCCAGAATAATATTCGCTTGCTCTCTTTCCTTACTAGAAAGTCCATCAGGCAATTTACAAAAAAGCCATCCATTGCTAATTTCGTAAATAACATCGATCTTTGCAATTTCATGAAGTGCTAAAATCGCTGTCTGTGCCAAAATAGAAATGCTGGCACAAACAATATCTTCTCCGTGTTCTGCAAAATTTGCATGTCCTTTTATTGAATATTGACAGATATGTTTATTATTATCTCTTAATATATTCACTACAATCATAACTCATCTCAACCTTTAGCCGTTGATTTGATTAATTTGAACTTTTGTGTAAGGCTGTCTATGTCCTTGCTTCTTTCTGTAGTCTTTTTTCGCTTTATATTTAAAAACAATGATTTTAGGCGCTTTACCATTTTCAACTACAGTAGCAGAAACCTTGGCACCATTCACGATAGGACTTCCTACAGTTAATTGGCCATCCTTTGATAAAGCTAACACCTTATCGAATTCAACTGTTTCACCTTGGTTTGCTTCCAATTTTTCAATAAATAAAGTATCTCCTTCTTGGACTCTATACTGCTTTCCACCTGTTTCAATAATTGCGTACATTCGTTACACCTCCTCAAACCAGTCTCGCCAAATCCTAGGTACGTTGTCGTTTATAACCCGATTTGTGCGGCTACTTACGAATATAAATAATATCATAATTCTAATTAAAAGTCAATATTTTCCCTTTAACTTTTTCCTTTTGACAAGTATGTTTCTATCTTATTCATGCTTCCCACAGTTTTTACTGCAATTTCTTCCATATCTATATTCTCTTTACTTTCAATAATTATCCTTAGTCCTAACTCTTTTTCTAGTTGATTAACTTGCTGCTTCTCTTGCTGGATAATATTATACATTAATGAATTTACTTCAATCAATACAGCCTCTCCATTGGTATGTTGAGCTATTCGTTTTATTTCTTTTTCAAGTTTATGTAAAAAAGTATCCTCTGATAAAATTCTACCTGTACCCTCACAACAAGGACATCTTTTTTGAAGAATAGAACTGATTTTTTGACGAACCTTTTTTCTAGTCATTTCAAGAAGTCCCAAATGTGTCATCCCTAACACATTTGTTTTCGTTCTATCCTTTTCTAAAGCTTTTTCTAGCACATCTAAGACCTCTTTTTCTCCATTGGGGTGGTTCATATCAATGAAATCAATAATAATAATGCCTCCAATATCCCTAAGCCTTACTTGCTTTGCAATTTCTTTTGCAGCTTCCTTATTAATTTGCAAAACTGTATCTTCCAAGTCTATACTTCCTACATATTTTCCTGTATTTACATCTATAGCAGTAAGGGCTTCGGTTTGATCAATTACAATATAGCCTCCGCTTTTTAGCCATACCTTTTTTGATAGAGCATTTTTAATCATACTCTCTATTTTGTATTCATCAAATAAATCCGTATCATGGGGAAAGCATTTCACTCTAGACTTCAAATGAGGTGCAGTGAACTCTAAAAAGTCTAAAACATCATTATATTTTTCCTCATTATTAATGATAAACTGGTGGATTTCATTTGTAAATATATCTCGAAGTGTTCTGTGCAGAAGATCCAGATCCCTATAAATTGTCTTTGGTGCAAATCCTAGATATTTTTCTTTCTCTACTTTTTGCCAGATTTTAATCAAAAACTTCATATCTTCTTTTAATTCTTTTTCATCCTTTGCCTCTCCAGCTGTTCTTACAATAGCACCCATCCCTTGTGGAAGAATCTCTTCAATAACCTTTCTTAGTCTCTCTCTTTCTCCTTCATTTTGAATTCTTCTTGATATGCCAATATAGGTTACATCGGGCATTAAAACCAAATATCTCCCCGGAAAAGTAATATGAGTAGTTACCCTAGCTCCCTTTGTTCCTATAGGTTCCTTAATTACTTGTACAATAACTTCTTGTCCATTTTTCACCACATCTTTTATGGATATTTCTCTAGAGGATGAACGGTCTACTGTTGTTATATTTGCTGGAAGTGCATCTTTAACATACAAAAATGCATTCTTTTCCATACCTATATCTACAAAAGCAGCTTGCATACCCGGCAATACATTTGTAATTCTCCCTTTATAAATATTTCCTACTATTCTCCGATTGTTTTCTCTTTCAATGTAAATTTCTACCAGATCACGTTCTTCCAACAAAGCCACCCTAGTTTGATGAAGGCTTATATCGACAATTATTTCTTTCATCCTCGAAATCCCCCTAGATAAATTAAGAATTATCCCCTAGCGGTGACACCATCTTTCCATCTGTCACTGAATAAAGCTCTAATCTATGAATACGTATCTGCTGATAATCAATAGCTATTCCCTCAATCTCAACTAAAGATTGTACCACCGCATCAGGTTTTACATTGCCCCTACTCCCAGTTGCTAAAACCATTTTTAGAATCAACTCTTCCTCAGTTAATGAAAAAATTTCCACACTATGAATATATGTTCTTATATTTATTTCTTTTTCCTTTTCATTATTCCTCTTGTTTGTTTTCTTATGTATCCGTATTTCTTCTAAGGAGGTAAAATGTTCTAAGTTGGCTTTAATAGCATTCTCCTGTATAGGATTTTCTAACCTTAGCCTTACAAGGTAGGAAGAATAATCAATTGTAGCCATCAAAGCTGCAGCCTTTGGATCAATATACTTACACTGTATGATTTTTATGCCATCGGGTAAAGCGTGGTTAATTTTTTCTTTAAAGATCTCAATCTCTATAAAATCTTTAATTTCAACATCCATGTATTCTCCTTCACTAGAAACGCCTACTGAAAGAGCTGTAGCAAAGGATAATTTGGGATGGGGATTAAAGCCTTGTGAAAAAACCATGGATACACCTGCTCTTCTTAAAGCTCGCTGCATTAAGCGGACCAAATCCAGATGTGAAATAAATTTCATCATATCTGTTTTCGTATACCTTGCCCTTATTTTATACATTAGCAACCGCCCCCTATAACACCTTCATTAATACCACATCCAGAACAATTTATTCTACAATCCTGGGTTAATATACCTTGTTTTGCTTTTTCAGATTCTCGAATTAAAAATTCCTTATTGATGCCTGCCTGGATGTGATCCCATGGTAGTTTTTCTTCATAGCTTCTGCCTCTAGAAGTATAGAATTCAGGAACTATATTGCATTCTGTAAAGGCTTCCATCCAAGTGTCAAATTGAAAAAAATCTTGCCAGCCATCGAACTTACATCCCTTTTCCCAAGCCTTTAGCAGTACTTGTCCCACTTGTCTATCTCCTCTAGCAAACACACCTTCTAAAAAGCTAGTTTCCCCTTGATGATAACTATATTTTATATTTTTATGCCGCAATTTATTTTTTAAATAGTTTTGTTTCTCTTTAATTATTTCTATTCTGTCTTGGGCTTCCCATTGAAATGGTGTAAAGGCTTTTGGAACAAAAGATGATGTGCTGATCGTTACATTCAATCCCTTGTTTCTCTTATCCTTAGGTACTTTGTAATAAGCATCAATTACTTTATGGGCTAAGTCTACAATACCATCTAAATCTTTATAGGTTTCCGTAGGCAATCCGATCATAAAGTAAAGCTTTACATTATTCCATCCCATCATAAAAGCCTGTTCCACTGTACTGATTAAGTCTTCCTCAGTAACCCCTTTGTTAATCACATCTCTTAACCTTTGCGTACCCGCTTCTGGTGCAAAGGTAAGTCCTGTTTTTCTTACTTTTTGAATCTCCTGTATAAGTTCCATGGAAAATGAATCTAGTCTCAAAGAGGGTAAAGAAATACCCACCTTTTCTTCTCCATATTGTTCAATTAGATGTCTAACCAAATTTTCCAATTGAGAATAATCGCTGGTGCTCAAAGAAGACAAAGATAATTCTTCATATCCTGTGCTTTTAATAAGTTCATGGGCCAATTCTTTTACTCTATCAAAGGATCTTTCTCTCAAAGGTCTATAAATCATCCCAGCTTGACAAAATCTACAACCTCTAGTACATCCTCTGAATATTTCAACCATGGCCCTATCGTGAACGATGTCTGAAAAGGGTACAATTACCTTCTCTGGATAATAAATTTCATCTAAATTTTGAATAATTCTCTTTGTAATCTGCACTGGATAATTTTCATTTAGGGGTCTGAATACTTCAATTTTTCCTTCCTTATCATAAATAACTTCATAAAGAGATGGAATATATACACCTTCTATAGATGAAATCTGTTCTAAAAATTCTGTTCGCTCTTTTCCTTTGGATGACCACACTTTATATTGGTCAAGGATTTCTAAAATAACTTCTTCCCCTTCCCCCAGCACAAAAATATCTACGATATCAGCTAAGGGCTCTGGATTATAGGCACAAGGTCCACCAGCAATAATGAAAGGGTCTGCCATGGTTCGTTCCACAGCTTTTAAAGGTATTCCTCCCAAATCCAACATATTTATAATATTGGTATAGCTTAGCTCATACTGTAGTGTAAAGCCTAAAAAATCCATATCTCTAATAGAACTATGGGTTTCTAAAGTAAAAAGAGAAAGTCCTTTTTCTCTTAATAGACTCTCCATATCCGTCCATGGTGCAAAAACTCTTTCACAAAAAATATTCTTCTTTTCATTCAATAGATTGTACAGGATATGCATTCCCAAATGAGACATGCCTACTTCATATAAATCTGGAAAAGCAAAAGCAAATCGAATTTCAACCTCCTCTAGTGACTTAACAATACTATTCACTTCTTTTCCAATATATCTTGAAGGTTTTTCAACTTTAAATAAAAGTTCCTCTAATATTGCATTGTTCATCCTTCGTCCTCCTAATATAACCATATTATAACTAGTATTTGTAACCTCAAACTGTTAAATACTTCTGTATTGTATATAATTTGAAACAATAACTATTGTATCACTTTACTCTTTTGTAAACAACTCATCTAATGTTGTATTCATCCCATATTTTATAATTCCATCAAAAACCTGATTTTCTGTTAGTGTTCCCATAATATTACATTTTCTATCTACCACTGTAATAATGTGATATTTTCGTGGTAAAAATTGATCCAATATTTCTTTTGCTCTAGTGGAGTC
>JBFNEZ010000112.1:0-12516 GCA_040797825.1 Thermotaleaceae bacterium | reverse complement strand
CCAAGTAACATGGCCAACATCAATGCTACTGCCCAAATAGGAATGGTATCAAAAATTCCATTACTGCCTTGACCCGTTGCATTAGCAAGTTGATCTGCTAAAGTCGTATCAAAATCTCGAGCCATTACTTCCACAACCCTTGTGTCCAGACCAGCTGAAGCAGACACTAAATTAATAATTTCTTGCCTGTGTTCATCTGTCATTTCCTGATCTATTAATGCTCTTTTATTCACAACTACTGCTACGGTAATATCCTTTACCTGTCCTTGAGCTTTAACAATTTGTTTCCTAATTTCATTTAATTCGTAGTTAATAGTTGTATTTGCTTTGTCATAGGTAGAAGTATCTCCACTGTTTTCTACGTACTGTGTAATGTCCTCAATATTAGAGTCAGTTCCAGGTATCCCACCCTGAGGGCTATTAACAACCTGCTCCTTTAATTCATTCATACTACGTATAAGTCCTGTCGTTTCCTCAGGTATCGGCGGAGCAAATTCCTTAGCGTCTGAAACTTCACTATCAAAATCAAGCTTAACATTTACTAATACCGCAACATTTCCAGGACCATAAACGGTAGATAGAAATTGTTCAATGCTACTTTTTAAATCATTTTGAACTTCTTGTTGTAGAGTCATTTGAGTAGAAGCGCTAAAAACATTGTCTTCTGATTTCTTATTTAATACTCTACCCTTATTATCTACTACAGAAATATTCTCAGGGTCTAGTTCCTTAACAGCACCAGATACAATCATTACAATTCCTTTAATCTGATCTTCTTGTAGAACTTTCCCTGGCTCTAACTCCACTAAAACGGAAGCTTTAGATTTTTGTTGACTAATTAAGAAGTTCGAATTATCTGCTACTGTTAGATTAACAATGGCTTTATTTACACCATCTATTTCTTCAACAGTCCTAGATAACTGATTCATTAAAGCTACCAGATGTCTTCTATTCCTTTCATCATTGGTCATGGTCAAGCTGCTATTGTTTAACATATCTTCATATGAAAAACCTTCTTTTGGAAAACCTTCCACCGCCAAATTCATTTTCGCTTTATTTAAATGCTCCTTTGGAACCAAAATCGTTGTCTCTGTATCACCATTTTTCCATGGAATGCCCATTTCATCAAGTTTTTTTGTCATTTCTCCGCTATCTTTTAAGCTCAGATCTTTATATAAAGTTACATACTCTGGTCGTGCAGTAAGAAAAAATAATAATAGCAAACTACTGATAATAAGCAACCCACTTACACCTATTAGTATTTTTTGTCTTTTGTTGAGAGATTGATAGAATTCATTGAGCTGTTGTTTCATCTGCTCGAGGGTATTGCCCATTTAGCCACCTCATTTCATGTTTAAACATTACTACAGCTGTAGTCTCATAATTTCTTTGTAAGCTTCAATAACCTTGTTTTTGATTTCTATAGTAAATTGGACGGCTATATCAGCTTTTTGGGCGGCAATCATGACATCGTGGATATTATCTATTTCTCCAACAGCTAATAGTTGATCCATTTCTTGAGAATTTAATTCTAGTTCATTTACTTTATGTATTGAATCCTTTAGAAACTCAGCAAACCCAATGGTACTTTCAGTACTAGAAGCTTTAGTCTGAGTAACTGTCGGTGTCATCACATTACTAATTTTCATGAGTTAAACCTCCTATACTTATCTTCCAATTTCTAATGCTTTCATAGCCATATTCTTTGTTGCATTTAAACTGGTTATATTTGCTTCGTAAGCTCTTGTCGATGAAATCATATTGACCATCTCAGCTACAATTTCAACATTAGGCATCTGTACATATCCATCTTTATCTGCATCGGGATGCCCAGGTTCATAGATTTTTTTAAAAGGAGATTTATCTTCTTGAATTCCAATCACTTCAACTCCATTTCCCGCCTTTTTTGCCCCCTTTGCAATTTCTAACTGTTCTTCAAAACTAAAAGGCGATGAAGCTTCTCTAAAAATGGGAACTTGCCTTCGATAGGGTGTACCACTGCTCGTTCTTGTAGTAGTCGCATTGGCAATATTTTTAGATATAATATCCATCCTTAATCTTTGTGCGGTTAAACCCGTTGCACTTACATCAATTGCCTTAAACATTCCCATTCTACCTACCTCCCATCTCTAATAACCTGTTTAATTTTGTTCATTCTGCTTTGTATTCTTTGAGAAACCATATTGTAGGCAATTGTTGTTTTTGCCTGATTTGCCATTTCCACATCAATGTTCACATTGTTCCCATCTTTTCGATACTTACTGTTTTCATCTTTCTTCAACAATGGTTGGACTCTATGGATATCAGTTGCGCCAATAGGCATATGGTTTTCATGAGTAGTTTTCCCTTTAATAGAATAGCTGGACATACTTTCCTTAAGTAAAGATTCAAACGCTACAAATTCCCGTTTATACCCAGGTGTATCAATATTAGCCAAATTATTGGCGATTGACTCATTACGCATCCATAACGCATCCAATGATTTTTCTAGGAATGTTATATTTCCGAAAGGCTTATTAAGCATAGCTTTAGCTCCTCCTCATTATCAAACTCTTAAATAGCTCTCAAATAAATATGACTTGAGCACCAATGAATTGCTATTTAAATATATGTTATTCAACAAATTTTTTATTTTTCCTTCCATTTTCCTCTTTAATCATACAATAATTTGTTGATTTTTAGTGTAGTTTTTTGTCGTTTTTGCACATATAGTACTAAGGTCCTTCGTAGTTCACATAATATTATTATACACCACCAATGTGATTTGGGAAATGCTTAATATTTTCTAAAACCTAGAAAATCAAAATATCCTATTAATTTTATTTAGAAAATTATATATGAAATTCTACTATAATTTATAAGATTTTGTCTAAATATATGTTTTTATGGTTTCAAAGGGTAAATTTTCTATAGTTCTGGATTTATTATGAATTTCTTGCACGAACTAATTGACCAGTATATCTAATGTTAAGAATTTATAGTTTTTCAATAAAAAAAACAGTCAAATTGACTGCTTCTTCATGATAAAATCTTACGGAATCCATTTCAAAATCCATTATCTTTTTAGTTTCTTTAATTCATCTAATAATTTTTCATTTAGGATTTTAATATGGGTTCCTTTCATCCCTAAGGATCTCGATTCAATAACGCCAGCACTTTCAAATTTTCTGAGAGCATTTACGATTACAGATCTGGTAATTCCCACACGATCTGCTATTTTACTAGCTACAAGCAACCCTTCTGTTCCTTCTAATTCCTCAAAAATATGTTCTACTGCTTCCAGTTCAGAATAGGATAAGGTTCCAATTGCCATCTGAACAACTGCTTTTTTTCTAGCTTCTTCTTCAATCTCTTCACTTTTTGCTCGTAGTATTTCCATGCCAACCACTGTAGCTCCGTATTCTGCCAAAACTAGATCTTCGTCAGTATAGGGATTTTCATGTCTGGCTAAAATCATAGTTCCCAAGCGTTGTCCACTGCCATTGATAGGTACAATAGTTACAAGTTTATTGTAGCTTTCTACATCATATTTAAAAATACCTAGTAAATCGTCTCCAGTTATATTGTGTTTTGTTTCTACAATTCTCAATAATTCCTCATTATATTCATCTGGAAATTTTTTATCTCCAGAGTTTGGATCAGTGATAATCGGACAATCTGAAGCATCTGCAAGACTAACCCCTAGCACTTTTCCCTTCTTACTGGCCACATAAACATTTGCATCTAATATTTCACTCAACGTTTTACATAACTCGGAAAAAGATACAGGAACATTTCCCGATTGTTGGAATATTTTATTTACTCTTCTGGTTTTTTCTAGTAGTGTATTATACATTATAATCCTCCTTGTAAATTTACTAATCTCTATATTTATAAAATAAACTTATCTAAATCTTGCCCTGAAACATGATCCTTTAATTTAAGCTTTACGTACTCTTTATCAATAATCAATTTTTCTTGGTCAAAATCATTAATCTCAAAGGAAATATCTTCAAGAAGCTTTTCTAAGACCGTATGTAGTCTTCTCGCTCCAATATTTTCAGTTTGCTCATTCATTATGTATGCAATATTAGCAATCTCATCAATAGCTTCTTCCTCAAAATGTATTTTTATTCCTTCGGTCTCCAATAAAAGCTTATATTGCTTAATGAGAGCATTCTTAGGAGTTGTTAAAATTTCTCTAAAATTGTCCCTTGAAAGGTTTTCTAGCTTGACTCTTATAGGAAATCTACCCTGAAGCTCGGGTATTAAATCAGTAACTTTAGCAATATGAAAAGCACCTGCACCAATGAAGAGCATATGATCGGTTTTCACTGGACCATATTTCGTCATAATCGTGCTTCCTTCTACGATAGGTAAAATATCTCTTTGAACTCCTTCGCGCGATACATCTGGTCCACTCTTGAAACTGCTGCTGGCAATTTTATCAATCTCATCGAGAAATATGATGCCATTCTGTTCCGCATTTTCAATAGCCATTGCAATCACTTCATCCATATCAATCATTTTTTGTGCTTCTTGCTCTAGTAGTATCTTCCTAGCCTCTTTAACAGTCACCTTCCTCTTTTTAGTTTTTTTAGGCAAAATTCCTCCCAGTATATCATTTACATTTACATTCATTTCTTCATTGCCAGTACCTGTAAAGAATTCAATAGTTGATCGCCCATTATCTTCTACCTCTATTTCTATCATCTCTTTCTCCAATAGACCATCTTTCAATTGTTTTTTGATATGCTCTTTCTGCAGCTTTGCAGAAGCCATTTCCTCACGATATCCATCATCTGCCTCAGAATCATATTGAGTATTTCCAAATAGCATATCTAAAGGATTTTTAAAAGATGTATTTTTTTTGGGTGTAGGACTCATCAGATCAATAATCTTGTCATCAATAAATTGATTTGCAATTTCATATTTTTCCTCTATCTTTCTATTCTTAATAAGACGGATAGAACTCTCCACCAAATCTCTTACCATGGACTCTACATCTCTTCCAACATAACCAACCTCTGTAAATTTAGTAGCCTCTACTTTTATAAAAGGAGCGTCCACCAATTTTGCCAATCTCCTAGCGATTTCAGTTTTCCCTACTCCAGTTGGGCCTATCATTAGAATGTTTTTGGGCTTTATCTCTTCCTTAAAATAATCAGGCAGCAAGCTTCTCCTATAACGATTTCTTAAAGCAACTGCAACGGATTTTTTTGCATTTTCCTGCCCAATAATATATTTATCCAATTCTTCAACAATTTCCCTAGGTGTTAAATTTTTCATGCATTCATCACACTCCTAAAGAGTTTCAACTGTAATATTGCTATTGGTATATACACATATAGATGCTGCTATTTGTAAGGATTCATGGACAATGTTACTTGCTGACAGATTGGTATGCTCATATAGAGCCTTTCCCGCAGCAAAGGCATAAGACCCTCCAGAACCAATAGCAATTACTCCTTCATCAGGCTCAATGATTTCGCCATTTCCAGAAATAAGCAATAAGGTTTCTTTATCAGCAGCAATCATCAAAGCCTCCAATTTTCGCAAAATTTTATCCTGTCTCCATTCCTGAGCCAACTCCACTGCTGCTCGTTTAAGATTTCCCCCGTGTTGCTCTAGTTTAGCTTCGAATTTTTCAGTTAAGGTGAATGCATCAGAAACAGAACCAGCAAAGCCAACTAGTACCTTTTCTTTGTATAATCTTCTTACCTTTTTGGCACGATGTTTCATAATCATCTTCTCTCCAAAAGTAACTTGACCATCTCCACCTATAGCGATATCTTCACTACTCCTTCTCACTGCAACGATGGTTGTTCCATGAAACATAGTTTCACCTCCGCTTGTAATCCTATATACAAATAAACACCAATTTTATCTATCCTTAACATAAGAATTTGCAAAAATGCTTATTGCATTTCTTTTTCTTCTGTACGTTTATATTTGCACTCTTTATTCGTGCACAAAATAGTTTTTCCTTTTTTTGTATTCTTTTCAGCCAACAAAGAGCTGCATTCTGGGCATTTTTCTTCTATAGGTTTATTCCATAACATAAAGTTACACTTTGGAAAACTCCCACAACCATAAAAAAGGCGTCCTTTCTTGGATCTTCTCTCTAATAAATCTCCACCGCATTTGGGACAATTTACGCCAATTTTATGAAGTAGAGGCCGTGTATGCTGACATTCTGGATAGCCCGAACAGGCTAAAAATTTACCAAAGCGTCCGTATTTAATAACCATATTTTTTCCGCAATCTTCACAAATCTCATCGGTTACTTCTTCCACAAGCTCTATCTTTTCAATCTCTTCTTCTGCATGTTGTAAGGATGGCGCAAAGGATTTATAAAATTCATCAATGACACGAATCCAATCTAGTTTAGCCTCTTCAATCTTATCTAATTGTTCTTCCAGCTCGGCAGTAAAATATTGATCCACGATGTCTTTAAAATATTCTTCTAATAAATCCGTTACAATAATACCTAATTCTGTAGGCTTAAAAGCTTTACTTTCTTTTTCTACATATCCTCTGCTTAGTATGGTTGAAATAATCGGTGCGTAGGTACTTGGTCTTCCTATATTCTTTTCTTCTAACTCTTTTACTAAGCTTGCCTCTGTAAACCTAGGCGGAGGTTGTGTGAAATGCTGCTTTGGTTCTATACTTTTTTGCATAAGTACTTCCTTTAATACAACCTTTGGTATCGTATTGTCAGAAACCGATGCATATGTATATACTCTTAAAAAACCATCAAATTCTAGCTTTGATCCTGAAGCTTTAAATAAATATCCATTATTACCAATGTCTACTGAATAAGTATCATAAAGAGCAGATGCCATCTGGCTTGCAAGAAAACGTTCCCAAACCAACTTATACAATTGGTACTGTTCCTTGCTAAGAGATGGTCGAATTCTATCTGGTTCCCTCAACACGGAAGTAGGGCGGATAGCCTCATGGGCATCCTGGGCATCTTTATTTGACTTTAGTTCCTTTTCTTCCTTAGATAAATATACTTCTGAAAACTTATTAATAATATATTCTTTTGTACTCTCTTTCGCTTCATTTGATATTCTAATAGAGTCAGTTCTAATGTAAGTAATCAGTCCAACTGATCCCTCATCTTCTAAATCTATGCCTTCGTAAAGCTGCTGTGCTATCATCATAGTTTTCTTTGTAGAATATCCCAATCGATTAGCAGCTTCTTGCTGGAGGCTGCTTGTGATAAATGGCGGATAAGGGTTTCTTTTCTTTTGTCGTTGTTTTACATCTGTAACTTGATAAGGTTGATTATCTATCTTTTTTAGCACCGTATCTACGTCACTTTTATTAACCAACTCTACTTTTCCTGCTTCAGTTCCATGGAACTTGGCTTCAAAAACTTCTTTTTCTTGATTGGATAATTGCACTTGAATACTCCAATATTCTTGAGGAACAAAGGTTTCAATCTCTTTTTCACGGTCACAAATCAATTTAGTTGCAACAGACTGAACTCTACCAGCACTCAAACCTTTGCGAATCTTCCTCCACAACAAAGGACTAATACTATATCCTACCAAACGATCCAAAATTCTTCTCGCCTGTTGCGCATCTACTAAACTTTTATTAATCTTTCTTGGATTTTTTACTGCATTTTTGATTGCAGATTCTGTTATTTCATGAAATTCTATTCTACATTTTTCTTTTTCATCAATAGATAGAATATGGGCTAAATGCCATGAAATTGCTTCACCTTCACGATCAGGGTCAGTCGCTAGCAGTACTTTTTTTGCTTTCTTTCCTTCTTTCTTCAAATCCTGAATTACTGGACCCTTTCCTCTTATCGTAATGTAGTGCGGTTCAAAATTGTTTTCTATGTCTATACCCATTTTACTTTTGGGTAAATCTCTTACATGACCAACGGAGGCTAATACTTTGTAATTTTTGCCTAAAAATTTACCGATAGTCTTGGCCTTAGCGGGAGATTCCACAATAACTAAAGATTTTGCCACATTTTCACCCCCATATTTTCAAAGCAATAGTAATTATATCAGAATATATCACAAATTTCAAAATATTTAATATGAAAATTATTTAATAATTAATATTTTTCCCGGTAATTGCTCAATCAATCCCTTTATCTGTAAAATTGTAAGGATACTATTCACTTCTTGAACATTCATCTGAAGCAAATAGGAGAGTTTTTCAAAGGGAATAGGTTGGGTTTTTTCAATTTTTTCATATACCTCTCTTTCAGTACTGCTAAGATTTATCTCTGGTGATTTAACAACATGCTCAAAATGAATATTTAATTCCTCTAGCACATCCTCAATAGATGAAACTAATTTTGCCCCATCCTGAATAAGCTTATTACATCCCATACTCATAACACTATTAATATTTCCTGGAACTGCAAACACTTCTCTCCCCTGCTCTAAAGCTATTTCAGCTGTAATCAACGAGCCACTCTTTAGACCAGCTTCAACGACAATTACCCCTTTACTTAATCCACTAATGATGCGATTTCTTCCGGGAAAGTTACTAGACATAGGCTCCATCCCAATAGGATATTCTGAGACAACAGCACCTCGCCCTATAATCTCTTTCATAAGCTGCATATTGGACTTTGGATAGCAGATATCTACACCACATCCTAAAACAGCAATCGTTCTTCCTCCCGCATCCAAGGCACCACGATGGGCCATGGTGTCTATGCCATAGGCCATTCCACTGATAATTGTTATTCCTCGCTTTGCCAGCTCATTTGCAAATTTATAGGCTGCCCACTTTCCGTATACAGTAGCTTTTCTTGCGCCCACAATAGCAATAGCTTGGGCGTCCTGTTCTATTACCTCTCCTCGTTTATACAATAGAAAGGGAGAATCATACATATTTATTAGATTTTGCGGATAATCATTAGTGCCTCTATAAATACTAGAGATATTTAATTCAGAGGCTCTGTTTGCTATTTCCTCCAATCGAGTAAGGGTTTTGTTTTTTATTATGTTATGAAGAACCTTGTGATTTATGCCTTCTACTTTCATAAGCTCCCTATCGGCAGCTTCATAAACTCTTTTTCCACTACCAAAGTGTTTTAAAAGTCTCTCTAAAGTTTTTAAACCAATACCTTGCGTACTATGGAGCCAATGAATATAATATTTTTCTTCTATCATTCATTTCCTCCTTTTCATAAATTCCAAAACTTTCTATCTAGATTTCTATATTGTAATGCTTCTGCTATATGTTTTACCTGAATTTGTTCTGATTCTTCTAAGTCCGCAATCGTCCTGCTAATTTTGATAATTCGATTATGGGCTCTGGCACTTAATCCTAATTTATTGAAAGCTTCTTCCATCAATGCCTTCTCTGAATTCCCCAATTTACAGTATTTTTTCATGTGATTTGGTTTCATTTGGGAGTTAAACACGATACTTTCTTTTTTATATCTCTGAGATTGTATTTCCTTAGCTTTATTGATATCCTCTTTTAAGGCTTTAGAGTTTTTAGTATTGCTCTCCAATTCCAATTCTTTATATTTTACAGGAAACACTTCAATATGAAGATCAATTCGATCTAATAAAGGGCCAGATATTTTAGAGAGATATTTTTTGATTTGTTGCGGTGTACAACTACAGGGATGGGTTAAATCTCCATAATAGCCGCATGGGCAAGGATTCATACTAGCAATCAACATAAATTTAGATGGATAAGTCAGGGTGGCATTCACTCTTGCAATCGTTACAACTTCGTCCTCTATAGGCTGCCTTAATACCTCTAGTACACTCCTGTTAAATTCTGGGAGTTCATCTAAAAATAATACGCCATAATGGGCCAATGAAACCTCTCCTGGCTTGGGAATCTTTCCACCGCCAACCAAAGAAATAGGTGAGATCGTATGATGAGGAGCTCTAAAAGGTCTAGCAGCTATGAGAGATACATTGTCTGATAAAAGACCCACAATACTATAGATTTTCGTTACCTCTAAAGCTTCCTCATAGGTCATATCAGGTAGAATAGTCGGAAGCCTTCTTGCTAACATGGTTTTTCCTGCCCCTGGTGGACCAATCATAAGTAAGTTATGTCCTCCAGCTGCTGCAATTTGAAAAGCCCTTTTCACACCTTCTTGACCGACCACATCTCCATAATCTTCTTCATAGTAATTTAGCTGTTTCTTCGATAGGTCAGGCTTCATTAAAAAGGGAGTAAGGACTTTTTTATCATTCAAATGATCGATAATATCACCTAATCCTTCAAATGGGTATATCTCTATATCTGGAATAATGGAAACTTCCTCAGCGTTGGCCATAGGAAGAATTATTTTACGAATGCCTGAATCTCTTAATCCAATTGCCAAGGACAGTGCCCCATTAATTCGATTTAGTCTTCCATTTAAAGACAGTTCACCTATAAAGCCATAATTTCTTATATCCTTGCTTTTTATTTGTTCAGAAGCTTCTAAAATACCAATGGCCATTGGAAGGTCTAAATGACTTCCCTCTTTTCGCGTATCTGCAGGAGCTAAATTAATGGTTATTCTTCTTGCCGGAAATTCATAGCCTGAATTTTTAATCGCTGAACGAATTCTTTCCTTTGATTCCTTTATAGTTGTATCTGGTAAACCCACTGTAACTAGGGATGGAAGGCCATTGGATATATCTATCTCTACTTCGATAACAATACCTTCTAGGCCACTCAGCACACAGCTATATACTTTTGATAACATCTCGATGCCTCCTGCTAAAACAAATCATTATTTTACCCCTATATATTTCCATATTTTTCTACTTTTCCCTGCTAGTATTAAAAATTTTTAGAAAAAATGAAAATCTCCCGAATCATGGAGATTTTTATTCAATAATATTTTCTAGATGTTCAATATTTTTAACTCTCTCCTGTTCAATGAATACCTCAATGGCATCAAATCGAAAGTTAGTATCTAGGAGTCTTTTCATACTTAAATAACTTTGTGCAGTATTCAACATATGTCTTTTCTTTTTTTCAGAAATAGCTTCAACAGGCCTGCCAAAATCAAGGCTTCTCCTGGTTTTTACTTCCACAAACACATAAGTGTTTCTATGAATTGCAATAATATCAATTTCTCCTAGCCGACACCTAAAATTGTTTTGTAGTATTTCATAGCCTTTTTTCTTTAGGTAGGCAGCCGCCATCCTCTCTCCAAATGCTCCCAGGTGTTGATTAGCCCTTGTCATACTCTTTTCCCTCCCTTGTATCTAGGGTAATGATAAAAGCCAATATTTCTGCAACTACACTATAGAGTTCCGGAGGTATTTCATCTCCAATTGCTAGATTATATAATTGTCTTGCAAGTTTTTCATCTTGATAAGTTGGCACCTCATGTTGCTTTGCTATTTCTTCGATTCTTTCGGCAATTTCCCCTTGACCCTTTGCAATTACCTTTGGTGCCAGATCCTTTCCTTCGTTGTATTGCAGGGCTGTAGCTACCTTTCTTTCTTCTCCCATATCACACCCTCAAATCCAGAAAATTTCTTTTTGTTTTCTTCATTTGGCTCTCTTCCTCAAGAACTTGCAGCAAATTGAGATTTCCTGAGAATACATTATAGCGGATATCTATTTTTTCAAAACCCAGAGCTTCTAAAGTATGATGAAGCTTTTTCTCATTCTTCTCTATATATTCCTTTATCCTTTCATTTTCTAAGCGAAAGTTACAGGATACACCCTTTTCTTTAATCTCTATAAAAGCTTGTACAGTTTCCATTGTCTTTGTATCTAAAGAAATAAAGATTTTCATGTCTTTAGGATTTTTAGAACTATTCTTTTTATTTTTATTACACAAAAGAATCTCTAAATTTCTTTCTTGTCCGTTAATATGAAGCGGTAATTGAATAAACCCCTGATATTGATTAATTTTATTCATAAAATCAATACTGTTTTTAACAGATTCAACTTGCTGGAGCAGCTCTTTTCCTCCTCTTATCACACCACTTTCTATCATCTCTCCAGCTCTATGTACATGACTATATAATTCTTTAATCACATCCTTTAACCCTGCTTTGTCCTGAATGAGCGAAACCTTCATTTTACTTTGTATATTTTCAAAAGTTTTTGTAACTTCTTCCATCTCTTTATGGTCCTTTAACCCTGCAATAAGAGTTTGCAGTTGCTTTCCTAGGGGAGCTTCTCTGTACAATATTTCATTCACCTTTACTGCATTTATCAAATTAGTCTGGAAATTATTCTTTAATAAAAAAATGATCTTTTCATAGGTCAAATTTTTAATGTTTATATTTTCTAAAAAATTAGGTAATTTTTTTTCTGGAATTATACCTGCTTCGGGATGTATAGAAGAATTTTTGAGAATTTCATTGAGTTTTGGAATGTGTTTTTCCATACCTATTTCCATATTTTTATCAGCATTTACTTCCAGATTCTTATTTTCTTCTTTAATGGGGTGTTGAATTCCTTCTTTATTGTCTTGCAATAGAATTGCAGGCTTCTCATTACCTGTTGGTATCATAGGGGCTTCTTTTCTATTATCCATAGGCAGTTGTTCTGTTTGAATGGCAATCATTTTCT
>JBFNEZ010000111.1:0-12680 GCA_040797825.1 Thermotaleaceae bacterium | reverse complement strand
TTGAGCTTCTATGATTTTCCAAATACGGCTTAGTTATTTGTACAAAACTTAGGTAGCTAGATTGACATAGTGTATAACCTACTTTTATTTAGAAGATTAGATAATTTACTGCTTTACAATCTAAAACTCAAAAAATATAATCCTTTTTATTTCTAAAAAATATTTAAAGAATTATGCAACAAGGTAAAAAGGGGTACGCCTAAAATGGGTCAATATAGTTTTTATGACTATACTGACTCATTTTCTTTTTTAAAAGGAATTTTGATACAAAAATATTTTGGCGTTAATGGAGCTATATATACAGCAGATTGCTGGAAAACTATTGATTAAGGAGATGGTATTACAAGTATTTCCACCCTTGTTTTTTAAAAATAAGCATACCGACAAAAAACTTTTTAACTTTTTACGAGGTATATATAAGTGAAAGGGTAACAAAGGGAATGGAGAGAGGATGTGAAAGTAATAGTGGATAAAGGGGTTATACAGGATATCGTCAATGGCGATAAGGAAGCCTTTAGAAAGTTGTATGATGAACATTTTGACAGAGCACTTCGTTCTGCAGTTGCCATTACCAAAAACAAAGAAGCAGCAAAGGATGCTGTGCAAGAAGCATTTATCCGGGTTTATACAAATATTTCAACCTATGATACAACTAAACCCTTTGAACCCTGGTTTTATAGAATATTAATCAACGAATGCAATCGTATACTAAAAAAGGGATCTAGGCTCCTGTTGGTGGAGCCTCCTTTACTGGAAGCTATTCCAAGTGATACACCAGATAAAGAAAACTTTAGGGATTTGCATGAAATGATCCTATCTTTAAAGGATATTTATCGTATTCCTGTGGTTTTGAAATATTTACAGGGTTTTGCAGAAAAAGAAATTGCTCAGATTTTAGATTTGAATTTAAATACAGTCAAATCTCGACTGTACCAAGGGCGAGAAAAGCTTAAAACTGAGTTAGATACTATAGCAAAAGGGAGGGAAGAATATGAATAATATGGATGAACAGATCAAGAAGGCTCTAGAGAATGGGACAAAGATTACACAAGAAGATAAACAAGATGTATGGAATAACATTGAAAGAGAAATATTCTCTGAAAAATCAAAGGGGGAAGGAAAAACTGTGAAACCAAAGAAACGGAATCCTTATACAATATTTGTGGCAGCAGCGGCAGCAGTAGTCATGTTATTTATCGGAGTTAAAACTGAAACGGGACATGCCCTTATGGAACAAATCAAAGAGCTATTCGCACCTCAAAAACAAATTACCCAAGAAATTGAAGGAAACAAGGAAGAGACCAATGTAAATCTACAGCAGCCAAGTAAATCTCAATATGTAATCTATATAGATGAGGACAGGTATGAATTTATTGAAGGAAAAGACAAGGACAGAATTGTTATGAAAAATCCAGTAGAGGGAAATTTCCCTGAAGTTTCTATGGAAATTGAACAAGTGATGGATAGGACTCCAGAGGATGTCATAAAAGATATAGAAGGAAAGATTAGGGAAAGGTTTAAAAAAATATACGAGCCACAACAGATAAATGTACCCATTAAGGGCTGGGTTGTTCGCGGTATAGATGGACAAAACTGGGATAGTGCCATTGTAAAAGCATATGTAGTATCCAATGGCAGCAAAGGCAGCTTTATCATTACGCAGCGATATTTCCTTGAAGCGGCAGAAGGTCATGGGGTGAGATTTGATGAGATGGTAAAAGAATTTCATATCGTGAATGAAGCCAAATAGAAAAGTGTATTTTCTTTGTATGAACTACAGAATAATTTTACAGACATCTATACAGCCCCCAACAAAAAATGTAGGGAACCCATCTTATGCGTTCTGTCAAGAATAATACACAGGGCGGGCAGCAGGGTCTGATGCCCCTACGTTTGATGATAATAGCACGCTATCCTAGAGGTTTGGGACCCTACAACCGCTCCTATGACTTATTTTTCTTATAGTCATTAGATGAAATTATAATAAATGGGCGCTAAAAAACACCCTATGTGTGTTGCGGTTATCTATAGCAATACACATAGGGTGTTTTTGAATGGGAGGAAGATTACTTCACTTTTAGTTCATTAAACATGTCAAATGCTTCTTTGCTATCCATACCATCATGCACGATGGCGCGCACTGCCTGAACCATTGCAAGAGGATCCTCTGATTGGAAAATATTTCTTCCCATATCAACACCAGCAGCACCCATTCGTATAGCATTATAGCACATGTCTAGGGCCTCTTTTTCTGGTATTTTCTTGCCTCCAGCGATGACGATTGGAATAGGGCATGAAGCAACTACGGTGTCAAAATCATCACAATAGTAGGTTTTTACAACGTGTGCGCCAACCTCAGCAATAATTCTAGTTGCAAGGCTGAAGTACTTGGTAGTTCTTTCCATTTCCTTGCCTACGGCAACAACACCCATTGTAGGTATTCCGTAGGTATTGCCCGTATTGATCACTTTCGAAAGGTTCTCGATGGATTCTTTTTGGTAAGGTGCGCCAATGAATACTTGAGTAGCCATTAAATCAGCGTTCATACGGATAACTTCTGCAATGTCAACGGAAACAATTTCGTTGCTAAGGTCATCGTTTAAAACAGATGATCCTGATGAAACACGAAGTGCGATGGATTTATTGGCTGTTGTTGAAGGGTCAATGCAAGCTGTCATTCCGCCACGGGTTCCCATAAAACAATCGATATAATCTACAAGGGGAGGTATTGCCAAATCTAATCTTTCTAAACCGGAAGTAGGTCCTAAGAAATATCCATGGTCAAAGGCCAGCATGAGAGACTTGCCGCTTTTTGGATTAAAGACCTTGCTGAGTCTTGATTTCATTCCCCAGCCATAGTGGCTGCATCCTTTGACATGAAAACCTTCTGTTACTTGTGGTATTCCAATACCAAATTCTTTAGCTGCTTGGATTCCATCTTTATCTGCCATTATTCTTTTCCTCCTTTATTGTGCTTCTTTTTCTTCGACAACGAACTTATCTTCCAATTGGAAAGGTGCCAGCATAAAAACTGCTTTTGCAACTTTATCACTAGTGTTTACAATATAATGACTTTCGCCAGGTTCTGCAGTGATCAAGTCACCTTCAACGCATTTTACAAGCTGGCCATTCATATAAAAATCCAGTTCACCACTAATGATCAAAAAACTTTCTTCCATAATTTTATGGTAGTGGGATTGAAAATCTTGGCCTGGATTAAATACAACAACCCCTGTGCTTAAGAAAGGGCCTTTGCGCAAATACTTTGGACCGCTATCTCCAAAACGATATTCTCTTTCTGATTCATTTACTTTTATCATGTTTTCACCTCTTTCACAGTTTAAATTCCAGGAGCTTTCCACATATGCTGTAAAAAGCCATTATCGCTATTTTTAATTTGAGATTCTGATAACTTCTTCCAATTGTAAAAAATTTCTTCATATAGCATATGGTTTTCTTTGTTAGGTGTATATATAGTTTCTATGTGTACATATTTTTCTGCAGCCGCCTCAAGACTAGGTAAGAGTCCGACGCCGACGCTGGCACAGAAAGCGGCTCCTAAAGCTGTAGCTTCCTTTATGATAGGGACCTTGATGGAGACGCCCAAAACATCAGCTACGATTTGGCACCAAAGGGAACTGTTTGAAGCACCCGATGCGAAAGTAATGGCATCAGGAAATCTCCCCATAAGATCTTCGATAATTTTTTTATGACCTAAAGTAACGAGGGCTGCATTTTCTAAAATGGATCTATAAAAAGCAGCTTTGCTATACTTTTTAGGATCTATTCCAAAATTTGTAAAGCATGGAGAAGGGTGCTTCCATTGCTTATAGTCCATGATGCTTGAAAAAGAACAAAAGATACCATTAGAACCAACAGGGACATTTTCGGCCTGCTTGTTCAATAAAGCATAAACGCTGTCACCTGTTTTTTTAGCAATTTCAGCTTCATACTGACAAAAACAATCTCTAAACCAGCGCAGGACAAGGCCCGGATAAAAAGCAATAAGTTCTTGCTGCCATATGCCTGGCACAGCATGGCAATTAACCCTGACACGGCCTGCCTCATCGATATTTGGGGAGGCTGTGTTGTATTCAAGCTGCCAAAAGCTTCCGCCAAGGAGTGCTGCTTGACCGCTCTTTACTACACCAACGCCCACGCAGCCCATTTGTACGTCGCCGCCGCCGACGACAACAGTACAGTTTTCACTTAGACCTGTGAGTTCTGCAATTTCCTTTGTAATCTTTCCGATAGGAGTGCCGCTTTCATATATAGGCGGGTACATATCCTGTTTGAGACCGCATTTTTCTAAGATGGACATATCCCAGTCCCGTTTGTTAGCATCAAGTATGCCTGTAGTAGAAGCATTGGAAGGTTCGATAGATAAAATACCTGTTAAACGATAGATAATCCAGTCATTGAGCATTGTGATAGCTTTAGCCTTTTCGTAGACATGGGGTAGATTATTTTTTACCCATAGGAGTCTGGGAATAGCTCCTAAAGCAAATGTTTGACCAGAAATGGTATAGATCTCTTTTTCTAAATCCTCGGAGATTTCTTTTAGCTCAAAGACCTCTTTGGAAGCTCTTGCATCAACGTTAGAAACAGCCCATATTTCATTGCCTTCTTCATCATATAAGACAAAAGCCTCTCTCATGCTGGTTGTTGAGACAGCAAGTATGTCTTTACCGTCAATGCCTGATGTCTGAAGAGCTTGGCGGATGGTATCAAGCATTAATTTTGCATTGTTCTCGACATCAAAGTCAATAGCCCCTTCATAGCGGGGATCTTCCTTATGTGTCCATTCCTGTTGTGCCACGGCAATTTGGTTGAAATTTTCGTCAAAAATAACAGAACGAACACTCCCAGTACCGGCATCCACTGCCATAACATATTTTTTCATCCTTTCACCTTCTTTACTTTTATTTTTTACTAAAAGAATTCTGGGTGTAAAAATCGGCTATTCGTTTTTAAATGTTATTAAGCTGTTGGCGGTATCTTCATCTGTAATTAAAACGTTGATATAACCGCCAATGAGGGCAGAATAAATAGCCTGAACCTTTTCTTTGCCGCCGGCAACCCCAATTGTTTTATGGGAGGCTTTTAGAGTGTCAAGATTAATGCTTATAAGCTTTTTATGCAAATCGCACTGAACGATGTTGCCGTTTTTATCATAAAACTGACTCAGAATGTCGCCAACAGCACCTTGCATCTCCAGCAGAATGAGATCTTCCTTATTTGCAACTTGATACTTAAAAATGGTTGCAGTATTTGAAACAGAACCAATGCCGACGATGGACATGCTGGACAATTGTGACATATTCATGATGCTCTTGATACTCTTCTCATTTAATAAGATATTGGCCACTTCTTCAGTAGAAGCTAATAATGGTGCAGGAAGAATGTGAATGTTAGGTGTGACACTTGTTGAGCTTCTTTTATGGGTACCTGAAATGATAGCTGAGGTATAGTGAGAAACTCCTCCTGATAGTGTGACTAAGGATATTGGCTTTTCTAAAGAAGAAATGAGATGATTAATCGTACGAGAGACGGTGTCGCCGTAACCAATGTTGATAAAAGTATTTGCTTCAACTTTCTCTTCAATGTACTGAGCAGCACCGTTTGCGATATTATCATTAACATTATTTGGACTAGAAGGAACAATAAAGACATCTTCTAAATGAAATTTTTCTATTAAAGCACGCTCTAAATGAATGTTCGCTTTAGCATCGAGATTCATTTTAAATTTAATGATACCATCGCTCTTGGCCTGGTGCAGAAGTTTTACTACTTTCATTCTAGAAATACCAAGATGGTCAGCGATTTCATTTTGAGTCATATTATCTACGTAATAAAACCAGGTTACTTTATTGATCAAATTGCTTTCGTACATAATTGGTCTCCTTGTGATTGAGTTAAAAACATTGCAACAAATGTTTTGCATAAAATAATTTGTTAGATTTAAGCTTATTATATCAATGGATTAATTTGGTGTCAATATCTCATTTTATATAGAAAATAGTTTAAAATTATATTGACAAATTGTGTAAGCGTGCACTATGATAGAATTAACAAATGATTAATAAATTCACAAATGTTATATAATTCTACAAGAAACTACAATTCCCAGGAAAATCATACCTTGTTAAAATCAATAGAGTTGGAGGGCTAGATGAAATGAGTGAAAAAAAATCTCTAATAAGATTAAAAGAGATATATAAGTCATTTGCGGATAACCAAGTACTTAAAGGGACATCTCTTGAATTGGCAGAAGGGGAAATCGTTGCCATTATCGGCGGCAATGGGGCAGGAAAGAGTACTTTGATGAAAATCATTATGGGAATATATCCTCTGGATAGGGGTGAGATTTACATAGAAGACAAGAAGATACATATGAATTCACCTTCGGTGGCCCTTGAAAATGGTATTTATTTAGTACCCCAAGAACCTCGCCTATTCCCAAATATGACTGTTGAAGAAAACGTTATCATTGGATTTAATCAAAACAAGTCAGAATTAGTAGTAAAGCTTAGAAAACTGATTGAGCAGCTGGGATGGAATATATCTTTAAATAGAAAGGCAGCTACTCTTTCGATTGCAGAACAGCAGTTGGTTGAAATTCTAAGAGGTTTATTAAGAGAAGCTAAGATTTTAATACTAGATGAACCAACATCTACTCTTACCTTTAATGAAATTCAATCTTTTTTCAAATTAATGAAGGACCTTCAAGCAAAAGGGATTGGAATGTTTTATATTACCCATCGATTAACAGAAGTTTTTGAAATCGCTACGGATGTTGTTATTTTAAGAGACGGGGAAATCACTGTCTGCGGTCCTGTATGTGATTTTACAAAAGAGATGTTAATAAAGGGTTTACTGCCTGATAATGCAGAGAACGTAAGGGAATGTATTGAGAAGAATCCTGTAGATACCACAAAAGACCCTATATTTAAAGTAGAGTTTTTATCCGGTTATGGATTTCATGATGTCTCCTTCTGTGTATATGAAGGGGAAATTTTAGGTCTTGCTGGAGTGGTTGGATCAGGAAGAACGGAACTGGCTGAAGCAATATTTGGTATTGGAGAAATCACAGGGGGCGATGTCCTATTAGATGGAAAAAGTATAAAAGGGCATACAACACGGGAAATTATTGATTTAGGATTAAACTATGTACCTGAGGATAGACATTTAAATGGTATCTTTGACATAGCAGATGTAAAACTCAATACAACTTCAGCGATTTTAAGCAGCCTTAGTAAAGTTTTTATTGATAACAAAAAAGAAAATGAGATTACACAAAAATATATAGATGATTTTCGAATTAAAGTGACGGGACAGAATCAATCTTTAAAATCACTTTCTGGAGGTAATCAGCAAAAGGTTGTTATTGGAAGGATACTTTCATCCAATCCAAAGGTGATTATTCTAGATGAGCCCACAAGAGGTATCGATGCAGGAGCAAGGGGAGATGTTTATAGAATCATTTATCAGCTCAAAAAACTTGGTTTGGCAATAGTACTGATTTCATCTGACTTTGAAGAAATCTATGAACTCTCAGATCGTGCAGAGGTTATGTATCACGGCAGCAATTGCAGGGCTTTATCAAAAGAAGATATTACTATGGATAGATTAACCCAGGCAGCATTTGGAGCATAATGGAGGATTGATGATTCATACTAATTTAATTAGCGGAAGGTGGATCAAAGTATTATGACAATCTTAAAAAGAATATTCGAAAAAAGAGAGATTACCGCATTAGCCTTTCTAATCCTTCTTTTTTTAGGAGTCAGCTTAAGAAATCCAGATTTTATTAGCATACAAAGTATCTCAACGGTATTAAAAGGAAGTGTTATGTACATATTTCTAGCCGTAGGCATGACATTTGTGCTGTTAACAGGCGGTATAGATGTTTCCGTTGGAGCAACCCTTGGTATTTCCGCAGCAGTATCAGCTACCATGATCAGGGACGGGTCAAGTATTGTATTATCAATAGTATTGGCTATAGCTATTGGTCTTGTTATCGGTCTAATGAATGGTATCGGGGTTGCAATCGTTAAAATTCCAGCCATTATCATGACTTTGGGTGTATTGGGGATCACTAGAGGCATTATGATTCTTTATACAAATGGCAAATGGGTTGAAAATCTGCCGAATTCTTTTAAAACAGCTTCCCAGGCAAATTTTGCAGGGCTAAACCTCTATTTCATACTGGCATTAATAACGGTTATTTTAGTACAGTTATATTTTAGTAAAGGTAAAACAGGCAAATACTTTGCGGCTATTGGAGATAATGTTGAAGGCTCTGTATTAGTCGGAATCCCAGTTAAAAAGATGATGATTCGCGCATATGTTGTTTCTGGATTATGTGCAGCTGTTGCGGGTGTTATATTTGCGTCCCAGGTAGGATTTGTAACAAGTAATACAGGGCTTGACATCGAAATGGTTGCCATTGCTGCTTGTGTACTTGGGGGAGTGAGCTTGAGCGGCGGTATAGGTTCTGTGACGGGTGCAAGCATCGGCGCTATCATTATGACTGCAATTAACTCCGTATTGGTTTTCTTAAAAGTTCCATCCTTTTGGAATAAATCCATTCAAGGAACCTTGTTGATTCTTATTGTTGTCTCAGACGTTCTGATCCATAAGTACTTCCAAGATAAGGCCAAAAAGCAGCGTCTCTCTGCGAGGTCATCCTTTGTAGGAGGTGATGAGTCATGATGAAAAGGTGGAAGGCCTTTAAGGGAAAATGGGAATTGTCTCTAGTAATTTTCTTAATCACTGAAATTTTGATATTTGGACTGATAAATCCAAGATTTTTAAAGCTGAGAGTCCTTATGAACAGTGCAAATGACTTTGTTACAGTGGCAATTATTGCTTTGTTTATGACTTTGGTTATTATTACCGGCGGCATTGATATATCTATGGGATCTGTTGTAGGCCTCTCATCGGTTGTAATGGGA
Source organism: Thermotaleaceae bacterium (assembly GCA_040797825.1). Lineage (GTDB taxonomy): Bacteria > Bacillota > Clostridia > Peptostreptococcales > Thermotaleaceae > Geosporobacter. The sequence goes on along the minus strand of JBFNEZ010000111.1, from coordinate 3,723 downwards.
CTACTATGGCAGGAATTGGGTTTTAATATCTGGGTTGCTCTTATTGTTGCAATTATAATAGGGACCTTATGTGGGGCTTTTAATGGTTTTTTAGTAGCTTTTGTTGGTGTGCAGGCTATGGTAGCAACCCTTGGAACAAGTTTTCTTTATGCAGGGATATCTTTAGTGATTATTGGATTTTCAGGTATCAGTCCAGCAGAAGGGATTACAGGATTTCCTGATAGTTTCAGAATGCTGGGGCATGGTAAATTTTTAGGAGTTCCTAGTTCCTTAATCATTTTCGGATTATTAATTATTATTTCATATATTCTATTGCATAAAACAACCTATGGAAGAAGAGTATATCTTACTGGAATCAATAGAAAGGCAGCGGAATTTTCAGGTATTAAAACAAAGTTAGTGATATTAAGCACTCACATGCTTGTAGGTACTGGTGCGGCCATTTCAGGGATGTATATAACTTCTTACTTGAGTTCTTCCCGTGCAGATCACGGAGCAACCCTTACACTGTCTGTGATTACAGCTGTTGTTCTCGGAGGAACTGCCATAACAGGGGGAGAGGGTACGATTATCGGGACGGCATTAGCCAGTGTTATCATAGGGTTGATGACATTGGGACTACAAATGGCAGGGCTGTCCACACAATTTGTTGGTATAGGTATAGGTCTGCTGCTGGTGATTTCAGTAGCGATAAAGAGTTCCCTGGGAGAAGGAAACCTTTTCTCAGATATCAAGAGAAAGCTTAAATCAAGTAATGGTTAAAGGAGTCATACTATGGCATGGTTAGCCGCCATAGACCATCGATGCAAAGATTGTATATCAATTAGCTGGTTAAAGTATGGGCTGGCTGATTAATATAAAAATTAAGGGGGAGTGAAATTTTATGAAAAGGAAGTATTTAGCACTGGCAGTAGTTATGCTTATGATTTTTAGTGTTGCAACAGGCTGTGCGCAAAAGACGGATACTCAGGCTCCAGCTGATGCAGGGCAAACAGCAGAGACGGGCGCAGGGAAGTTGTTAGATCCTTCAGAGGTTTCTGTTGTTTTCATCCCAAAATTGACAGGGAATATGTTCTTTGAGTCAGCAAATGCAGGGGCACAAAGGATAGCTAAGGAAGTAGGCTTTGAATGTAAGTATGATGGTACAACCAATGCTACTGTTGCAGATCAGGTACAAGTAATTAATAGTGCAGTGAATCAAGGTTACAGCGCTGTAGCAGTATCATCAAATTCACCGGATGGGCTTAATGAAGCGCTAAAGTCCGCAGCAGATGCTGGCGTTAAGGTTGTTACATGGGACTCTGATGTGAATCCTCAATATCGATCCATCATGGTCAGTCAGGGAACGCCAGACCAATTAGGCAGAATGTTGATTGACATGGTTGCAGAACAAATTGACGATGCTAAAAATGCAGAAATCGATTTTGCGTTCTTCTATTCTAGCCCAACAGTAACAGATCAAAATTCATGGGTAGAGGCTGCTAAAAAATATGTGGCTTCAGATTTCCCAAAATGGAACCTAGTAACAACAGAATTTGGAGAATCAGACGCACAGAAATCTATCCAAGTTGGAGAATCTATTTTGAATACATATAAAAATATTGACGCCATCATCTGCCCAGACTCAACTGCACTGCCAGGTATGGCTCAAGCAGCAAAAAATCTTGGGAAAGATGCGGATGATATAATCATCACGGGATTTGCAACGCCTAGCTCCATGAGAGATTTTATTAAAGATGGTACATTAAAACAATTCGGTTTGTGGGATTGTGAAATTCAAGGGGCTATGGGAGCTTATATCGCTTACTGGCTAGCTGCAGGCAACGAGTTTGTTGTTGGTGATAAGATTGATATTCCTACAGTTGGCAAGGTAGAAATTATGCCTAACTCTGTTTTAGGATATGATTACTTATCTGATGATTCAGGAATTGTGTTAATGCCTGAAAGAACAGTTTTTGATATTAATAATATCGATAACTTCAATTTCTAAGTATTTTTAAAAGGGAAAAAAGCCATAAATATGTAGTAATATCAAAAGATGATTTCTGTACTGAACAGGAATCATCTTTTTTGTTATACGAATAGGTATCCTATGATGTGTGAGTACGAAAGCATAGGTAGAATCCTAACCTCATTGTTATTTCATAAATAACAATGAGGTTTTATGTAGTATATAGGGCTGATAAAATATATTTAGAAAAAGATTGGAGGGATTTTTTTTATGACAATAGATATTTTTAATGCATAGCAGAGGCTATTGCATTATTCGTGAAAAATATGATGAAACAGCCTTTGCAACTCCGTGATAATAAATGACCAGGAGGAGCAAGATGAGCTACTTAAAGAAATATCAATGGGAACTGATCCCTGAAAACTTACCAATAGTAAAAAGAAGTTGTCCTAAATGTAATGAGAAAACAAACTATATAAATAGTGAAAAATTTAGAATAAATGCAAACAAAAATAACATTGATATTTGGTTGATTTACAAATGCGAAGAATGCAAGTCAACCTGGAATATGACTATACTTGAAAGGATAAAGCCTGGTAACATTAGTAAATACGAATATGATAAATTTCTTTCCAATGACAGAGAATTGGCCAGACAATATGCCTTTAACTCAAGTATATATAGTAAGAATAAAGCTGAAGCTATTTTAGAACATATAAACTATAAGCTCGTTCAAAAAAAGCTAGAAACATATCCTATAGAAGAAAATAAGCTTGTTATTGAACTTGTCTGCAAGTATCCAATAGAATTGAGAGTAGATAAGCTTTTAAGTGATAATTTTGGAATTTCAAGGAGCAAAACAAAAACGCTGCATAAAAAAGGAGTAATTTTTATTAAAGATGAAAAAAATTCACTAAATATAAAAGTTAGAGATGGGATGGAGATACATGTTTTAAAGGCAGTAGAGAATATAAGAGGTTTAGAGCTATAGTATGATTCTCTAGCATGCTAATTGTAAAATGACTATTGTAATTATAGAAAAGATTTGGTAAAATTTGTGTGAATGCAGTTAAGAAAGGAGCACAGTTTTATGAGAAAATATGTTATTTATGCATAGCAGAGGCTATTGCATAAGGGTGCTTAATTAGTAAAATATGAAAATAGCCTTTGCTAATCCTAAAATAAAATGATTATTTAGGAGGAGCATAAAATGAGCTATACAAATGCAAGGGATATTCTCCCTAATGAAATATTAGAAATAATTCAAAACTATGTGGATGGTGGATACATTTATATACCGAAAAAAGAAGAAAATAAAATTGCATGGGGTGAACTAACCAATAGTAAAACTGAACTTTTCAAAAGGAATACAAGTATATATGAAGATTATTTAGAAGGCATGTGCACACAATTGCTTTCAGAGAAATATTATTTGTCACCTAAAACGATACAAAGGATTATTTTAGAAAAGAAAAAATCCTATAACCTAGAATGTGCTACCTAATTTGGTTAGGTGGCTCTTTTGTTTATGGATTCAGTATTATTGAACCCTATTTCCAGATGCCATCAAATTAGGACTATAAAGTGAACTCTAGGGTGGTGGTCCATGCAATAGTTAGGGCACAGATGAAGCACAGAGTTGTCCGCCCTGAGCGGGTTTTGTAATGGGGGCATTGGAGGATCTATTTTTAGGATATTGACTTGATATCATGAATTGAGAATAGTTTATTACAGAAACTTTTAAATTGTAGGGAACGCATCTTATGCGTTCC